>MFSY01000054.1 GCA_001785175.1 Candidatus Muproteobacteria bacterium RIFCSPHIGHO2_01_FULL_65_16 | reverse complement strand
CTGCACCAGATGGACGAGCTCGAGGCCTCGGAATTCCTGCTGGAAAAGCTGCGCGCGACCAAGAACAACGCCGAATTCTTCGACTCCATGAAGCGCTGAGGGAAGCCGCCGGGGCTTGCCCCGCCCCCGTTCTCCCCTTAAAATCCGCGCCCTTCCAGCTCCACGGTCGGAAATCGTGGAAATCCTTTAGAGGTCAATGACATGAAAGCCGCCATCCATCCCGAATACAAGGAAATCCAGGTGACCTGCGTCTGCGGCAACACCTTCAAGACCAGCTCCACCCTGGCGCACGACCTGCAAGTGGATGTCTGCGCCCAGTGCCACCCGTTCTACACCGGTAAGCAGAAGGTCGTGGACACCGGAGGTCGGGTCGATAAGTTCCGCCAGAAGTACGGCCTGAAGAAATAACCCGGTGCGGACGGGCACCGCAAAAAAGGCGCTCTTTCGGAGCGCCTTTTTGTTTCTGGCGCTGCTGCCCGCGGCGGCGTTCGGCGACGCCGCCGAAACCGTCCGCGTCGAATATGTCCTCGATGGCGACAGCCTGGTCCTGGACGACGGGCGCGAGGTGCGTCTCATAGGAATCAACGCCCCCGAGTTCGGCAGGGACGGCGCGCCCCACCAGCCGCTTGCGGTCGAGGCGCGCGCCGAGCTCGCCCGGCTCGCGCATGGGGCGCGCGTCACGCTGGAGCTGGACCGGGAGCTACGCGACCGCTACGGCCGGCTGCTGGCGCATGTGCGGCTGGCCGACGGAACGAGCATCCAGGAGACCATGCTCCGCCGGGGGCTGGCGTGGGCGATCGTGATTCCGCCGAACCTGGCGCGCCTGAAGGAACGTCTCGCGGCCGAGAACGAGGCGCGCGCGCGGCAACGCGGGGTCTGGGGCCGGCCCGATTACGCCCCGGTGGCGGCGGAGAAACTCACCCGCGCCGACACCGGCTTCCGCCTGGTGCGGGGCGAAATAGCGCGCGTCGGGCACGGCCGGAAAATGATCTTCCTCGATCTCGCGCCGCGCATGGCGCTCAAGGTGCCGCGCGCGGACTGGGAAAAATATTTTCCCGGCCGACCGGAGGACATGGTCGGCCGGCGCGTGGTCGCGCGGGGCTGGGTGACGGCGCACCGCGACCGCCTCTACCTGCGCGTGCAACACCCCTCCGTGTTAACATTGATCGAATAGCAATCAGCTATCAGCTTGAAGCTACAGGATTAGCTGACGGCTGAAAGCCGACCGCTGACAGCTACTACGCCATGGTCCGATCGTCACACCTGTTGCGCTATCTCCTCGGAGCCGCCGCGATCGCGGGCGTCATCTCCGCCTGCGCCACGAATCCGGTCACCGGCGGCAAGGAGCTGGTGCTCATGTCCGAGGAGCAGGAGATCGCCCTCGGGCGCGAGACCGACCCGCAGATCCGCCGCCAGTACGGCGTCCACGACGACCCCGCGCTCCAGGCCTACGTGCAGCGGGTCGGCGAGCGGCTCGCCGTGCACAGCCACCGGCCGGGGCTGGTGTACCGCTTCACCGTGCTCGACTCGCCGGACGTCAACGCCTTCGCCCTGCCCGGCGGCTACGTCTACATCACCCGCGGGATCATGGCCTACATCAACTCCGAGGCCGAGCTGGCCGCGGTGCTCGGTCACGAGATCGGCCACGTCACCGCGCGCCACTCGGTGCGCCAGTACACCGCGGCCACGGCCGCCGGCATCGGCGCCTCGATCCTGTCCGTGTTCGTCCCCGAGCTCGGCGGCCAGCTCGGCCAGGAGCTGCTGAACGTCATCGGCAACGCGCTGCTCTCGGGCTACGGACGCGAGCACGAGCTCGAGTCCGACCGCCTGGGCGCGGAGTACCTGGCGCGCGGCGGCTACGACAGCGGCGCCATGATCGGCGTCATCGGCATCCTCAAGAACCAGGAGGAGTTCGAGAAAAACCGCGCGCTCGCCGAGGGCCGCAAGCCGCGCATCTATCACGGCGTGTTCGCCACCCACCCGAGCAACGACCGCCGGCTCCAGGAGGTGGTCGGCGAGGCGCGCAAGATCAAGACCCTGGCCGCGCCGCGCCTCGGGCGCGAGGAATACCTGCAACAGCTGAACGGGATCGTGTTCGGCGACAGCGTGCGCGAGGGCGTGCGCCACGGCGCCGACTTCTACCACCGCGACCTCGACTTCGCCGTCGGTTTTCCGCGCGGCTGGCGCCTCGAAAACAGCCCCGAGGCCGTCACCGCCGCCAGCCGCGACGGCGACGCCATCATGCAGCTGCGGCTGGAGGACCTGAACCAGCGCCTCACGCCGCGCGCCTACATGCAGGAGCGCCTGAAGCTGGGCGCGCTCAAGCGCGAAGGGCCGCTCGAAGGCACGAGCCTGCCGGCGCACACCGCGGTCAGCTTCATCACCACCCCGTTCGGCAAGCGCGACGCGCGCGTCACGGTGCTGTACTACAACAACAAGGCCTTCGCCTTCTTCGGCGCCGCCCGCGACCCCGCGGCGTTCGACAAGACCGACCCGCTGTTCCTGACCACGGCGCGCAGCCTGCGCCCGCTCGCCGCCCGCGAGCGGCGCCTGGCGGAGGGGCTGCGTCTGCGCATCCGCGGCGCCGCCGCCGGCGCCAGCTTCGCCGAGCTGGCCAAAAAATCCCCGCTCAATCAGCACGCCGAGCCGATCCTGCGCCTGCTCAACGACAAATTCCCGCGCGGCGAGCCGCGGGCGGGAGAGCAGATCAAGATTATTGAATAGGGGAAGGGAGCCTCAAGCCACAAGCCTCAAGCTTCAAGGCTGATAGCTGATAGCTCGGAGACTGAGGACTGAGGACTGAGGTTCACGAATCACGAGTCACTAATCACGAATCACGAATCACTCACACCATGACCAAAGACATGAAACAGGCCGCGCTCGACTACCACGCGCTGCCGGCGCCGGGCAAGCTGCGCGTCGTATCCTCCAAGCCCTGCACCACCCAGCACGAGCTGGCGCTCGCATACACCCCGGGCGTGGCCGAGCCGGTGCGCGCGATCGCCCAGGACCCGGCCGCGGCCTATCGCTACACCAACAAGGGCAATCTCGTGGCCGTGGTCAGCAACGGCACGGCCGTCCTCGGCCTGGGGAAAATGGGGGCGCTCGCCGCCAAGCCGGTGCTCGAGGGCAAGGCGGTGCTGTTCAAACACTTCGCCGACATTGACGCCTACGACATCGAGGTCCAGGCGGCCACGACGCAGGCGTTCATAGACATCGTGGCCGGCATCTCCCCCACCTTCGGCGGCATCAACCTCGAAGACATCGCCGCGCCCGAATGCTTCGCGGTCGAGGAGGCGCTGCGCGCGCGGCTCGACATCCCGGTGTTCCACGACGACCAGCACGGCACCGCCGTCATCATCTGCGCCGGGCTGAAGAACGCGCTCGAGCTGCAGGGCAAGAACCTGGCCGCGGCGCGCATCGTGTTGCTCGGCGCCGGCGCCGCCGGCCTCGCCACCCTGGAGCTGCTGCTCGCACTCGGCGCGGAAAAACAAAACATCCTGCTCGTGGACAGCAAGGGCGTCGTGCGCCAGGGGCGCGACGATCTCAACGACTACAAGCGCCGCTACGCCGCGGCCACGAAGCTGCACACCCTGGCCGAGGCGATGCGCGGCGCGGACGTCTTCGTCGGCGTGTCCGCCGCCGATCTGGTCACGGCGGAGATGGTCAAGACGATGGCCGGCAAGCCGATCGTGTTCGCGCTCGCCAACCCGGACCCGGAGATCCGCCCCGAGATCGCGCGCGCGGCGCGCGCCGATCTAGTCATCGCCACCGGCCGCTCGGATTTCCCGAACCAGGTGAACAACGCCCTGGGCTTCCCCTATATCTTCCGCGGCGCGTTGGATGTGCGCGCATCGAGCATCAGCCGGCCGATGCTGCTGGCGGCGGTGCAGGCGCTGGCGCGGCTGGCGCACACGCCGGTGCCGCCGGAGGTGCTGAACGCATATCACCTCAAGCATCTGGAATTCGGACCGGACTACATCATCCCCAAGCCGCTCGATCCGCGCCTGATGCTGGCGGTGGCGCCGGGCGTGGCGCGCGCCGCCATCGAATCGGGCGTGGCCCGCGCGCCGTATCCGGAACACTACCCGCCGGCCTGACCCGCGGCCCGCGGGTCGCGTTCGGCTATACTTAGGGCTGCGATGCGGGGGGAGACGAAGGAATGAAAAAAATCACCATCGTCGGCGCCGGGCGCGTGGGCGAATCCACGGCGCACAATCTCGCCAAGGCCGAGCTCTGCCGCGAGATCGTCCTCGTTGACGTCAAGGAAGGCGTGCCGCAGGGCACGGCGCTCGACATCCAGGAGTCGGCGCCGATCTTCGACTTCGACACCCAGCTCACGGGGTCGAACGACCTGAAGGCCCTGGCGGGCTCGGAACTCGTGATCGTCACCGCCGGCATCCCGCGCCAGCCCGGCATGTCGCGCTCCGACGTGCTCGACACCAACCTCGCGGTGATTTACGGCATCGTGGACGAGCTGCTGAAAAGCGCGCCGGACGCGATGCTGCTCATGGTCACGAACCCGGTGGACGTGCTCACCTATGCGGCCTGGAAGCGCCTGGGTTGGCCGCGCCAGCGCGTCTTCGGCATGGCCGGGGTGCTCGACTCGGCGCGCATGGCGAGCTTCGTCGCCCTCGAGACCGGATTCTCGGTCAAGGACATCACCGCCATGGTGCTCGGCGGCCACGGCGACGCCATGGTGCCGATGACGCGCTTCACCTGCATCAACGGCATCCCGGTCGAGCACTTCCTGCCCCAGGAAAAGATCGCGCAGATCGTCAAGCGCACGCGCGAGGCCGGCGCCGAGATCCTGCGCCTGCGCCGGAGCGCGAGCGCCTACGACGCCCCGGCCGCGGCCGTCGCCACCATGGTTGACGCCATCAGCCGCGACCGCCGCCAGATTCTCCCCGGCGTCGCCATCCTCGACGGCGAGTACGGCCTCAAGGACATCGCCATGGGCGTGCCGGTCGTGATCAGCGAGCGCGGCATGGAGCGGGTGATCGAGCTTCCGCTCACGCCCGAGGAGGCGGCCGAGTTCAAGCGCTCCGCGGCCACGGTGCGCGCCGATATCGAGCGGCTGAAAAAATAGGTTTCACCGCCAAGACGCCGAAGTAAATATTCCTTTTATCCGCAGATTTCGCAGATTAGCGCAGATTTGTCTTACACCACCCCGCAACGCACACTTGCCGACTGGATCCGCTGGACCGAGCGCCATCTGCGGCGCGCCGGGCTCCATTTCGGCCACGGCACCGAGACCGCGCTCGACGAGGCCGCCTGGCTCGTGGGCGCGGCGCTCGGGCACGCGCCGCAGGAGATCGAGGCGCACCTCGACGACCGGCCGACCGCCGCGCAGCTCGAAAAGATCCGCGCGCTGGTGGAACAGCGCATCGCCACGCGCAAGCCCCTGGCGTATCTGCTCAAGGAGGCCTGGTTCGCCGGGCTGAAATTCTACGTGGACGAGCGCGTCATCGTGCCGCGCTCGCTCACCGGCGAGTTCATTCAGGAGCGGTTCCAGCCGTGGATTGACCCGGCGCGCGTGCGCCGCGTCCTCGATCTCTGCGCCGGCAGCGGCTGCATGGCGATCGCCTGCGCCCGCGCCTTTCCCGCGGCGGCCGTGGACGCCGCGGATATCTCGCCGGACGCGCTCGCGGTGGCGCGCATCAACATCGGGCGCCACGGGCTCGAGGATCGGGTTAGGCCGATCCAGTCCGATCTGTTCGCCGCGCTTGCGACCGAGCATTACGATGTCATCGTCACAAATCCACCCTATGTGGCCGAAGCGGAGATGGCCGCACTGCCGCCGGAGCACCGGCACGAGCCCGCCGCCGCCCTGGTCTCCGGCGCGCACGGCCTGGACGCCGTTACGCGCATCCTGGCCGAGGCCGCGGTTCATCTGGAGGCCGGCGGGATTCTGGTCGCGGAGGTGGGCGGGGCCGCCGCGGCGTTGCAGGCGGCGTTTCCCGATACGCCCTTTCTGTGGCTTGCGACCGAAACCGGCGACGAGTCGGTGTTTCTGCTCACCGCCGAGCAACTCGCTGCGCACAGCGGCCGGTGAGGCCGGATCAGCGGCCGGGCCGTGATCCGACGGGCGGACCATAGGAAATTGCTGATTCCTCCGCGCCGGCGTTGTACTATAATTTATAGTAACGTTACAGCTGACAAATCCACTGGAAAAATACGGCGTATCCGGGCCCGCCAGGGAGGCGACGGTGCAAGGCCAGGGAACCGGGGTAAGCGGATATGTCATCAAGGAGACAGCAATTATGCTCATACTCACGCGCCGCCTGGGCGAAACCCTGACCATCGGTGACGGCGTCACGGTCACGGTGCTCAGCATCAAGGGCACGCAGGTCCGCCTCGGCGTCAACGCCCCCAGAGAGATCGCGGTCCATCGCCAGGAGATCTACGAGCGCATCCAGCGCGAGCAGGCCACCGCGTCGGAAGAGGCGAAACCAGCCGCCAAGGAATCGGGCTAGAGAGGATGCTGGGGTCCGGCCCGGCCTGAGGCGGGCGAGGCGCGAATTGGATGTCAGCTATAGCGCCGCAGCACCACCGCCGCGTTGTGCCCGCCGAAGGCGAAGGACTGGGACAGCCCCACGCGCAGATCGTGCTTCCCGACGGTCCGGACGAAGTTGAGGTCGCGCACCGGCGTCTCGAGATTCTTGCAGACGTGTGTCGTACCCTCGCGCAGAGACAACGCCGTGACCACAGCCTCGATCGCCCCGCTCGCCCCGATGGTGTGGCCCAGGAGCGATTTGGTGGTGTTAACGAGAGGGCGCTTACTGAACACGCGCTCGATCACCTCCGCCTCAATCGCATCGTTGTTCTGCGTGCCGGTGCCGTGGGCGTTGACGTAATCCACCTCGTGCGGGGCAACACCGGCGTCGGCCAGCGCGCCACGGATCATGCGCTCGATCTGCGCGCCGCCCGGCGCGAGGCTCATCATGGAGTGGGCGTCGAAGGTCTCGGCGTAGCCGATCACCTCGGCGATCGGCGTCGCGCCACGGCGGCGCGCGTGTTCCAGCTCCTCCAGCACCAGCACCGCCGCTCCCCCATGACTGAACAGAAATCCCGAGCGTTTCTGGTCGAACGGACGGTTCGCTGTCTGCGGGTCGGCACAATCGCGCACCAGCGTGCCCGCGACATCAAAGGCGCGAAAGTTGTGACCGTGCTCGTCATAGAGATATTCGCCGCCGCCGGTGAGAGCCACGTCCACCTGGCCGTCGCGCACCGCGCGGTAGGCGTGGCCGGTGGCCACGGTGCCCGCGGCGCAAGCCATTCCATACGTCACGTTGGGGCCGGTTATCGCGAACTTGACTCCGACCGCCGCGGAGGCGGCGTTCGGCATATACATGGACGCCACGAACGGGTGGAACCGCGACCCGTGGGCCATCATCGCCAGAGCGTCGTCTAACGCCGCACGTCCTTCCGCCGGCGCGCGTTCGTCGGCATAGGACTTGAGGGCCAGACGCACGCGTTGGAAGAGTTGATGTGCGTGATTGTGTAGAAAACTGTACATCCCGCCGATGCCGGTTCCGATATACACCCCGGTCCGCTCAACGTCGAGCGCGGACAGCGTAAAGCTACGCGACCCCGCTGCGCCCGGGACCAGGCTGAAACCGGCCCGCTCCAGCGCCTCGCGCGCCGCCCCGAGCACCATCACTGTCATCGGGTCGAGCTGCAACCGCTCGGTGCGGCTGACGCCGAAGGACTCGGAATCGAAATCGGGCAGTGGTGCCAACAGGCGCGAGCGCAGGGTCGCATAGCGGTCCCACTCCGCCGGGACCGGCGCGACAACAGACTTGGCCTGGAGGCACTGGCGCCAGAATTCGTCCACGCCAATACCGATGGGGCTGATAACGCCAGCCCCCGTGATCACTACCCGACGATTCATGCGGCTGAAGGTTCCTGAAGAACCTTCTTAACGACAAAATCTATAATGTCTTTTACCGTATCAAGCCCCACTACCACTTCCAGCGGTATGGTACGCTGAAACTCGTCTTCGAGTGCGATAAACAGCGTCATTTGCTTGAGCGAATCGAGCTGAAGATCGCTGCGGATTGAAGCATCCAGCTGGATTTCATCTTCCTTCCGCTCTAATACTTCGCAGAAAACCTTGAGTACTCGCTGTTGTACTTCGTTGTCCATAAAACCCCGTCTGTTTTTTGTTGCAGAACCTTCTGGCACTATACATATGTAGAATCTATCTCAAAATTAAAAACATGGCCCAGGTAGGTTGGGTTGAGCAAAGCGAAACCCAACAAATCGTTGGGTTACGGCGCTTCGCGCCAACCCAACCTACATTATAACGTGTCTTCCAGGTGGTTCTGTTTCTGTCTCGTTCATCGAGCGGTTTTCAGTAAAACGTCATCCACAAGGAAAGCGACCATCATTCCAAGACAGGCGCCGGCTATGACATCGCTGAGAAAATGGTAATAGG
>MFSY01000053.1:8666-11727 GCA_001785175.1 Candidatus Muproteobacteria bacterium RIFCSPHIGHO2_01_FULL_65_16 | reverse complement strand
GTCGTGAGACAGTTCGGTCCCTATCTGCGGTGGGCGCTGGAGATTTGAGAGGATCTGTCCTTAGTACGAGAGGACCGGGACGGACGTACCTCTTGTGTACCGGTTGTCATGCCATTGGCATCGCCGGGTAGCTATGTACGGACGGGATAACCGCTGAAAGCATCTAAGCGGGAAACCCACCTCGAGATGAGATCTCCCCGGGAGTTCGACTCCCCTAAAGGTCCGTCGAAGACCACGACGTTGATAGGCGGGATGTGTAAGTCCGGTAACGGATTGAGCTAACCCGTACTAATTGGCCGTGAGGCTTGACCATATAACACCCAAGATGTTTGGTTGCGTGGAATGGTTAGTGCACAATGCAACATAACCCGCGTCTTATATTTTTAACTGCCCGAATATTGCCCCGCACCTTTCACTCTGCGCGTTGGCGCGCCCAGAGAATCAGCGCGCAAAGTGAAAGGTGCGGGGGTAAAAGGCTTGCCTGGCGGCCATAGCGAGCGGGAACCACCCGATCCCATTCCGAACTCGGAAGTGAAAACGCTCAGCGCCGATGATAGTTTGGGGTCTCCCCATGCGAAAGTAGGACACTGCCAGGCTTTTTATTCCAAAACCCCGACGATGTATCGTCGGGGTTTTGCTTTCTTTATCGGTGGATTACGGGCGCCCACCCAACCGTCGGGGGACAAGAGGCGCAAACCGGGCGACCGGGGACGGGCGGTTTCGGCGCCGCCGATCTTGCGCCGGCCGGAATATCGGCTACGGTTGATTTTGGGGGGATGAAAAATCGCGGCTTGCCGGCCGATCATGGAGGATTGGAAGGACAGCCGCCCCTTTTATCTTCTCTTCATCGCGCATTGTGGGAGGAGCACTTGTTTTCTCAAGACCGGGTTTCCAGCGGGAGGACCGCTTGAATAAGACCGCTGGCGGCGTCAGCCCCGGACATGTCTCAGTGCCGCCGCTGGAAGAGCCGCGGCGCGGCGACGGACAACAGCGTTTGCGGCTGCTCAGCTATAACATTCAGGCCGGAATCTCCACCAGCAAGTACAGCCACTACATCACCCATAGCTGGAAACACATCCTGCCCTGTCCCAAGCGTCTCGATAACCTCGATCGTATCGCCGACATCATCAGCGACTTCGACATCGTCGGGCTGCAGGAGGTGGATGGCGGCAGCCTGCGCAGCGGTTTCATAAATCAGACCGAATACCTTTCGCTGCAGGCGCGCTTTCCTTTCTGGTACGACCAAACCAATCGCAATCTCGGCAAGCTCGCCCGCCACAGCCTGGGCCTGCTCAGCCACTACTCCCCGAGCGCGGTCAAGGAGATCAAACTGCCGGGAATGATTCCGGGGCGCGGCGCACTCTGCGTGCGCTTCGGCCACGGCGAGAGCGCGCTGATCCTGGTTGTCATGCATCTGGCCCTGGGACGGCGCGCGCGACTGCGCCAGCTTGATTGCGTGGCGGAGCTGCTGCATGGCCACAAGCACGTGATTGTGCTTGGCGATCTCAACTGCGGTCCGGAAAGCATGGAAATGGATTCGCTGCTGCGCCGCACCGAGCTCTGCGCCCCGGCCCAGGGGTTGCATACCTTCCCCAGCTGGCATCCGCAGCGCTGCATTGATCACATCCTGACGTCGCCGACGCTCAAGGTGCAAAGCGTCGCGGTCCTGAACCATCCGATCTCCGATCACCTGCCTATCGCCATGGATGTCATACTGCCGGCGGAGATCCGCCTGCATCGCAGCCGGAGCGTGGCGGATTACTCGCTGCCGGTTGTCGCTGTCGCCAACGCCTGATCTCGTTTTGATCCCCGCCTGATCCGCGCCCGATCTCAGAGCCGCCCGGCCCGGAGACGGTTGTAGCGCGCCTATAACCGTACAAGCAGTAGGTGATATAAGAAAAAACCGTTTTAATCCAATATTAACGGTGGTACGAGCCTTGGCGCGCCCTCCCAAATAGCATATAAACAAATCATTGGGCCCATTCCTGGGGACAACTCAGGGGAGGTGTGCGTGCTCGATAACCGGAATATCGCAGGGACCGCGATGACGCGGGTGCTGGTGGTGGACGACGCCCTCGTCATGCGCCGATCCGTGGAAAAGATGCTGCGCTCGGATTACGAGGTCGTTCTCGCCGACGATGGCGAGGCCGGCTGGGATGTGTTGAACCGGGACGACCGCATCAAGATGCTCATCACGGACATCCAGATGCCGCGCCTGGACGGCTACGGCCTGATCTGTCGCGTTCGGGCCGACAACAACGCGCGCATCCGCGACCTCCCGATCATCACCATCACCGGCGCCGAGGACGACGAGACCAAGGCGCGGGCCTACGCCTGCGGCTCGACCGATTTCATCACCAAGCCCTTCAACCAGAAGCTCTTGCAGGCGCGGGTGGACGCATACCTGCGGCTCAAGCAGGCGGGGCTGACGCAGGCGAACGCCGCGACCGCCGCCGACGAGGTGGATCCGGTTACGCGCCTCGGCGGGCTCGGACACTTCATCAAAGCCGGTCAGCAGCAGTTTGCGCGCGCGCAGCAGGCAAAACAGGACCTCGCCGCGGCCGCGCTCGACATTGACGAGTACGATCATCATCAGCGCCAGCACGGCAAAGCCGCGGGCGACGCACTGCTCGCCTGGTTCAGCGGCATGCTCACCACCGCCGCGGGCAAGAACGCCACGCTCGCGCGCGTGGGCGAGGCGGAGTTCGCCATGATCATCCCCGCGCTCGACCGCGCGCCGGCGCTCGAGTTGTGCGAGCAACTGCGCATGCGCGCGGCCGCGGAGCCGTTCAAGCACGGCGGTGCGTCGTTACCGATCAGCGTCAGCATCGGCCTCGTCACCCTGAATGAGGACGCGCCGGAGACGTTCGATAAACTTCTGGCGCTTGTCGAACAGCGGCTGAGCCAGGCCCGCTCCGAGGGCGGCGACCGCGTGAGCGTGACGATCCTGAGCGACATCATGCCCGAGCCGGAGGAGGTGGTTCTGACCGGCGTGGACGAGACGCCGCGGGATGATGCCGCGGCGCTGCCGCTGGCGGAGGTGGAGGAGCTCGCGGCCGAG
>MFSY01000053.1:0-8613 GCA_001785175.1 Candidatus Muproteobacteria bacterium RIFCSPHIGHO2_01_FULL_65_16 | reverse complement strand
CCTGTCATAAGGCAGGACGAACGAGCGAAGCGAGTAGGGCTACAGGTTCGCGCCCGCGACATTCGTGCGTTCTGCACAGCACAAAGGGCGCAAAGAAAATCATCGGGTAATCAACAGAAAGATCTTTGCGTTCTTTGCGGCGAAGACTTCTTATTCTGAGGTTCCCAGTCTTCTCCAAGAACCACAGTTCCCGCAAGAGATTCCACGGACCAGCCCTTGCCGCCCGCTTGCGCATTGGGCAGATTTGCCGCCATGGCCGCGCGCCTGAAAATCCATCCGGAGAGAGCGAAATGATCGGCCTTTTGCAGCGTGTCAGCAGCGCCAGAGTCGAGGTGGCGGATAAGAACGTCGGCGCCATCGGGCGTGGCTTGCTGGTGTATGTCGGCGTAGAGCGCGACGATAACGAGTCCAGGGCCGACCGGTTGCTCGATCGCCTCCTTGGTTACCGCGTTTTTCCCGACACGGAAGGAAAGATGAACCTGAGCGTGACGGACGTGAACGGCGGTCTGCTGCTGGTGCCGCAGTTCACGCTCGCCGCCGACACGAAGAAGGGCATGCGCCCGAGCTTCACCCCGGCGGCGGCGCCGGATGCGGGCCGGCGGCTTTTCGATCACCTGCTGGCGCAGGCGCGCCGGCAGCATCCCAAGGTGGAAGCCGGCGTCTTCGGCGCCGACATGCAGGTTACGCTCACCAACGACGGGCCGGTGACGTTTTGGCTGGAAACATAAGGTAACCTCTAAAAATTGCCTCTCATGTAGGTTGGGTTAAGCGCGGCGAACCTAACAAAATCATATTGTTTGGCGCTATTCGGTGGATTCGCTGCGCTTAATCCACCCTACATTTTTAAATTTTTAGAGGCTCCCATAAGCTATCTGCGGTCAGCTTTCAGCGTTCAGCTAAATTAATAATCAAAATAACTTCCTGCTGACGACAGCTGATTGCTCCAAATCAACGGGTCCAAATCAACGGATCAGAGTCGTTGAAAACATCACCTCGACCGGCATTCGGCACGAGGTTCTTGGGCTATTGTGTACAACCCAACGGCCGGTGATATACTTCAAAAATAGTCGTTTTACGAGAAGGCTTCTCATGTCCACGAACCCCGACACACTGCGTCAACGTCTGCACGAGCTGGCCGATCAACTCCCGGCCGACGCCACGTGGGACGATGTCATCGAAGAAGCGCGCTTTCGCAAGGCGGTGGAGGCAGGGCTTGCCGCCGCCGACCGTGGTGCATTCGCCACCGAGGACGAGGTGAAATCGGCGTTCGCCCGCTGGTATGTTAAAGCTTGAGGCTACGCTGGACGCGTCCTGCGTTGTCGGACTTTATCGAAGCACAGCAGTACATCGCCCGGGATAATCCCACAGCCGCCCAAGAAGCGGCGCAACGCGTTTGGGACGCCGCTTCGCAGCTCCTTACCCACCCCGAATTGGGCCGGCTGGGTCACGTCGGCGGCACCCGCGAGTGGGTCGTGACAAAAACCCCATACCTCATCGTTTATCGCCGGAACGGCGAGTTCATCGAGATACTTCGTGTTTGGCATGCCAAGCGGAACTGGCAGAACGCGCCATCGTCTTAAACCATCGCTGGGCTTAAGCGGGTGCAGGTGCGCTGTCGCCCGACCGGACGCAGGAACACATCTCAGATAACAACTTCATCCGGTGACGTTTTGGCTGGAAACGTAAACCGAAGCTGCAAGCCCCAAGCCCCAAGCTTCAAGCCGAACTGGCGTTGCGATAACTTGCTGCTTGTGGCTTGCCGTTTGCCGCTGCACCCTCAGGCGCGCTCGATGGGAAATGGCAGGACCTCCTGAATTGAGGCCACGCCAGCGGCGATCATCACCAACCGGTCGAGGCCCAAGGCCACGCCGGCGCAGTCCGGCAGGCCATGAGCCAGCGCCTCGAGCAGCCATTCGTCCATGGGCACCGCGGGCAAGCCCCGTTCCTTTCTTTGCGCCAAGTCGCGCTCGAAGCGCGCGCGCTGTTCGGTCGCGTCATTGAGTTCGTGAAAGCCGTTGGCGAGCTCGATACCTTCGAGATAGACCTCGAAGCGCTCGGCCACCGGCGGATCGCCCGGGCGGATTCGGGCCAGCGCCGCCTGCGAGGCGGGGTAGTCGTAGAGCAGCGTCACGCGCCCGCGCCCGAGCTGCGGCTCGATCACGTGCGTCAACAGCAGATCGCGCAGCGTGTCGGCCGCCTCGCGCGCGGGGTCGCCGCGCACCGCAATGGCTTTCGCCTGCACTACCGCGGCCAGCGCGACGCTGTCCGCCGTGTGCGGGTCGAGCCCGCAATGGCGCTCGAACGCCTCCCGGTAGGTGAGCTTCTCGGGCGCGCCGAGCGCGCGGCCTCCCACGAGCGCCTCGGCGATGAGCGCCGCCGCCTCATCCATGAGCGCAAAATGGTCGAACCCCACGCGGTACCACTCGAGCATGGTGAACTCCGGATTGTGCAGCCGTCCCGCCTCGCCGTCGCGGAATACCTTGCAGATCTGGTAAATCGAGCCGGCGCCTGCGGCGAGCAGGCGCTTCATGGGGAATTCGGGCGAGGTATGCGGATAAAGCACCTGCCCCCGCGGGAACAGGGGGCCGGTGTAGCGCGTGGCGAGGCTCTGCAAGTGGGGATCGGTGGCGGCGGCGCCGGAAAGAACCGGTGTTTCAACCTCGAGCACGCCGCGTGCGGCGAAAAACGCCCGGATGCGCTCGAGCATCCGGGCGCGGAGCGTCAGGACTTCGAGAGAGGCGGAGGGGCGCCAGTCCGATTCAGTTTCAAGTATCAAGTTTCAAGTTCCAAGAAGTAAGCCAAAGCAGCATTTTCTTCCTTGCTACTTGCCGCTTGTAACTTGCTACTGTTTCAGGCTCTTGAAACGTACTCGCCGGTGCGCGTATTGACCTTGATGGTCTCGCCGATCTGGATAAAGAGCGGCACGCGCACGACGGCGCCGGTCTCGAGGGTCGCCGGTTTGCCGCCTCCGCCCGAGGTGTCACCGCGCACGCCCGGGTCGGTTTCCACGACCTTGAGCGTCACGGTATTCGGCGGCTCGACCACCAGCGGCACGCCGTTCCAGAGCGTGATGATGCAGATATCCTGCTCCTTGAGCCACTTGGCGTTGTCGCCCACGGTCGCCTTGTCCGCGGCGAGCTGCTCGTAGCTCTTCGGATTCATGAAGTGCCAGAACTCGCCGTCGTTGTAGAGATACTGCAATTCGACATCGGCCACGTCGGCGGCCTCGATCGTTTCGCCCGACTTGAAGGTGCGCTCGATGGTGCGCCCGGTCTTGAGGTTGCGGATGCGCACGCGGCTGAAGGCCTGGCCCTTACCCGGTTTCACGAACTCGTTTTCCACGATCGCGGCCGGGTCGCCGTCGAGCATCACCTTGAGACCGGCCCTGAATTCATTCGTATTGTAAGTCGCCATGAAGCACCATGTCTGATTATTAAAGTTGACTCGGGGTAAAATGAAGCGCGCTATGATACCCGGAACCCACGTATTAAGGCAGATGCCGGCCTGGCAGGAGGAGCTGTCCCGGGCCGTCACGGACCCGGCGGAGCTGTTGCAAATCCTGCGCCTGGGGACCGGGCTCCTGCCGGCCGCGCGCGCCGCGGCGCGGGTTTTTCCCTTGCGCGTCCCGCGGGGCTACATCGCGCGCATGCGTCCGGGCGATCCCGCCGACCCGCTGCTGCGCCAGGTGCTGCCGCTCGGTGCGGAGCTTGAGCCCGTTGCTGGCTTTGGACCGGACCCGGTCGGAGACCTGGCCGCCGTCGCGGCGCGCGGCGTGCTGCACAAGTACCGCGGCCGCGTGCTGCTCATCGCCACCGGCGCCTGCGCGGTCAACTGCCGCTTCTGTTTCCGCCGCCACTTTCCCTACGGCGGGGCCGCGGCCGCGACCGACCGTTGGCGCGAGGCGCTCGCCTACATCGCCGCGGATGATTCGATCGCCGAGGTGATCCTGAGCGGCGGCGATCCCCTGATGCTCGCGGACCGGCGTCTGGGCGAGTTCGCCCGCGCCCTCGCCGCCATCTCCCACGTGCGGCGGCTGCGTCTGCACACACGCCTGCCGATAGTGCTGCCGGAGCGGGTTGACGACGGGCTGCTGGCCTGGCTCGGCGGGACGCGCCTCCAGGCCGTCGTCGTCGTGCACGCCAACCACGCCAACGAGATTGACAGCACCGTGCGCGCGGCGCTCGCGCGCCTCAGGGACGGCGGCGCCGCGTTGCTCAACCAATCGGTGCTGCTGCGCGGCGTGAATGATTCCGTCGTGGCGCTCGCCGATTTAAGCGTGGCCTTGTTCGACGCCGGCGCGCAGCCCTACTACCTGCACCTGCTCGATCGCGTCCAGGGCGCGGCGCATTTCGCGGTGGACGAGGCCGCGGCGCGCGCGCTGATGAGCGACCTCAACGCGCGTCTTCCGGGCTACCTCGTGCCGCGCCTGGTGCGGGAGCTTCCCGGGGCGCCGGCGAAGGTGCGGCTCGTGTGACGAGAAGCACAAGGAAACCGGAACCACGGATGAACGCGGATGAACGCAGATATGAAGGAACTCATTTCTTCCCGTTCCGTTTTTGAATCGGCGTTCATCTGCGTTTATCTGCGGTTACATCCATTGTGTGGTTTGATCTTCTCGTGTTTTTCTTTGCGTCCTCTGCGTCTTTGCGGCGGATGATAATATAAATCAGGAGCTAGGGAAGCTCTGAACAAGTAGTAAAACCGTCATGCCAGCGAAAGCTGGCATCCAGAATCGGCCTTACGGCCGATGCTTTTTTCAAAGCCTGGATTCCGGCCCCGGCTTTCACCATGCCGGGGCAGGCCCCCGCCGGAATGACGGCTTAATCAGAGCTTCCCTAGCCTGCGCGGCGCGTCCCGGGTCGGAGCAGAAAGGCCGCCAGCGCCGGCAGCAGCAGGATCGCGCCCAGCATGTTCACCAGGAACATGAAGGCCAGCAGCAGCCCCATGTCCGCCTGGAACTTGAGCGCGGAAAACGCCCAACTGCCGACGCCGACGCTCATGGTCAGCGCCGTGAACAGCACCGCCGTGCCGCGCTGGCGCAGCGCCTCCGCAAACGCGTCCGTAAGGCCGGCGGCGTTTTGCTCCAGCTCGTGCTGCATGCGCTCGTAGAGATAAATGCCGTAGTCCACGCCGATGCCGACGCCGAGCGCGATCACGGGCAGCGTCGAGACCTTAAGCCCGATCCCCAGCCCCGCCATGAGCGCCTCGCACAGCACCGAGGCGAGCACGAGCGGCAACAGGATGCACGCGGCCGCGCGCCAGGAGCGGAAGGTGACGAGGCAGAAGAGGATCAGCGCGCCGAAGATCGAGACGAGCATCGTCTCCTCGGCGGCGTCCACCGCCTCGTTGGTCGCGGCCATCACGCCGACGTTGCCGCTCGCGAGCAGGAACTGAAGCCGCTCGGAGTCGTTGGCCGCGGCGAAGGCCTTGATCGCGCGCACGATGCGGGCGATGGTATCGCCCCGGTGGTCGCGGGCGAAGATCAGCACCTGCATCGCGCTGCAGTCGGTGTTGAGCAGGCCGCTGCTCGTGTCCACGGGCGTGACCGATTGCGCCAGCACCAGCGGGTTGCGCGGCAGCGCGCGCCACTTGAGGCTGCCCTCGTTCCAGCCGGCGTGGATGATCTTGGCGAGCGTCGTGAGCGCGAGCACCGACTGCACGCCGTCCACCTGGCGCAGGTGCCACTCGAAGCGGTCTATCGCGTCCATGACCTCGTAGTTGGTGCATGCCCCCGGCACGTCGCGGGTCTGGGCGATCACCGCGAGCACGTCCACGCCGATCGTGAAGCGGTCGGTGACGACGGCGCTGTCGCGGTTGTAGCGCGCCGAATCGCGCAGCTCCGGGATGCCCGTGCCGAGATCCCCGATACGCAGCCCCTGCGCCTTCCAGACGCCGAGCATCAGCGCCGCGGCGGCGACGGCGAGGACGAGGGCGGCCGGTCGCGGCCGGGCCAGGCGCGCGAGCCGCGGCCAGATGTTCCGGCCGCGCTCCTCCCGGGCCGCGGCCCGGCGCCGTTCGTCGTCGCTCACGGAGGCATGGGAGAGCAGGATCGGGAGCAGCAGCTTGTTGGTCACGATCATGAGCGCCACGCCGAGGCTGGCGGTGACGCCGAGCTCGCGCACGATCTCGATCTTGATGTGCATGATCACGAGGAAGCCGAGCGCGTCGGTCAGCAGCGCCACTGTCCCGGGGACGATGAGCTTCTGGAACGCCGCGCGCGCGGCCGCCGGGCTGTCGCGGCCGGCTAGCACCTCGAGCTTCCAGGCGTGCGTCATCTGCGCGGCGTGGCTCACGCCGATGGCGAAGATCAGAAACGGCACCAGGATGGACATCGGGTCCATGCCGTAGCCGAGCAGCGGCAGCAGTCCCAGCAGCCAGGCCACCGGCAGGAGCGCGCATAAGAGCGCGATCGCCGTGACCCTGAGGGAATTCGAATACCAGTAGAGCAGCAGCGCGGTGATCACGAACGCCACCCCGAAGAAGGCGATCACCCCGCGCGCGCCGTCGGCGATGTCGCCCACGGCCTTGGCGAAGCCGACGATGTGCACGCTCAAGTCCCCGGTTTCGAACCTGGCGCGGATCGTCTCGAGCCGGCGCGCCACCTCCTGGTAGTCGAGGCGCGCGCCCGAGACCGGGTCCACCTCGAGCAGCTCGGCGCGCACGAGCGCCCCCTTGAAGTCGTTGGCGACGAGCCTGCCCACGCCGCCCGATTTCAGGACGTTGACCCGGACCTTGGCGAGATCCGCGGGCGTGCCGCGAAAGTCGGCGGGGATCACGTTGCCGCCGGCGAATCCCTCCTCGACGATCTCGATGAAGCGCGTGTTCGGCGTGAACAGCGAGGTGACGGTGGCGCGGTCCACCCCGGGGATGAAGAACACCTCGTCGGTGACCTGCTTGAGCGCCTGGAAAAAGGCCGGGTTGAAGATGTCGCCCTGCCGCTGCCTGAGCGCGACGATCACGCGGTTCGCGCCGCCGAAGGTCTGCTGGTACTGGGTGAAGACCTTCATGTACGGGTGCTCGAGCGGCACCATCTTGTTGAAGGCCGCGTCCACGCGCAGCCCGCCG
Organism: Candidatus Muproteobacteria bacterium RIFCSPHIGHO2_01_FULL_65_16; assembly: GCA_001785175.1. GTDB lineage: Bacteria > Pseudomonadota > Gammaproteobacteria > Acidiferrobacterales > Sulfurifustaceae > MFSY01. The sequence continues at coordinate 1,548 of MFSY01000053.1, read as the reverse complement.
GCCGAGTAGCCGAGCCCCGCCGTCACGAGCGCAAACAGCGCCAGCCACGCCCGCCGCCGGGAGAAGACGACATCCGCGATGGCGTTGAGGACGGCGGTGAGATCAAGACGCATGCGGGGAGCTAAGGTCGTTTGAGCGGATGCCGGGTCACGCCGCCTTCGCCGAAGAGCAACAGCATCTCGGGGCCGGCCGCGGCCGCCGCCGCGAGGGCCTTGCCCTCGGCGTCTCGGGAGAGCGCGAAGCGCCGTCCCTGGTCGCGGCTGACCAGGATCACCCCGTCGTAACCGACCAGGACCACGGCGCCGTCGTCGAGGACCGCGCCGCCGAGAAGATTGGCCTGGGTGCCGGATTCGACCGGCGTCCAGCTCCGGCCGTCATCCGTGGAGCGGTGGATCTTGCCGCGCAGACCGTGGAGCAGCAGCGTCCCGTCGGGCAGCGCGAGCATCCCGAAGTACGAGCCGCGGTAGGGCGAGGGCAGCCGCGACCAGCTGCGCCCGCCGTCCGTCGAGCGCGCGAGCGTGCCGGCCTCGCCGGCGATGTAGAGCCGGCCGCCGCTCCCGCGGGCGAGCGCGTTCAAGTGCATGTCGTCCGCAAGGACCTTGAGCGGCCGCCAGCTCCGGCCGCCGTCATGCGTGGCGTAGGCGAGCCCGTAGGCGCCGACGGCGATGCCGGAATCGGCGCTCGCGAACCAGACATCGAGCAGCGGTTTCTCCTCCCGCGGCGCGGAATGAACGATCGCCCAGGTCTCGCCGCCGTCCTGCGTGCGCAGGATCACGGCGTCGTGGCCCACGGCCCAGCCGTGGCGCGCATCGTGGAAATACACGGCCGTGAGCGTGGCCGGGGTCGGGGTTTGAGCGCCGCGCCAGGATTGGCCGCGGTCGTCCGAGACCAGGACCGTGCCGCGCTCGCCGACGGCCACGAGGCGCGCGCCGGCGGAGGCGACGTCCAGCAATAGGGGTCGGAGCGAGCGGATCTTGGCGAGCGCCTTTTCCGTGGCCGCGGGAGCATCGGCGCCGACGCCGCCCGCGAAGGCGAGCAGCGCCAGCCCGGTCAGGGGGGCGAGGAGAGCGTGCGATAACAGGATGCAAGCCCCGCCTCGCGCGCCGGCGCCGCCCATGTCGCGGGAATCAGCGCACGCCCAGGCGCCGCAGGCCCGCGGGCGTGAAGTCCGCGGGGCTGCGCTTGATGCGCTGGTACACCACCGGCTCCTCGTTGCGCAGCCCCATGGCGAGGTAGCGCCCCGATTGCAGGTCGTGATGGACCTCGACCGTGCCGTAGTACATGGGCACGTCGTAGAAGTTGATCGCGTGCTGCTCCGAGACGCGCCACAGCTCCCCGCGCGCGTCGTACTTGTCGGTGACCGCGACCGCCCAGGAGTCCTCGTCAATGTAGAACACACGCTTCTTGTAGAGGTGGCTCGTACCCTGCTTCAATGTCGCCTCCACGACCCACACGCGGTGCAGCTCATAGCGCGCGTGCTCGGGGTTGATGTGGCCGGGCCTGAGGATGTCCTTGTACTTGAGCGCGTTGCCGGTGAGCTTGTAGGAG
>MFSY01000052.1:12530-13187 GCA_001785175.1 Candidatus Muproteobacteria bacterium RIFCSPHIGHO2_01_FULL_65_16 | reverse complement strand
TGATGAAGAACAAACAAAAATGGTGTCATGGCTACCCTGAAATCGCTTGACGTGGAACACAGTTGCTCTCCCGCAGGGAGAGGGAGAAAAGCGACATGCACTATTTGACGACCGGATCAGTAAGAAGGGCATCAAGCCGATCGAGGCGGGGAAATAGCCCCGGGTTACGCCGCTTCGCGGCTTCGTGAGTCGTGAACCTCAGTCCTCGGTCCTGCCCCCTCGAAACTCACACCTCGAAACTCGAACCTATTCCTGCCGCGGCTCGCGCTTGAACAACGCCTCGACCGCCGCGTGCGGCGCCAGGTTTTCGTAGAGCACCTTATATACCTGCTCGGTGATGGGCATCTCGACGTTGAGTTTTTGCGCCAGCCGATAAAGCTCGCGCGCGGTGGTCACGCCCTCGGCCTCCTGCCCCAGGGCGCCGAGGATCTCGGGCAGTTTCTTGCCCTGGCCGAGCGCGAGCCCGACGCGGCGGTTACGCGAGGCGTCATCGGTGCAGGTCAGGATCAGATCGCCGGCGCCGGTGAGGCCCATGAATGTTTCCGGTTTCCCGCCCATGGCCACGCCGAGGCGGGTCAGCTCCGCCAGGCCGCGGGTGATGAGCGCGGCGCGCGCGTTGGCGCCGAAGCCGAGGCCGTCGCTGATGCCGGCGGCGAT
>MFSY01000052.1:12425-12524 GCA_001785175.1 Candidatus Muproteobacteria bacterium RIFCSPHIGHO2_01_FULL_65_16 | reverse complement strand
GACGTTCTTGATCGCGCCGCCGAGTTGCACCCCGGCGACGTCGCGGCTGGTGTAGACGCGCACGCGCTCGTTGCGCAGCCACCCGGCGATCGCCTCGGC
>MFSY01000052.1:0-12417 GCA_001785175.1 Candidatus Muproteobacteria bacterium RIFCSPHIGHO2_01_FULL_65_16 | reverse complement strand
CGTCGGCGGCGGCCACGGTCAGCGCCGTCGGCAGCCCCAGCGCCACCTCGCGCGCGAAGGTCGGGCCGGATATCACGCCGCGCGCGTCGCGCGGCCCCAGAACCTCTTCCAGCACCAGGCCCAGGAGCTTGCCGGTTCCCGGCTCCAGACCCTTGGTCGCCCAGGCGACCGTCGCGCCGGATGCAAGCAGCGGCTTCAGGGCCGCGAGCGTCGCGCGGAAGGCGTGGCTCGGGACGGCGATAAGAAAGCGCGTGGCGCCCCCGGCGAGCTCGGCGAGATCCGCGCGCACGTGCAGGTTCGGGGGGAAGGAGATACCAGGAAGATGAACCGCGTTCTGCCGTTCGTGCTTGAGCGCCGCCATGCGCGCCGCGTCATGTCCCCAGAGCAAGGTGGTGAAGCCGTTGCGCGCGAGCAGCACGCCCAGGGCCGTGCCCCAGGACCCGGCGCCCAGCACGGCGATCGGCGACTTGTCGTAAGTCGTCAAGCTTCAAGCCTCAGGCTTCAAGCCTCAGGCGCTTGCAGCTTGTAGCCTGAAGCTTGCGGCCTTCCACGCTTCACGCCTGTCCCGCCACCGGCTGCTTGATGGCGGCCTGCTTTTGTTCGTAGAGCGCCTCGAAATTTATCGGGTTGATCAAGAGCTGCGGGAAACCGCCCTTGGTCACGAGGTCGTTGATCACCTCGCGCGCGAACGGCAGCAGGATATAGGCGCAGCCGATCTCGAGGGTGCGCGCCAGCGCCTCGCCCGCGATGCCGGTGATGCGGAACGCGCCGGCCTGCTGCACCTCGGCCAGAAACACGGTCTTGTCCGCGCGGTTGGCGTGCGCGGCCACGGTCAGGACCACCTCGTGGTAACCGTCCTGCGCGTTCAACGCGGCGTGCTCCAGCCGCAACTGGACGTCGAGCTGCGGCGCCTCGTTCTGCGCAAACGCCAGCGGCGCGCCGGGGGCCTCATAGGACACGTCCTTGAGGTAGATCCGCTCCAGCGTGAATACGGCATCTGGTTCCTGCTTGTTTTCCGCCATCTGTCCTCCCCTGCCCGTCGTGGATCAGGCCGGCGCTTGCAGCAGTGTGTCCAGCCGGCCGGCGCGGTCGAGCGCGGCCAGATCCGAGTAGCCCCCGACGTGCGTGGCGCCGATGAAGATCTGCGGGACGGTGGTGCGGCCGGTGATCCGGACCATATGTTCGCGCTGCGCCGGGTCGGCGTCCACCAGGATCTTCTCGGGCCGGACGCCCTTCTGTTCCAGCAGCAGTTCCGCCATGCGGCAATAGGGGCAGATCCGCGTGCCGTACATCGTCACCTTCGCCACGGCTACTTTTCCAGCGGCAGGTTGTCGCGCTGCCATGCCGTGACGCCGCCGGCCAGGGAATATACGGCGGCGAAGCCGTGCTTGCGCAGCAGCACCGCGCCCTTGACCGAGCGGTTGCCGCTGCGGCAGCTCACCACCACCGGCTTGTTCTTGTATTTCTCGAGCTTGTCGAGGCTTCGCTTCAGGCCGGAGAGCGGGACGTTGACAGCGTTCGGTATGTGGCCGGCGCTGAACTCGGCCGGCTCGCACACATCCACCACCACCCCGCCCTCGCGGTTCAGCAGCAGGATCGCCTGGGAGGCGTTCACGATCTTGACGCCGTGGAGATAACGGCTTACCGGCCCGGCGAGAAGCAGGGCGATCACCACCGCCAGGGCGACGAACAGATGCCAATTATTGATGACGAATTGCATACCCGAATATTAATGTAAAGTTGTGGAGTGAAACCCGGTGCGGAATCTCGGAGGCCGGCGCGGCGCCGGCGCGGGCGGTCAACGCTCCTCGATGGTGCAGAAGGCGTCGCGCAGCGACCCGATCAGATTCAGAATCTTGTGGTCGCCGATGCGGTAGTAGACCTTGTTGGCGTCCTTGCGCGACGCCAGGATGCCCTTGTCGCGCAGGATGGAGAGGTGCTGGGAGATGTTGCTTTGCGACGTGCCGACCTGCTCCACGATATCCTGTACACTCACCTCGGTCGCGCCTCCCAGGATGCACAGTATCTTGAGGCGCAGGGGGTGCGCCATGGCCTTGAGCGCGCGCGAGGCGTGGTGGATGTCCTCCTCGCTGGTGATAAGAAAGTTTTCCACGTTTTCGGCGGATACGCTCATGTGTTTCGGCCTCATGCAGGCAGCCTGTGTCCCTACGTTGAAACTGAACCCGCGACTTATGCTGCTTTCTAATATAAAAACATTATACAATATTAAAGAATTTGAAAAGGCTAAATTAATGGCTATTCGAGTCATGGAGCATGTCCCCCCGCACCCCTAAACCCCTGGTCCTGGTCATTCTGGATGGCTGGGGTTACCGTCTGGAAACCCAATACAACGCCATCGCGGCCGCCAAAAAACCCGTCTGGGACCGGCTCTGGCAAGACTATCCCCACACCCTCATCCAGGCCTCCGAGGCCGCCGTCGGGTTGCCGTCGAGCCAGATGGGCAATTCCGAGGTCGGCCACCTGAATCTCGGCGCCGGGCGCGTGGTGTACCAGGAGTATTCGCGCATCAACCGCGCGATCTCAACCGGCACGTTCTTCACGAACAAGACGCTGACCGACGCCGTGGACCTCGCGCTCAAGACCGGCGCGGCGGTGCATATCATGGGCCTGTTGTCGCCGGGCGGCGTGCACAGCCACGAGAATCATATTCACGCCATGGCCGAGCTCGCGGCCAGACGCGGTGTCGAAAAACTTTACCTGCACGCCTTCCTCGACGGCCGGGACACGCCGCCGCAGAGCGCCGCGCCCTCGATCAGGGCGACGGAGGAAAAATTCGCCGCGCTCGGACGCGGACGGTTCGCCTCCGTCATCGGCCGACACTACGCCATGGACCGCGATCACCGCTGGCCGCGCATCCAGGCCGCCTACGACCTCGTCACCCTGGGCAAGGGCGAGTACGCCGCCCCGAGCGCCGGCGCCGCGCTCGAGATGGCCTACGCGCGCGGCGAGACCGACGAGTTCGTGAAGGCCACGGCCGTCGCGCCGCCGGGGGAGGAGCCGGCGCGGATCCGGGACGGCGATGTCCTGATCTTCATGAATTTCCGCTCCGACCGCGCGCGCCAGATCACGCGCCCGTTCATCGAAAAGGATTTCGCCGCCTTCAAGCGCCGGGCCTCCCCGAAGCTCGGGGCCTTCGTCAGCCTCACCGAGTACAACTCCGAATTCCACGTGCCGGTCGCGTTTCCAGCGGAGCGGCTGCGTAACGTCATGGGCGCCTATCTTGCGAGCCTGGGCCTGCACCAGCTGCGCGTCGCGGAGACCGAAAAATACGCGCACGTGACCTTCTTCTTCAACGGCGGCGTCGAAACGCCGTACGAGTACGAGGACCGCATCCTGGTCCCGTCGCCGACGGACGTGCCGACCTACAATCTGAAACCCGAGATGAGCGCCGCGCGCGTGGCGGACGAGGTGATCAAGGCCGTGCGGCGCGGCGCCCACGACGTCATCATCTGCAATTTCGCCAACCCCGACATGGTCGGACACACCGGCGATTTCGCGGCGACGGTGAAGGCGATCGAGGCCGTGGATCGCTGCCTCGGGCGCGTCCACGAGGCCGTGCTCGCCGCCGGCGGCGAGCTGTTGATCACCTCCGATCACGGCAACGCCGAACAGTTGTTCGATTTCGAAACCGGCCAGCCGCACACCGCCCACACCACCAATCCGGTGCCGCTCATCTACGTCGGGCGGCCGGCCGACGCCGCCGCCAGCGGCGCGCTGGAGGACGTCGCGCCGACCATGCTGCATCTCCTGGGCCTGCCGATACCGCCGGAGATGAGCGGCCGGCAGCTGATCACCCTGCGCGCCGAAAAAGCCACGGTCGCGGCCGAGGGCCGCGGCTAGCCGATCCCGCGTGTCCCGCACGGACCGGGTGAGCGGAAGATGGCGGCGCGCCGCCCTGCTCGCCGCGGCGTTGCTGCCGGCCATCATTTCGCCCGCCGCGGCCGGCGACGACGAACAACGGCTGCAAGAGCTGCGCGCCCGGCTGCAAACCCTGCAAGAGAGCCTGAACCAGACGCGCGAGGACCGCGACGCCGTGCGCGAAGAAGTCGCCGCGCTCGAACGGAGGATCGGCGCCCTGGTGCACAACCTGCGCCGGATAGACGCGCAGCTCGCGGCCGACACCGGGAAACTGGATGAACTGCGCGCGCGCGAACGCCGCGGGCAAAAAACCCTCGCGGCCCACAGGCGCGGGCTCGAGCGCGAGGCATACTCCGCCTACGCCCTGGGCCGGCAGGAGCCGCTGCGGCTGCTGCTGAATCAGGACGACCCGGCGCGCCTCACGCGCGTCATGACCTACTATCGCTACCTCAACCGCGCGCGCGCCGAACACATCGGCCGGATCAAGACCGCGCTGGTCCGGATCGAGACACTCGATCACCAGATACGCGAACGCGGACAGGAGCTCGAGACCGCGCGCGCGGAGCAGCTGGCGCAGAAACAGGAGCTCGAGCAGGCGCGCGCGCGCCGCGGCGAGCTGCTGGCGAGCCTCAACCGCAAGGCCCTGAGCCAGTCACAGGAGATCGAGCGGCTGCGCGCGGACGAACAGCGCCTCGAACGGCTGCTGGGCGAGCTGAAAAACTATCGCGTTGATATCCCGCCGCCGTCCGGGGACGAGCGCAGGTTCGCCGCCTCCCGGGGCGGGCTGCCGCTGCCGGCGCGCGGGCGGATCGTCGCGCGCTTCGGCGAGGACAAGAACCGGGGCGACCTGAAGTGGCGCGGGATCTTCGTCGCCGCGCCGGAAGGACGGGACGTAATCACGGTGTTCCGCGGCCGGGTCGCCTACGCCGATTGGCTGCGCGGATTTGGGCTACTCTTGATCGTGGATCACGGCGACGGTTACTTGACGCTCTACGGCCACAACCAGAGCCTGCGCCGCCGGGTCGGCGAGTGGGTCGAGGCCGGCGAGGTCGTCGCCAGCCTCGGCGCCACCGGCGACGCCCCGCAACCAGGGGTGTATTTCGAGGTCCGGCACAACGGCGAACCGCACGATCCGCTGCGCTGGTGTAAGATTCGCTAAGGAAGCTCTGATTAAGTATGATTATTTGCCGCAAAGACGCGAAGGGCGCAAAGAAAAGCATCGGCTATTGACCCGGCACGCTCGTTCTTGAGCGAAGGCAGGCCGGGTGCGCCCTTCATGGCGCCTGACAACGTCTGTCGCTGATCCCGCGTTCGGCGCCATCAAATCAAGTCAACGGAGTCCAAGATGAAGTTCGCAACACGCTACACCCTGGTCCTGCTGCTCGGCGCGTTCGTCGGCGCGGGCGTTGTGCTCAACATGACCGTCCTGGCCGAGCGCGACCAGGCCCGCGACGCGGGAACGTCGCTGCCGCTCGACGAGCTGCGCACGCTCACCGAGGTCTTCGGCCGGATCAAGGCGGACTACGTCGAGCCGGTGGAGGACAAAAAGCTTCTGGAGGACTCGATCCAGGGCATGCTCGCCGGCCTCGACCCGCACTCCGCCTATCTCGACGCCGAGAGCTACAAGGAGATGCGCGCCGAGACCGAGGGCCAGTTCGGCGGCCTCGGAATCGAGGTCAACATGGAGAACGGCCTCGTCAAGGTCATCACGCCGATCGAGGACACGCCCGCCGCGCGCGCCGGGGTGAAGAGCGGGGACATCATCATCCGTCTCGACGACAAGGCGGTGAAGGGCATGACGCTGAACGAGGCGGTCCGGCTCATGCGCGGCCGGCCCGGCACCGAGATCACCCTCACGGTCGTGCGCGAGGGCCAGGACAAGCCGCTCAAGTTCACGCTCACGCGCGCGGTCATCAAGATCCAGAGCGTCAAGCACCGGCTGCTCGATCCCGGCTACGGCTATGTGCGCATCACCCAGTTCCAGGCGGCCACGGAAAAAAACATGCTCGAGGCCGTGAAGAAACTCACCGAGGAGAACCGCGGCAACCTCAAGGGCCTGGTGCTCGATCTGCGCAACAACCCGGGCGGCGTGCTGCACGCCGCGCTCGGGGTGAGCGACGCGTTCCTGGAGAAGGGCGTCATCGTCTCCACCGACGGCCGCGCCGCCGAGTCGAAGTCCAAGGCCACCGCCAGACCCGGCGACGTGCTGCGCGGGGCGCCGATCGTGGTGTTGGTGAACGGCGGCTCGGCCTCGGCCTCGGAGATCGTCGCCGGCGCGTTGCAGGACAACAAGCGCGCCGTCATCATGGGGACCAAGACCTTCGGCAAGGCCTCGGTGCAGACCCTCATGCCGCTCGGTAACGGCGGCGCGATCAAGCTCACCACGGCGCGCTACTACACGCCGGGCGGACGCTCGATCCAGGCCTCCGGCATCGTTCCCGACGTCATCGCCGAGGAGGCCAAACTCACGCGCGGCGAAACCGCCGAGCGCCTGCGGGAGGCCGACCTCGCGCGCCACCTCGAAAACGGGGACGCGGCGGCGCCGGCGGAGGAAAAGAAAAAGGACGACAAAAAGAAAGGCGCGGCCGGCGGACAGCCCGCCCCCGCCGAGGACTACCAATTGCAGGAGGCGCTCAACCTGCTCAAGGGGATCGCGTTCTTCAAAGCCCAGGGAGGGTAGACGTGGCGTCCGTGCTCGTGCCGCTGGCCCAGGGCTGCGAGGAACTCGAGGCCGTCTCCGTCATTGATCTGCTGCGGCGCGCGGGCGTCGAGGTCGTGACCGCGGGCCTGGCGCCGGGGCCGGTGAAATGCAGCCGCGGCACCGTGATCCAACCCGACGCCACGCTCGACGACGCACTGAAGCGGGAGTACGACATGGTGGTCCTGCCCGGCGGCCAGCCGGGAGCGACGAACCTCGAACGGGACGCGCGCGTCGTCGGCCTCGTCAAGAAAATGGCCGGCCAGAAAAAATTCACCGCCGCCATCTGCGCCGCCACCAAGGTGCTGGCGGTGGCGGGCGTGCTGGACGGCAAACGCGCCACCTGCTATCCGGGCGCGGTAGACGCCGCCGTGTTTCCGCGCGTGCGCCTCGAGGACCTGGCGGTCGTCGCCGACGGCCATGTCGTCACCTCGCGCGGCCCGGGAACGGCGCTGGACTTCGCCCTGGAGCTGATCGCCCTGCTCGCGGGGCGGGAGAAACGCGACCAGGTGGAGGCCACGCTCGTGCGCCCGCCGGCGCACCGCTCCGTCGCTTAGGGAGCGACGGCCTTTCGTACCTCGTATCTCGCACCTCGCGCCTTAGTTATGTGGCCGCTCAAGAAAACCAAGGTCAAGATCCGCCCGCTGCGCGCCGACGACATCGGCACGGTCATGCAGCTGCATCGCGAGCTCGGCTGGAACCCGGCGTTCAAGGACGACGGCAGCACGCTGCGCCAGCGGCTGAGCGCGCTCACCGCCGAGGAGGACGCGCTGCTCCTGGTGGCGGAGCTCGCCGGCCGCGTCGTCGGCTACATCCACGGGGAGATCGTGACCTATCTGCTGTTCGCCGGCCGCGAGATGCTGGTGAGCGAGGTCTTCGTGCGCGACGAGGCGCGCGGCCGGGGCGTGGGCACGGCGCTGATGGCGCGCATCGAGGCCGAGGCGGTCAAGCGCAAGTGCTTCCGCATCAGCGTGCTTAACAGCCGCGAACGGGAATCATACAAGCGCGGGTTTTATCCGTCGCTCGGCTACGAGGAGCGGCCGCAGACGGCGACCTTCACCAAGCGCCTGGATTGGGGGGAGGGTTAGAATTATTTAAGATAAGAGTTTTCGCCGCAAAGACGCAAAGTGCGCAAAGTGCGCAAAGTGCGCAAAGAGCGCAAAGAGCAAAGTACACAAAGAAAGGTGGCTCAGGGAGCAGGAACGTAGGGTGGATTAAGCGCAGCGAATCCACCATTCAGTATGATGATTTTGTTGGGTTCGCCGCTTGCGCGGCTTAACCCAACCTACGTAAAAACTTCCTTCCCTCAATTCTTCTTTGCGTCCTTTGTGCTGTACAGGGACGTACTAATTTCCACGTCGCGCCGGGACGCGCGGTTGACGTGGATGCTGTACCGGGACGTACGAATGTCGCGCGCGACAGGATGTCGGGAGCGACCGCCTTTGCGGCGGATGTGATTACCGGAAATCAAACCGCGTGCTGAAGAAGAGTCGGCCGCGCTCGGGGCCGTAGAGATCGAGCTTCTCGCCGCCGAGGCCGTAGCGCGCCTCGGCCTGCAAACTCAAGCGCGGCTGCACCTGCCACTTCCAGCCGGCCGACAGCAGCGAGCGCCCGTCGTAGCGGGAGGTCGCGGCGAGTGAGTCATCCGCGGCGTCGTAGTAGCTTTTTTGCAGGCGATAGGTGACATAGGGCGTGTGGGCGCCGTTGAGCGTCATATCGCCGCCGACGGCGAACCCATAGTACTTGCGCCCGAGATACCGGTAGGTATCGTCCTTGGCCGCCTCGTCGCCCACGAACAGGCTGCCGGTGACGCCGGGCTGTCCCCTTGTGTTCAAGCGGCCGGTCCAGGACAAGGCCGCGCGCGCATCCGCCGTGTCTTGCGGCGCCGGCGTGGCATAGACGTTTTCGCCGTACTCGGCCGACACCACCACGCTGCTGGAGGCGGTCAGTGGGCGTTGCCAGCGCACGTTCAGCCGTGGCACGGATGATCCATCCGCGGCGGTCTCGTGCTCCGGCGCCGGCCCGGCGGCGCCGACCTCGCCGTACAGCCGCAGCACGTCGGCGTGGACCGGGGTCTCGTCAACCGGCTCAGCAGCGAACTCCTCCTCCAGGCGGCTCGCGGCCAGGGAGCGATAGACGTTGACGCCGAAGCTGTGCGCGGCCGGCCCGTTGTTCGACCGCGCGGACCAACCGCCGGCGGGAAACTCCTCACCGGCCGGCGTTATTTCATCAAACCAGGAATATTTTCCCCCGCCGTTGGCCGCAAGCGGCAGGAACGAGGCCAGGATCAGGCCGGTTATCCGGAAGATTTTCATCGTCTATGCCGTGGGCGGCCCCCGCTACAGATGGAAAAAGTATAGCACGGGCCGCGTCCCGGCCGTCGTTTGGCGGTTCGTTGAAAAACGAACTGCTAGGCGCCACAGGGATGTGCCGCATCGAAAACCAAACACGTTAAGTGTTTGATTTTCGGAGCGAGCCGCCTGTCATAAGGTAGGACGAACGAGCAAAGCGAGTAGGGCTACAGGTTCGCGCCGCGGCGAAGCGAGTTGAAAAACGCCGTGGATGGCGTTTTTCAACAAACTATCAGGCGCCGCCGCCCGGCCGCGCGCGCCAGAGCAGGACCGCGCCCGCGACGGCCGTGAGCCCGCCGGCCCACGGGATTAACCCCCAGAGTTCGGCGGTGAATAGCCCGACCGCGCCTATGAGCGGGGCCGCGATCAGCATGCCGCCGCCGGCGACCGCGAAGTACAGCCGCCGCTGATTCTGGCGGATCTCTTCGCGCAGGCGCCTGAGGTCCCGCGACTTCCACTCCAGCTCCAGCTCGCCGCCGGTCAGGCGCCGCAGCGCCTCGTGCGCCAGCGCCGGCATCTCCGGCAGCCGCTGCCACCACTTCGGCAGCTCGCGCCGCAGAGTGTGCAAAAGCGCCGCCGGTCCCAGGCGCTCCCGCATCCAGCGCTCGAGGAACGGTTTGGCCGTCACCCACAGATCCAGGTCCGGGTACAGCCTCCGTCCCAGGCCCTCGATGTTGAACAGGGTCTTCTGCAGCAGCACCAGCTGCGGCTGCACCTCCATGTTGAAGCGGCGCGCGGTCTGAAATAGCTGCAACAGCAGCCGCCCGAAGGAGATGTCCTTGATCGGCTTGGCGAAGATCGGCTCGCACACGTACCGGATCGCGGCCTCGAATTCGTCCACGCGCGTGCCCGGCGGCACCCAGCCGGCGCGCAGGTGCGCCTCGGACACGGCGCGGTAATCGCGATTGAAGAACGCGAGAAAATTCTCCGCCAGATAAAGCTTGTCGCGCTCACCGAGCGAACCCATGATGCCGAAATCCACCGCGCGGTACTGACCATCGGGCGAGACGAAGATGTTGCCCGGGTGCATGTCGGCGTGGAAGAAGCCGTCGCGGAACGCCTGGGTGAAAAATATCTCGACGCCGTTGTGCGCCAGCCGGCGCATGTCAATGCCCGCCGCCTTCAGCGCCTCGATGTTGGCGATCGGGATGCCATGGATGCGCTCCATCACCATGACATTACGGTACGTGAGGTCCCAGTACACCTTGGGGACATAAAGCATGTCGGAGCCTTCGAAGTTGGCGCGCAACTGCGAGCAATTGGCCGCCTCGCGCCGCAGGTCGAGTTCGTCGTGGATGGTCTTGTTGAACTCGCCCACGACTTCCACCGGCCGCAGCCGCCGCGCGTCCGGCCAGTAGCGCAGCGCCAGGCGCGCCAGCGCATAGAGCAGATCGAGATCGCGCTCGATCACCGGCTCGATCCCGGGCCGCAGGACCTTGACCGCCACCTCGGCGCCGTCGTGCAGGCGCGCGATGTGCACCTGGGCCACCGAGGCCGAGGCCACGGACTCGCGCTGGAACTCGCTGAAGTGATCCTCGATCCGGCCGCCGAGCGCCTGCTCGACGATGCTCGTCGCCTGCGCGCCCGGAAACGGCGGGACCTGGTCTTGCAGCTTGGCCAGTTCTTCGGCGATGTCCTCCGGCAGCAGGTCGGGGCGGGTGGACAGCATCTGCCCGAACTTCACGAATATCGGGCCGAGCTCCTCGAGCGCCGCGCGCAGGCGCGCGCCGCGCGCGGCCGGCGCGCGCCGCCGCCAGCGCCACGGCAGCAGGCGCAGCAGGTAGCGGTAGGGACGGAACAGGTGGATCGCGCCGGTGAATTCATCCAGGTCGTGCCGGACGAAGATCTGCGTGATGCGCAGCAGGCGCGCCAGTCGCCGGACGGACGTCATCGGGCCGGCCCGCGCAGCCGTTCGAGGCGCCGCTGCGCGCGTTCGGCGCCGTCATGGACCTCGGCCACCGCGCGCGCGAACGCCTCGACGCGCGCGCGCGCCGCGAGTATCCGGCTCTCCTCTTGCAGATACTCGGCGGCGTCCCGACCGACCGTGCGCGCGATCTGTGCGCCCCAGGCGCGCAGATCGCGCGCGGCGTTCCCCAGCCGGTGCGCCGCGGCGTCGCCGAGCACGCGCGCCGCCTGTTTCTCCCAGTTGAGGTCAACCTCGTCGAGGATGCGCTCGAACCTCCGGCCGAGCTCGACGTCGCCGCTGATCTGAAGCTCGCCCGCGGGCCGCCCCAGGGTCTCGCCCAGGATCATCCGGCTGAAGAACGGCAGGTCGCCGTTTATGGTGACGTCCGGTACGCCGTCGTGGTGTGGGCGCAGGCGCAGGCCGGTCGCGTCCGGAAACACGTACAGCTCCGGCGGCGACTCGACGCCGCACGCCAGGCGCAGGCGTATCACCCGGCCCCGCAACTCGCCCAGCCGGCGCAGCGCCTCGGGGTCGAGTCGCAATAAACGATTACCCAGCCTTTCTATCGCGGGGAAGAACATGCCTGATTCATCCACGGTGTCCTTCGCGCAAGGCGCGAGTTTCAAGTTACAAGTTACAAGTGGCAAGCAGGATGTGTTCTTGCTACTTGCTACTTGCTACTTGCTACTTAGAATTTATAGCCCTTATGCAGCGCCACGATGCCGCCGCTCAAGTTGAAATATTCCACCCGCTCGAAGCCGGCCTGTTCCAGCATGCGCTTCAGCGTCTCCTGATCCGGATGCTTGCGGATGGACTCCGCGAGGTAGCGGTAGCTCGCCTCGTCCTGGGCCACCACGCGCCCGAGCAGCGGCAACACGGTGAAGGAATAGGCGTCGTACAGCCGCCCGAGTCCGGGCAGCACGGGGCGCGAGAACTCGAGCACCAAGACCGCGCCCCCGGGCTTGAGCACCCGGAACATCGAGGCGAGCGCGCGGTCCTGGTGCGTCACGTTGCGCAACCCGAAGGCGATGGTCACCAGATCGAAATGATCCTCGGGGAAGGGCAGGTTCTCGGCGTCCGCGCGCACGAAGCGGACGTTGCCCGTAATGCCGCGGTCGGCCAGGCGCGCGCGCCCGACCTCGAGCATGGAATTGTTGATATCGGCGAGCACCGCCTCGCCCGCCTGGCCCACGCGCGCGGCGAGGCGCGCGCTGAGATCGCCGGTGCCGGCGGCGACATCGAGCACGCGGTCTCCGGCCCGTATCCCGCTCACCGCCACGGCGAAACGCTTCCACAGCCGGTGCGCCCCGGCGGACATGAGGTCGTTCATCAGGTCGTATTTGTCCGCGACCGAATGGAACACCTCCGCCACCAGTCCGGCCTTGACGTCCTCCGGCACCTCGCGGTAGCCGAAGTGGGTGGTGCGCTTGTCGTTCGCTGGCGAAGGCATATCTTTAACCAAGCCTCTTTTGAAAAATGAGCGGGCTGCTTAGGCCCCGCTCGGTCGAGCCGCCCTTCAGGCGGCGTGTTACTTGTGGGTGGCTGACCCACGGCAGGTGACTTTTCTTTGCGCGGCCAAAGAA
>MFSY01000051.1:8756-11489 GCA_001785175.1 Candidatus Muproteobacteria bacterium RIFCSPHIGHO2_01_FULL_65_16 | reverse complement strand
TATCTACGCCTTCGATGTCACGCCCACGGCGAAGATGACGAGCCAGAGCGACACCGTCACGCCGAACCTGATGTGGGTGATCGAGGGCGGCGCGGGCGACTTCGCCCGGCTCGGCCAGACCTGGTCCAAGCCGAAGCTGGTGCGTGTCCGCTTCAAATGCACGAGCACGGAGTGCGATGACGGCGATCCTGCAACCGACGACAGCGCGTCAAGAATGGTGCTCGTGTTCGCCGGCGGTTATGACGCCGACAAGGACAACAGCGTCGCCTCCACCGGCGACGACATCGGTAACGCCGTTTATATCGTGGATCCTCTCACCGGCGCGCGCCTGTGGTGGGCCAGCAGCGACGCCAGCGCCACCCTGGTGCTGTCGAACATGAAATAC
This sequence comes from Candidatus Muproteobacteria bacterium RIFCSPHIGHO2_01_FULL_65_16, assembly GCA_001785175.1. GTDB lineage: Bacteria > Pseudomonadota > Gammaproteobacteria > Acidiferrobacterales > Sulfurifustaceae > MFSY01. The sequence goes on along the minus strand of MFSY01000051.1, from coordinate 11,104 downwards.
AGCATTCCCTCGGAGGTGACGCTGACCGACTCAAACGCGGATAAGTCGGTTGACCGCCTGTATGTCGGGGACACCGCGGGGCAGGTCTGGCGCATAGATCTCGGCGAACAACTGGATACCGACCAAAATGGCGGCACCGCCGGCTATGTCTTCGCCGATGCCGGCTGTTCGGGCGGGGTGCGCTCGGACGACTGCTCGGACACGAGCAACCAGGCGCGCCGCCGGTTCTTCTATCCGCCGGATGTGGCGTCGGTGAGCGATTCGAATTTCTCGACCAATCCCACGTACGATCTTGTCACCATCGCGAGCGGCAACCGCGAAGACCCGCTGGATATATTGACAACAAATCTGATGCCCGTCGCGGAGGCCGTGCACAACCGCGTTTACGCCTTCCGCGACTATAACTACAAGTACGGTCCGCCCGCGTCCGCGCCGTCGGCGCTGACAGACAGCGATCTTTACGACGCGACGGCCAACAAGCTCGGGACACTGACGGGCGCCGCGCTCGACACCGAGATCGCCGCCATAAAGGGCAAGAAGGGGTTCTATATTGACCTGGTGGAATCGAGCGCCATCGCGCTGCCCAACGGCCTGACGACAAAATGGGTGGGGGAGAAGGCGCTGGCCAAGACGCTGATCTTCGGCGGCGTCCTGTATGTCTCCACCTTCACGCCGGCGAATGACGCCTCCGCCCTGACGACATGCGCCGCCTCGGAGGGAACGGGCAAGGTGTATGCCCTCAACTATCTGTCAGGTGTGGCGGAATTCGACTTCGACGACGACGGCACAGACGACAGATACGTCGAGGTGGGCGGTGGTATCCCGTCCGAGCCCATCATTGTCATACGTGAAGGCGGCACGACGGGCCTTGTTGGCACCAGCGGCGGTTCCGACGTGATCGATGTCGCGCCCGGCGGGGGAAGCGCATACAAGACCTATTGGCGCGATGAATAATTACAATAAAACTTTAAAGCGGCCGCCATCCTTGCTCGTGGAAGCGCGCAAGGATGGCGCAGAATAAAACCGACGCTATACTTCATTTTGGTGGATAACAGGCCCTGATGGGAAGATTTGAATGAAAAAGCGACAAGATCGTAATGCCGGTTTTAACTTGATCGAGTTGATGATCGTAGTAGCTATTCTTGGCATCATCGCCGCGACCGTCTATCCAAACTACAGTAGATACATGACTCAAACGCGCCGCTCGGACGCGCAGGTGGCCCTGGTTGAAGCGGCCAGTCGGCAGGAAAGATTCTTTTCGCAGTGCCGGACATACACCACAGCGCTGGATGGGAACATCCCCGCCTGCTCCGGGCTGGGGTTTGCGAATGGCCTCTCCCCGGACGGGCATTACCTGTTGGCCATAGCCGCCGATACTATTAATGCCGATTGCGCCGCCCTCGCCTCCCCCATAACCTGCGGCTTCACAATCACGGCAGACCCCAATGGCGCGGGTGTGAGCGGGCGCCAGAACAACGACGGCAAGTCCAGGATTGATTCCACGGGCAGAAAACAGTGGGACAAGGCTAATAACAACAGCTACACGTCCAAGTGGACGGATAAATAAGAAACAAAAAAAACACCATCCTTATATTACTGGGCGCTACCGCCGCAAGACCTTTGGAATGGGAAAAGATACATTCTCGGACCTACCGGCTTGTTCATGAACTAATTCTGCGTTCCAGCCCCGCAATTTCTCAATAACACCCTGCACCAGCACCTCCGGCGCCGATGCGCCGGCCGTTAAACCAACCATTCCGACGCCGTCGAGCCACTCGCGGCGGATGTCGTCCGGGCCGTCAATCATGTAGGCGCGCACGCCGAGCGACTCGGCGACCTCGCGCAGGCGGTTGGAGTTCGAGCTGTTGCGCGAACCCACGACCAGCACCACATCGCACTTGCCGGCCATCTCCTTGACGGCGTCCTGGCGGTTCTGGGTGGCGTAGCAGATGTCGTCCTTCTTCGGCCCCCGGATGGCCGGGAAGCGCGCGCGCAGCGCCGCGACAATGCGGACGGTGTCGTCCACGGACAAAGTGGTCTGGGTGACATAGGCGAGGCGATCTGGGTTCTCGACCTGCAGCCGGCCGACGTCGTCCGCGGTCTGCACCAGATAAATCCCGCCTTCGGCCTGGCCCATGGTGCCCTCCACCTCGGGATGGCCGGCATGACCGATGAGGACGCACTCGGTGCCGCTGCCGCGGTGCTGCGCGACCTCCATGTGCACCTTGGTCACCAGCGGGCAGGTGGCGTCGAATACGCGCAGCCCCCGCCGCCGCGCCTCGGCTTCCACCGCGCGCGGCACGCCGTGGGCGCTGAAGATCACGGTCGCGCCGTCGGGCACGGCGGCG
>MFSY01000051.1:279-8737 GCA_001785175.1 Candidatus Muproteobacteria bacterium RIFCSPHIGHO2_01_FULL_65_16 | reverse complement strand
GCCGTCCACCACATAGCGGTTGTGCACCACTTCGTGGCGCACGTAGATCGGCGCGCCGAACAGCTCGAGCGCGCGCTCGACGATCTCGATCGCGCGGTCAACGCCGGCGCAGAACCCGCGCGGATTTGCCAGCAGTACCTTCATGAGGTCACACGGGATTTTTAGCGCGGGGATTTTTTTCCGAAACCCAGCGCATCCAGAACCAATAATACCGCACCGACAGTGATCGCCGTGTCGGCGATGTTGAACGCCGGCCAGTGCCAGGAACCATAATATACATCAATAAAATCAATTACATATCCGTGAATCAGGCGGTCGGCGAGGTTGCCGGCGGCGCCGCCCAGGATCAGCGTCAGGCCCACGGCCATCATGGCGTCGTGCGGATTAAGACGACGCAGCATGAACAGGATCACGACGCCGGCGACGAGGGCGACAATGATGAAGAAAATGTTCTGCCAGCCGGCGGCGTCGTTCAGAAAGCCGAAGGCCGCGCCGGTGTTGTAGACGAGCGTGAGATTGAGAAACGGCGCGAGGTTCACCTCGGCGTGGCGCGTGAGATATTTCACCGCCGCGAGCTTGGACGCCTGGTCGAGGACGAAAACGATGAGCGAGATCCAGAGATAGCGCCACATTTCAGTTATCAAGATCCGTCGCGATGGTTTGGTCGCCGGTCTCGAAACCGGCGACGCCCTCACCCTTCCCCTCTCCCGCAGGGGAGAGGGAAAACTGGTAAGCAGCTCTTGTTTTGGTCGGGAACATCAGGCGTGCCTCCGCGTCTCGCCCGCGCCGAAGGCGTTGGCAACGCAGCGGGTGCAGATCAGCGGGTGCCCCTTGTCGGTCCCGACATCCTCGCGGTGGTGCCAGCAGCGGACGCACTTGGCGTGCGCGGAAGGCGCCACCTGCACATGCAGCCCCGGGACGTCCGTCTGGATGCTCTCGGGCGTGCGTTCGGCGACGGGGTGTGCGCGCGCGTAGGAACAGATGAACACAAAACGCAGCTCGTCTCCCAGCCGTCGGAGCTGGGAGAGCAGCTCCGGCGCGCAATACAGATCCACCTCGGCGTCGAGCGACGAGCCGATGCCGCCGGCGACGCGCAGCTTCTCCAGCTCCTTGCTCACCGCCGCGCGCACCGCGATGACCCGGTCCCAAAATTTCAGATCGGCGTCCGCGCCCGCGGGCCAGCGGTCGTACCAGGTTTCGAGGAAGACCGAGTCCGCGCGCGCGCCCGGCATGTACGACCAGATCTCCTCGGCGGTGAAGCTCAGGACCGGGGCCAGCAGCCGCGCCAGCGCCTCGAGGATGTGGAACATGGCGCTCTGCGCCGAGCGCCGCCCGGTGCTCGCGGCCGGCATGGTGTACATGCGGTCCTTGAGCACGTCGAGATAGAAACTGCCCAGCTCGACGACACAGAACTGGTGCAGCTTCTGGTAGATCAGATGAAAGTTATGCGATTCATACGCCGCGATGACCTCATCCTGGAGCCGGCGCGCCTGCGCCACCGCCCAGCGGTCGAGATCCAGCATCTCGCTTCCCGGCAGGACATGCGCCGGCTCGAAGCCGTGCAGGTTGGCCAGGAGGTAGCGCGCGGTGTTGCGCAGGCGGCGGTAGGAGTCGGCCATGCGCGTCAGGATCTCGTCGGAGATGCTCATCTCGGCGCGATAGTCGGTCGCCGCGACCCAGAGCCGCAGGATGTCCGCGCCCAGGGTCTTGATCACCTTCTGCGGCACGACGACGTTGCCCTTGGACTTGGACATCTTCATGCCCCTGGCGTCCACGGTGAAGCCGTGCGTGAGCACGGATTTATACGGCGCGCGGCCGTGGATGGCGACCGCCGTGAGCAGCGACGACTGAAACCAGCCGCGGTGCTGATCGGAGCCTTCGAGGTACATGTCCGCTGGAAATTGCAGCTCCGGCCGGCGCTCGAGCACGCACGAGTGGGTGACGCCGGAGTCGAACCAGACGTCGAGCGTGTCGCTTGTCTTTTCGTATGCGGCCGCGTCCGCGCCCAGCAGTTCCGCGGCCTTGAGCTCGAACCAGGCGTCAATGCCCTTCTGCTCGACGCGCCGCGCCACCGCCTCGATCAGCCCGGCGGTGTCGGGATGCATCGCGCCCGTCTGCCTGTGGATGAACAGCGGGATCGGCACGCCCCAGGCGCGCTGGCGCGAGATGCACCAGTCGGGGCGCTCGCGCACCATGCCCTCGATGCGCGCCCGTCCCCACTCTGGAATCCAGCGCGTGGCCGCGATCGCGCGCAGCGCGTCGTCGCGCAACTTGTCCATGGCGATGAACCACTGCGAGGTGGCGCGGAAAATGATCGGCGTCTTGTGGCGCCAGCAGTGCGGATAGCTGTGGATCAGCGCCGCGGCATGGACCAGGGCGCCGCGCGCCTTGAGCGCCTCGATCACGTGGTCGTTGGCCTTGAACACGTGCTCGCCGGCGAACAGCTCCGTGCCGGGCAGAAACTTTCCGTCCGCGCCGACGGGGTTGTCCACGGGCAGGCCGTAGCGTTCGCCGACGACATAGTCCTCGAGGCCGTGCCCCGGGGCGGTGTGCACCGCGCCGGTGCCGGCGTCGGTGGTCACGTGCTCGCCCAGAACGATCGGCACCGCGCGCGCGTAGAACGGGTGCCGGAGCCGGACGCCCTCGAGCGCCGCGCCGAGGCAGGTGGCCACGACGCGGTAGTCCTCGATGCCCCAGCGCAGCATGGCGTCCTTGAGCAGCGGCTCGGCCAGCAGCAGGCGCTCCCGCCCGCGGTTGCCGACGCACTGGACCAGGACATATTCCAGCCGCGGATGCAGCGCCACCGCCTGGTTCGCCGGCAGCGTCCACGGGGTGGTGGTCCAGATGACGACGTGGATCGGCCCCTCGCCGGCGTGGCCCGCGGTGTGCTCGCAGCGGGAGAGAAACTCCTCCGCATCGGCGGCCGCGAAGCGCACGTCAACGGCGGGCGAGGTGCGGTCCATGTACTCGACCTCGGCCTCGGCCAGCGCCGAGCCGCAGTCGCTGCACCAGTGCACCGGCTTGTGGCCGCGCACGACGTGGCCCTTGGCGACGATGCGCCCGAGGGCGCGGACGATGTCGGCCTCCTGGGCGAAGTCCATGGTGAGATACGGATGCTCCCAGTCGCCGAGCACGCCGAGGCGGATGAAATCCTCGCGCTGGCGGCCCACCTGTTCGCGCGCGTATTCGCGGCAGGCCTGGCGGAACTTGGCCGCGTCCACCTGCACGCCGGCCTTGCCGATCTGCTTCTCCACCGCCAGCTCGATCGGCAGGCCGTGGCAGTCCCAGCCGGGCACGTACGGGGCATCGTGCCCGCCCAGGGTCTTGGACTTGACGATGATGTCCTTGAGGATCTTGTTGACCGCGTGGCCGATATGGATGTCGCCGTTGGCGTACGGCGGCCCGTCGTGCAGGACGTATCGCGGCCGCCCTTTCCCTTGCTCGCGCAGCCGCTGATAGAGATTCAACTCCCGCCAGCGCTTGAGGGTCTCCGGCTCGCGCGCGGCCAGATTCGCCTTCATGGGGAAGTCCGTCCGCGGCAGATTGAGCGTTTTTTTATAATCGTTCACGACAAGTCCTTAAATAAAACTCAACGCAAAGACGCAAAGTACGCAAAGATTTCATTCAAATCAACCAAGGCGGGAACAAGGATAAAAAGGCTTGGGTGTTTCTAGAAACTTTCAAAAACCCTTTGCGCCCTCTGCGTCTTTGCGCCTTTGCGTTGAGTAGTTCGTATGGTACTGCGCGAAAAAGGCGCGCGCCTCGGCGACGTCCTGGGCGATGCGCGCCTTCAGCTCGTCGAGCGAGGCGAAGCGCATCTCGGCGCGCAGCTTGTGCAGAAAATTCACATGCACATAGGCGCCGTAGATGTCGTCCGCGAAATCCAGCAGGTGCGCCTCGAGCAGCGTGCGCGTCCCGCCGACCGTCGGGCGCGTGCCGATATTAGCCACGCCGGGGAGCGGTTCGCGCGCGAGGCCGAACATCTCCACGACGAACACGCCCGTGAGCGGCGTGGTCTTGCGGTGCAGATAGATGTTGGCCGTCGGGACGCCGAGGGTGCGGCCGCGCTTGTCGCCGTGGGCCACGCGCCCGCACATGCGATACGGCCGCCCCAGCAGCTTCTCCGCCGTCGCCAGGTCCGCCTGCGCCAGCGCCGCCCGGATGCGCGTGCTCGATACCCGCGCGCCGTCCATGTTCACGGGGTGCATGTTCACCACCTGGAAGCCGTGCCGGCGCCCGGCCTCCGCGAGCATGGCGAAGTCGCCGCGCCGGTCGTGCCCGAAGCGGAAGTCGTCCCCGACCACGAGGTAACGCACGCCGAGCCCCTCGACCAGAACCCGGCGGATGAAATCCTCGGCCGCGAGCGCGGCGAAACGCGCGTTGAAGCGCACGCACAACACGCGGTCCACCGAGTAGCGGCGCAGCGCCACGATCTTCTCGCGCAGGCGCGTCAGGCGCGGCGGCGCGGCCTCGGGGCGGAAGAACTCCTGCGGCTGCGGCTCGAACAGCAGCACCAACGTCGGCAGCTTCAGCTCCTGCGCCCGTTCCGCGAGCTGGCCGATGACCGCCTGGTGGCCGAGGTGCACACCGTCGAAGTTGCCGATGGTTGCGACGCAGCCGCGGTGCCGCGGCTTGAGGTTGTGCAGACCGCGAATGAATTCCATCTGGATAGCTTAAAGCTTAAAGCTTTAAGCTTGAAGCTTTTTCAGGCATGCGCCCAGTCGGGGTCGAGCTCCTCCACGATGTCGCGCAGCGGCCGGCGGCCGGCGAAATCCTCTTGATAGCCGTGATAATGGCCGATGCGAAGCTCGGGAAACTTCCAGCACAGGTAGCCGTCGCCGGTGTCGAAGTCCACCAGCCACAGCCCCTTCACCACCAGCCCGAGCCGCTCCATCTTGCCGACCCAGCGCCGCACAACGGTTTCGTATTGACGCTCGATCTCCCTGATCTCGGGGCTCGCCGGCAGCGCCGCCTCGAGCCGGCGGCGCACCGGCTCGAGCTCCTTGTAGGCCGCCAGGGTGATCCGCTGCACCAGCGGAAACAGGGCGCGCGCCTCCGCGAGCGAGAACGCGCGCGGCTCGCGACATACGTTGATCCGGAATTCGAACGGCATATCAGTCATAACTTCGGCCACCCGCGCCGCGCCGCAACAACAGCTGCCGCGGCCTGACACCCAGGAGCACTATGGTAAAAAGATAGACCAGGGCGCCGGCCGCCACCCAGAAGGCGAGGCGCACGACCCGTTCCCAGACGGTCGCGGCCAGCCAGCCCTCGAGCCCGCCCACGCCCCACAGCAGCACCGCCGCCATCGCCGCGCTGGCGAGCGCGATGCGGGCGAGAAACAGGCCCCAGCCGGGCAGGGGATGATACACCTGCTGCCGGCGCAGCAACCGGAACAGCAGGCCGGCGTTGACGAGCGCCGCGATCGAGGTGGCGAGCGCGAGGCCCGTGTGCGCCAGCGGGAAAACGAGCACGAGGCTCAGGACGATATTGGCCAGCAGTGCGACCACGCCGATGCGCATCGGGGTGCGCGTGTCCTGGCGCGCGTAAAACCCGGGCGCCAGCACCTTTATCAGGATGAATCCGGGCAGCCCGAGCGCGAAGGCGATCAGCGCCTGGGTCGTCATGCGCACGTCGCGCGCGTCGAAGGCGCCGTGGTGAAACAGCGTGGTCAGGATCGGGCCGGCCAAGATCACCAGCGCCGCCGTCGCCGGGATGCCGATCACGAACACCCAGCGCAGCCCCCAGTCGAGGAGATGCGAGAATTCCGCGCGCGAGTTGTTGACGTGCCGGTGCGACAGGCTCGGCAGGATCACCGTGGCGAGCGCGATGCCGAACACGCCGAGCGGGAACTCCATGATCCGGTCGGAATAGGTGAGCCAGGAGACGCTGCCGTTCGTGAGGAACGACGCCAGGATCGTGTTGATCATCGTGTTGATCTGGGCCACTGAGACGCCGAAGATCGCCGGCAGCATCAGGCGCAGCACGCGCGCCACGCCGTCGTGGTCGCGCGCCAGCTTCGGCCGCGGCAGGAGCTTGAGGCGCGCCAGAAACGGCGCCTGAAAGGCGAGCTGCAGCACCCCGGCGATGAACACCCCCCAGGCCAGGGCGAGCACCGGCTGGTCCAGGCCCGGCGCGAACCACAGGGCCGCCGCGATGAGGCAGAGATTGAGCAGCACCGGCGTGAACGCGGCGGCGGCGAAGCGGCCGTAGCTGTTGAGGATGCCGGCGGCCAGGGCCACGAGCGAGACGAACAGGAGATACGGAAAGGTGATGCGCAGGATCTCGACCGTGAGCGCGAACTTCGCGCCGCCGAAGCCCGGCGCCTGGATGAGCACGAAGAGCGGCGCCGCCGCGACGCCGGCGACGGTGAAGAGCAGCAGGATCGCCCCGAGCACGCCGGTCATGCGGTCCACGAAGGCGCGCAGCTCCGCGTGCGGGGCGCGCGTCTTGTACTCCGTGAACACCGGCACGAACGCCTGGGAGAACGCGCCCTCCCCGAATATGCGCCGGAAGAAGTTGGGAATTCGGAACGCGACGTAGAAGGCGTCGGCGGCGATCCCCGTTCCGGCGCCGATCAGGTTGGCGAAGGCCATGTCGCGCGCCAGGCCGGTGAGGCGCGAGACGAACGTCATGCCGCCGGTCACGGCCGTGGATTTGATCAGCTTGCGCGACATGCTTGCGAAGAATACTTAAAGGGCGCCCCCAAAAATACCGTTTTCTTGACGGAACACCGGACTCACCGCAGAGACGCAGAGGCGCGGAGTTGTTGAAGCAAGAACTGTTTTTCTCTGCGTGCTCTGCGTTCTCTGCGGTGAAAATTCATTACTTTCGGCGGTTTTCGAGGTTCCCGCAAAAGGCGGTGAGCATAAACGAACTGCCCCGCGGGTGCATCCGCGCGCCCGGCCGGGATTGACAAAACCGGGCAAAATCAGCATAGTGCGCGCCCTCTAAACCCCGACGGATTGCAGAGATGGCAAACACGGCCCAGGCCAAGAAACGCGCGCGCCAGGCGGAGACCCACCGCGTGCGCAACGCCGCCCAGCGCTCCTGGCTGCGCAGCGAGATCAAGAAGGCCCGCGAGGCGGTGGCGGGCGGGGACAAGGCCGCCGCAAGCACGGCCCTGCGGGAAGCGGCCTCGGTCATTGACCGCATGGCGCGCAAGGGACTGATCCACAAGAACGCCGCCGCGCGCTATAAGAGCGGCCTGAACGTTCACCTCCGCGCCCTGGCATAAAGGGGTCCGGGAAACGGTCCAACAAAAAGCCGGCGGAAGCCGGCTTTTTCTTTGCGCATCACTCCATACAAGCTATCAGCCATCAGCTATCAGCATTCAGCTTGGAGCTTAACGCCTCACTCCACGCCCTTCAGGTTCTCATGTATGGGTTAAGCCGCGTAAGCGGCGAACCCAACAAAATCATATTGTTTGTTATTATTTTGGTGGATTCGCTGTGCTTAATCCACCCTACATTTTTGAATTTTTAGAGGATCCCTTAGCTTAAAACCTTAAACTGCGTTCATCTGCGGTTCCTTGTCTTTCCTTACCTTCCTCTCGCTAAAGAACAACCAGATTGTCGCGGTGGATCAGCTCCGGTTCGTCCACATAGCCGAGGATCGCCTCGATCCGGTCGCTTGACTGGCCGATGATCCGCCGCGCCTCATCGGCGCTGTAATTGACCAGCCCACGCGCCACCTCCAGCCCCTCGGGATCGAGGCAGGCGACGATCTCGCCGCGGGTGAACTCGCCCTCGACGCGTTTGACCCCCACCGGCAGCAGGCTCTTGCCCGCCTCGCGTATCACCTTGACCGCGCCGGCGTCTAGGACGAGCCCGCCGGCCACGCGCGCATGGCCCGCCAGCCACTGCTTGCGCGCCGCCAGCCGCTCCTCGGCCGGCTTGAGCCAGGTCCCGACCGGCTCCCCCGCCAGCACCCGTCCGATCACATCCGCCTCCCGGCCCGAGGCGATGACCGTGGCCGCGCCAGCGCGCGCGGCCCGCTCGGCCGCGAGCAGCTTGGTGCGCATGCCGCCGCGGCCGAGCGCGCCCGAGCCGCCGGCCATCTCCAGCAGGCGCGCGTCCCCGGCCGCGCCCTCGGCAACGAGCCGGGCATCGGGATGCGCGCGCGGGTCGCGGTCGTGGAGACCGGCCTGGTCGGTGAGGATCAGCAGCAGGTCGGCCTCGGCCAGGTTGGCCACCAGCGCCGCGAGCGTGTCGTTGTCGCCGAAGCGGATCTCCTCGGTCGCCACGGTGTCGTTCTCGTTGATCACCGGGATAACGCCGAGATCGAGCAGCGTGCGCAGGGTGCTGCGGGCGTTGAGATAGCGCCGGCGATCGGCGAGGTCGTCGTGGGTGAGCAGCATCTGCGCCGTGCGCAGGTCGTGGCGCTGGAAGGCGGATTCGTAGAGCTGCACCAGGCCCATCTGCCCCACCGCGGCCATGGCCTGGAGCTCGTGCAGCGC
>MFSY01000051.1:0-272 GCA_001785175.1 Candidatus Muproteobacteria bacterium RIFCSPHIGHO2_01_FULL_65_16 | reverse complement strand
CGCGCCTGCCGTCCGAGGCGCTGCATGCCGACGGCGACCGCGCCGGAGGTCACGAGCACGACCTCAACACCGCGCGCGCGCAGCCGCGCCATCTGCGCCGCCCAGCCCGCGATCGCATCGGCATCCACCCCCTGCCCGGCGTTGGTGAGCAGCGCGCTGCCGATCTTCACCACCACGCGCCTGGCGCGGGTCGGGGCTTCGCGCAATTTCGGATTCACGGTCTTGGTCATAAACGATTTTGAAACCGCAGATTAACGCAGATATTACATTCA
>MFSY01000050.1:881-19222 GCA_001785175.1 Candidatus Muproteobacteria bacterium RIFCSPHIGHO2_01_FULL_65_16 | reverse complement strand
GAAGGCGACGCTGCCGCGCCTCAAGATCCTGCGCATCCTGGAGGAGTCCCGCGACCGCCACATGACCGCGGAGGACGTATACAAGCAACTGCTCGGGGGCGGGGAGGAGGTGGGGCTGGCGACGGTGTATCGGGTGCTGACCCAGTTCGAGGGCGCGGGCCTCGTGCTCAAGCACAACTTCGAGGGCGGCCGCTCGGTGTTCGAGATCAACCACGGCCGGCATCACGATCACATCGTGTGCATGGAGTGCGGCCTGGTGTTCGAGTTCCTGGACGACACCATCGAGGACCGCCAGCGCCGGATCGCGGACAAATTCGGCTTCGTCGTCGGCGACCATTCGCTCTATCTGTACGGCGTGTGCGAGGGGATGAAGCGGGACGGGAAATGTTCAAAAAAATAACGGCGAGTTTCAAGTAGCAAGTGGCAAGTGGCAAGTTACAAGTAACAAGTTGAGCTGATTTTTACTTGCTACTTGTCACTTGCAACTTGCTACTTCAGTTCTAATAACACCGCCGTCTCGTCGCAGTTGTTGAACTTGTAGCATTTGACGCACACGCTCCAGACCTTCTCCGGCAGTGTCTCCTTGGGCACGGTCGTGAAGCCGAGCTTGTGGAAAAATCCGGGCACGTAGGTGAGCGCCATGAGGCGTCGTAACCCGATTGCGCGCGCCTCCGCGGCGATGCGCTCGACCAGCGCCCGCCCGAAGCCGCGGCCCTTGAACTGATCGTCCACCACGAGCGAGCGCACCTCGCCCAGGTCCTCGGTGAAGATCTCGAGCGCGCCGCAGGCGGCGACCCGGCCCTGTATTTCGATCACGAAAAAATCGCGCAGGTGCCGGTAGATCTCGCTCAGGGTGCGCGGCAGCAGGTTCCCCTGCGCGGCGTAGATTTCGAGCAGGTGATGGATGTAGGGCGCGTCGCCGATCGCCGCCGGGCGGATCAGCGGCGCGGCCTGTGGCGCCGGGATGGGATCAGGCGGAGGCACGGGCGAGCATGTCCTCCGCGTGCGCGATGGTTGACTGGCTGATCTCGACGCCGCCGATCATGCGCGCGATCTCCTGCACGCGCTCGTCGCGCTCGAGCAGGCGCACGTCCACCAGGGTCGCGCCGTTTTGGTTGCGCTTGGCCACCTGCATGTGCCGGCCGCCGAGGGCGGCGACCTGGGCCAGGTGGGTGATGACGAACACCTGGCGCGAACGGCCGAGCGCGCGCAACTGCTGGCCCACGATCTCGGCCACGCGCCCGCCGACGCCGACGTCCACCTCGTCGAAGATGAGCGTCGGGATGCGCCCCAGGCTCGCGGTCTCCACTTGCAGCGCCAGGCTCACGCGCGACAGCTCGCCGCCGGAGGCGACCTTGTTGAGCGGCTTCACCGGCTGGCCCGGATTGGCGCTCACCAGGAAGTCCACGCGCTCCAGGCCGTGCGCGGTGGCCTCGCCATCCGGCAGCGGCGTAAGGCTGGCCTCGAAACGGCCGCCCGGCATGCCCAGCTCCTGCATGCGCGCGCTCACGGCCGCGGCCAGTTTCTTCGCCGCCGCCGCGCGCTTGCGCGCCACCTCGCGCGCGAGCGTGAAATAGCTTGCGCGCGCGTCCTTGAGCCCCGCCTCGATCTTGGCCAGGTTGCCATCGGCGTCCTCGATGTCGTTGAGCTCGATCTCGAGCCGCTCGGCCACGGCCGGCAACTCCTCCGGGCGCACTTTGTGCTTGCGCGCGAGATCCGTGGCCTCGGCCAGGCGGCTCTCGAGCCAGCCGAGGCGCTCGGGGTCGAGCTCGAGCGCGTCGAGATAGTGATGCAGCCGCGCCGCGGCCTCGTCCACCTGGATCGCGGCCTCGTTCAGCAGCGTTTGCATCTCGCCGAGCTTGGGATCGTAGCGGCTGAGCGCGTCGAGTTTATTGACGAGGCGGGCCAGTGTCCGCGCCACCGATGCCTCGTCATCGTCGTACAGGGTGTGGGCCGCCGCCTGCGCGCCCTCGAGCAGCTCGGCGCCGTTCGCCAGGCGCGCGTGCTCCTCCTCGAGCCGGGACATCTCGTCCGGCTTGAGCCCGAGCGCCTTGAGCTCCCGCACCTGGTGGCGCAAAAGCTCGAGCCGCGCCTCGCGGTCGGCCGTCTGGCGCGTGAGCGCCGCGAGCCGCTCCTCCAGCGCCTTCCACTCCCGCCAGCGGCCCGCGAGCGCGGTCACCGTTTCGCCCAGGCCGGCGTAGTCGTCGAGCACCTGGCGCTGGGCCTCGCGCTTCAGGAGCGACTGGTGCTCGTGCTGGCCGTGGATGTCCACCAGGTATTCGCCGAGCTCGCGCAGCATCTGGATCGGCGCCGGCCGGCCGTTGATGAAGCCGCGCGAGGGCTTGTCGGTCTCGACGATCCGGCGCAGCAGGCACTCGCCGTCGTCGGACAGGTCGTGATCCTTGAGCCAGCGGGTGGCCTCGTGCGCCGGCGGCAGGGCGAAGCCGGCCGCGATCTCGGCGCGCGTCGCGCCGTGGCGGATGACGCCGCTCTCGGCGCGCTCGCCGAGCGCGAGCGCGAGCGCGTCAATGACGATGGATTTGCCGGCGCCGGTCTCGCCGGTCAGCACCGTCAGCCCGGGCTCGAAGGCGAGCTCGAGCTTGGGCACGATGGCGAAGTCGCGGATGTAGAGGTGCGTGAGCATCAGAACTTCTCGCCCCAGTGGAGCTTGGTGCGCAGTACGTCGTAGTGGCTGCGCCCGGACGGGTGGATGAGCTCGACCGGGGTGTCGAGGCGGCGCACGTAGATGCGGTCGTTGTCGTCGAGCGCGAACGTGGACTGGCCGTCGAACGCCACGTTCGCATGGTTCGCCGCCAGGCCGGTCATGACGATCTCGATGACGCTGTCGCTCGACACCACGATCGGGCGGTTCGAGAGCGTGTGCGGGCAGATCGGCACGAGCACGATCGCCGGCAGCGCCGGGTGCAGGATCGGGCCGCCGGCGGACAGCGCGTAGGCGGTCGAGCCCGTGGGACTGGAGACGATGACGCCGTCGCCGCGGGTGCTGTTGACGAACTCGCCGTTTATATAGGTCTCGAACTCGATCAGGCGCGCGAGCTCGCCCTTGTTGACGATCACGTCGTTGAAGGCCCGCGCCGTGTGCACGATCCTGCCCTTGCGCATGATCTCGGCCGCGAGCAGCAGCCGCTGCTCGGTGTGGAAATCGCCGTCCAGGATCTTGCCGATCGCCTCGGGCATGTTGTCCGCCGCGATGTCGGTCAGGAATCCCAGGCGCCCCAGGTTCACGCCGATCAGCGGGACCCGGCTGTCGGCCAGGGCGCGCGCCACATTCAGCATCGTCCCGTCGCCGCCGATGACGATGGCGAGATCAATCTCCCGGCCGATCGCGGCCAGCGGTCGGCTCGGGGCGAAGGGGCGCTCGAGCATACCGCCGGTGTTCTCGTCCAGTAGCACGGAAAGCCCGCGCGCGCGCAGGAACTCGCCCAGCCGGACGATGTGCGGGACGATGGAGACGTCCTGGTATTTGCCGAACAGGCCGATGGTCTTGACGGTTTTTTTCATGGGCCGGATTTTACGCTGCCGCCGCTAAGCTAACATGCACCCGCATCCGGGCCAATCGGAATACCGCGGGGCGGACCCGCGCCGGCGCCGGTCGGCCGCAAGGCGGCGGGCTTGGCACTCTCCACGCAAGAGTGCTAAAGTCGAAAAATCAAGCGAATACGATCATGACCCTCAACGCGCGCGCGGAAATCCTGCTCAAGACGCTGATCGAGCGTTATATCGCCGACGGCCAGCCGGTGGGCTCGCGCACGCTGGCGCGCCAGGCGGGGCTCGAGCTCTCCCCGGCCACGGTGCGCAACGTGATGGCGGACCTCGAGGGGCTGGGGCTCATCGCCGCGCCGCATACCTCGGCCGGGCGCGTGCCGACCCAGCGCGGCTACCGCGTGTTCATTGACACCCTGCTCAAGGTCCGGCCGCTCGACTCCGCCGAGGTGCGCAAGCTCAAGCACGAGCTGCGCTCGAACCAGGACCCGAAACAGCTCATCGAGGCCGCCTCGCACATCCTGTCCGATGTGAGCAAGCTCGCCGGCATCGTCATGGTGCCCAGGCGCGAGGAGCAGGTGTCGTTCCGGCACATTGATTTCCTCGGTCTCGGGGCGCGCCGGGTGCTGGTGATCCTGGTCACGCACGACGGCCAGGTCCACAACCGCCTGATCTCCACCGACCGCGAGTATTCGGCCGCGGAGCTGGTGCAGGCGGCCAATTATTTCAACGCGACCTACGCCGGGGTGGACATGACCGGCGTCGCGCAGGCGCTGGTCGGGGACATGCAGCAGGCGAGCGAGGACATGCAGCGGATCATGCGCCTCGCCGTCGAGATGGCGCACCAGGCGTTCCAGCCGGAGCGCGAAAAGGGCGATGACATCGTGGTCAGCGGCGAGGCTAACCTCATGGACTTCCCGGAGCTCGGCGATATCCGCACCCTGCGCCGCCTGTTCGACGCCTTCAACGCCAAGCGCGACCTGCTGCACCTGCTCGACCGCTGCATGCGCACCGCCGGCGTGAAGATCTTCATCGGCGCCGAGTCCGGCTACAAGGCGCTGGAGGAGTGCAGCGTCGTCACCGCCCCCTACAGCGCGGACGGGCAGGTGGTGGGGACGCTCGGCGTGGTCGGCCCGACGCGCATGTCTTACGAGCACGTGATCCCGGTGGTGGACATCACCGCGAAGCTTCTGAGCGCCGCCCTGAGCGGCCCGGAGCCGGCGCGCGAGAGCCTTGAAAGCCGGGGCGGCTAGCCCCATGAATCCGGTTGTTTTCACCCGACCGTAGTTTGCGAACAACAATGAATCAGAAACAAGAACCGCTGCCCGAAAACCAGTCCGCCCCGGCCACCGGTCAGGGGCAACCGGCGGCGGCCGCGCCCGTGGACCGGGAGCCCGAGATCAAGCGGCTCCAGGCCGAGCTCGATGCCGCGCGCGTCGAGGCCGCCGCGAATCTGGATAAGTTCCTGCGCGCCAAGGCCGAAACCGAAAATATCCGCCGGCGCGCCGAGACGGATATGGCCGGCGCGCGCAAGTACGCCGTGGAGCGTTTTGCCTCCGAGATCCTCGCGGTCCGCGACAGCCTGGAACAGGCGCACAAAACCGGGCCGGCGCCGGACGGCGGGACCGCGACGCAACAGATGCGCGAGGGCCTGGAACTGACCTTGAAGCTCCTGGACAGCGTCTTGCAGAAATTTTCCATGACCATGCTTGATCCGCAGGGCGAGAAATTCGACCCGGACCGGCACATGGCCGTGAGCGTGGTGGAGTCGGAGAAGGTCGCGCCCAACCACGTCGTGAGCGTGGTGCAAAAGGGCTGCCTGCTGCACGACCGGGTGCTGCGCCCGGCCATGGTGGTGGTGGCGCGGGCCCCGGCGGAGGCCGCGGAAAGGCCGCCCGCGGCCCCTTGAAAAAGCGCCCGTCGGCCCCATCTCGTAAAACAACAAACACCTGAAAAGCAAGAGGATATAGCGATGGCGAAGATTATCGGCATTGACCTGGGCACCACCAACTCCTGCGTGGCGATCATGGAGGGGAACAAGGCGCGCGTCATTGAAAACAGCGAGGGCGACCGCACCACGCCGTCAGTGGTCGCGTACGCCGACGACAACGAGGTCCTGGTCGGCCAGTCGGCCAAGCGCCAGGCGATCACCAATCCGGCCAACACCCTGTACGCCGTCAAGCGTCTGATCGGGCGCAAGTACGCGGACGACGTCGTGCAGCGCGACGTCAAGATGGTGCCGTACAAGATCGTCAAGGCGAAGAACGGCGACGCCTGGGTCGAGGCCCGGGGCAAGCAGATGGCGCCGCCCGAGATCTCCGCGCGCGTGCTGCAGAAGATGAAGAAGACCGCTGAGGATTACCTCGGCGAAGAGGTGACCGAGGCGGTCATCACGGTGCCGGCCTACTTCAACGACTCCCAGCGCCAGGCGACCAAGGACGCCGGCAAGATCGCCGGCCTCGAGGTCAAGCGCATCATCAACGAGCCGACCGCCGCGGCGCTCGCCTTCGGCATGGACAAGAAGGAGGGCGATCGCAAGATCGCGGTCTACGACCTGGGCGGCGGCACGTTCGACATCTCCATCATCGAGATCGCCGAGGTGGACAAGGAGCACCAGTTCGAGGTGCTGTCCACGAACGGCGACACGTTCCTCGGCGGCGAGGACTTCGACAAGCGCATCATTGACTACCTCGCGGACGAATTCAAAAAAGACCAGGGCATAGACCTGCACAAGGACCCGCTCGCGCTCCAGCGCCTGAAGGACGCCGCGGAAAAGGCCAAGATCGAGCTGTCCTCCAGCCAGCAGACCGAGATCAACCTGCCGTACGTCACGGCGGACGCCTCCGGCCCCAAGCACCTCAATATCAAGATGACGCGCGCCAAGCTCGAATCCCTGGTCGAGGACCTGATCCAGAAGACCATCGAGCCGTGCAAGATCGCGCTCAAGGACGCCGGCCTCAAGGCCGCGGACGTCGCCGACGTGATCCTGGTCGGCGGCCAGACGCGCATGCCCAAGGTGCAGCAGGTGGTCAAGGACTTCTTCGGGCGCGAGCCGCGCCGGGACGTCAACCCGGACGAGGCCGTGGCCGTGGGCGCGGCGATCCAGGGCGGCGTGCTCGGCGGCGAGGTCAAGGACGTGCTGCTGCTCGACGTCACGCCCCTGAGTCTCGGCATCGAGACCATGGGCGGCGTCATGACCAAGCTGATCCAGAAGAACACCACGATCCCGACCAAGGCGGCGCAGGTGTTCTCGACCGCCGACGACAGCCAGGGCGCGGTCACGGTGCACGTGCTCCAGGGCGAGCGCGAGATGGCCGCCGGCAACAAATCGCTCGGGCGCTTCGATCTCACCGGCATCCCGCCCGCGCCGCGCGGCGTGCCGCAGATCGAGGTGGCGTTCGACATTGACGCCAACGGTATCCTGCACGTGTCGGCCAAGGACAAGGCGACGGGCAAGGAAAACAAGATCGAGATCAAGGCCGGCTCGGGTCTGAGCGAGGCCGAGATCGAGCGCATGGTCAAGGACGCCGAGGCGCACGCCGAGGAAGACCACAAGGCGCGCGAGCTCGCCGAGGCGCGCAATCACGCCGACGGCATGATCCACAGCGTGCGCAAGACGATGAAGGAGCAGGGCGACAAGCTCGACGCCGGCGAAAAGGACAAGATCGAGGCCGCGATCAAGGACCTGGAAGCGGTGGTGCGGAGCGACGATAAGGACGAGATTCGCAAGAAGACCGAGGCGCTCATGGAGGCCTCGCACAAGCTTGCCGAGCAGATATACGCCCAGGCCCAGGCCGCCGCGGGCGCCACGGCCGACGCCGAGGGCGCAAAGGGCGAAACCAAGGACAACGCCGTGGACGCCGAGTTCGAGGAAGTGAAGGACAATAAAAAGAAGTAGCAAGTGGCAAGTTGCAAGTAGCAAGTGGCAAGTGGCAAGTTGCAAGTAGCAAGTGGCAAGTGGCAAGTACTATTGTGTCTTTGTTGCTTACTTGAAACTTGCTACTTGTAACTGACTTTATAACTTGTAACTTGCTACTGGGTTTATGGCCAAAAAAGACTACTACGAAACCCTGGGCGTGGCGCGCAACGCCTCGGAGGCCGAGATCAAGAAGGCCTACCGCCGGCTGGCGATGAAGCTTCATCCCGACCGCAACCCGGACGACAAGACCGCCGAGGCCAAGTTCAAGGAGGCCAAGGAGGCCTACGAAATCCTGACCGACGCCCAGAAGCGCGCCGCCTACGACCAGTTCGGCCACGCCGGCGTGGATCCGTCCATGGCCGGCGCCGGGGCCGGCGGCTTCTACGGCGCCGGCGCCGGCAGCGCGAGCTTCGCCGACATCTTCGGTGACGTGTTCGGCGATATCTTCGGCGCCGGGCGCGCGCGCGGCGCCCAGGTCTTCCGCGGCGCCGACCTGCGCTACAGTCTGGAGCTGGCGCTCGAGGACGCGGTCAAGGGCACCGAGGTGCGCATCCGCGTCCCCACGCTCGCCGTCTGCGAGGCCTGTCACGGCAGCGGCGCCAAACCCGGCACTTCGCCCGCGCCCTGCCGCACCTGCGGCGGCCACGGCCAGGTGCGCATGCAACAGGGTTTCTTCTCCATCCAGCAGACCTGCCCGGCGTGTCACGGCAGCGGCAAGGTGATCACCGATCCGTGTCCGACGTGCCGCGGCGAAGGGCGCGTGCAACACACCAAGACCCTGTCGGTGAAGGTGCCCGCGGGCGTGGACGAGGGCGACCAGATAAGGCTCGCCGGCGAGGGTGAGGCGGGCGAGAGCGGCGGACCGCCGGGGGATCTGTACGTGCAGGTGCGGCTCAAGCCCCACCCGCTGTTCAAGCGCGAGCAGGACGATCTCTATTGCGAGATGCCGATAAGCTTCGCCACCGCCGCCCAGGGCGGCGAGCTCGAAATCCCCACGCTCGACGGGCGCGCCAGCATCAAGGTCCCGCCCGGCACGCAGAGCGAGAAGCTCTTCCGCCTGCGCGGCAAGGGCGTGAAGAACGTGCGCACCGGTCACGTGGGCGAACTCTACTGTCGCGTCAGCGTGGAGACTCCGGTCAATCTCACCGAGCGGCAGAAGGAGTTGTTGAAAGAGTTCGAGGCCTCGGTGCGCGCCGGCGGCGCGCGCCACAACCCGCGCGAGTCGTCGTGGCTGGACAAGATCAAGGGTATGTTTGGTTAGCAAGCTGTCAGCTATCAGCGGTCAGCGGCCAGCTTGTAGCTTTTAGGGAACCTCTGAACAAGTCACCCCGGCGAAAGCCGGGGTCCAGGAAGTTTATGAATTTTCTGGATTCCGGCTTGCGCCGGAATGACGAATCGGTACTTGATCAGAGGTTCCTTAGCTGATAGCTGAGCGCTGATAGCTGATAGCCGTTTTACTCCCCCCTTAGCCAAGGCGCGGCAAATCCTTTATCCTTTATCCTTAGCACGTCGCACGGGAGAGGATCACATGATTGACATCGCCGTCACGGGCGCCGCCGGGCGCATGGGCCGGACCCTGGTCGAGGCCTGCACCCGGGAGGAGGGCATGCGTCTGGTGGCCGCCGTCGAGCGGCCCGGGGGCGCCAGCATCGGCGCCGACGCCGGCGAGCTCGCCGGCGTCGGCAAGCTCGGCGTGGCGATCCGCGCCGGCCTGAACGGCCTCGATTTCGATGTCCTGATAGATTTCACCCAGCCTGAGAGCACGCTCGCCGTGCTCGAACACTGTCGCAAGCACAAGAAACGGATGATCATCGGCACCACCGGCATTGACGACGCCGGCCGGCAGCGCATCGCCGACGCCGCCCGGGACATGGCCATCGTGCACGCGCCGAACATGAGCGTGGGCGTGAATCTCTGCTTCCGTCTGCTCGAGACCGCGGCGCGCATCCTCGGGGACGAGGTGGACGTCGAGATCATCGAGGCCCACCACCGCTACAAGGCCGACGCGCCGTCCGGCACGGCGCTCAAGATGGGCGAGGTGGTGGCGCAGGCGCTCGGGCGCGACCTCAAGGAGTGGGGCGTCTACGGCCGGCGCGGCATCAGCGGCGAGCGCGCGCGCAAGGTGATCGGTTTCTCCAGCATCCGCGCCGGCGACATCGTCGGCGATCACACCGTGCTCTTCGCCGGCGGCGGCGAGCGCGTCGAGATCACCCACCGCGCCGAGTCGCGCGCGACCTTCGCCCACGGGGCGCTGCGCGCCGCGCGCTGGCTCATGGGCCGCAAGACCGGCCTCTACGACATGCAGGACGTCCTCGGCCTGCGCTGAACGCGTAAATAGTTGAGGAACATCTTATTTATATGATTTTTTGACGCAAAGACGCAAAGAACGCAAAGATTTTCTGTTGATTATTCAATATTTCTTTGCGCCTTCGCGCCTTTGCGTCGAATGATCATAATGAATTAGAGCATCCTTTAACTTAAGGGGCGCGACGCCTGGAGGACGGATGAAGCTGGCATTGATCGCGGCGCTGGCTGCGGCGCTGGCCGGATGCCAGACGACGGACAGGGCTTTCTCGACCGTGGACCGCACGCTCGCCGTCATCACCAGCCCGACCGCGCGCGTCCTGACCACGGTGGCGAAGGCGAGCGACCCCAAGAGCGCGCTCAAGGAGGGGCTCAGGAGTCGCAAGCAGGTCTACGCGCAGAATCCGTACGCGCTGGTGCAGGACATCCGCGCGGTCAAGCGCGATTACGACAACCTGACGTCGCTGCTGCGCGGGAATGTCGGGAAAAAATGGGGCCGCAAGGAGATCCGGCTGCCCTCGCGCACCCACTATATTAAGTACACCCAGAACTACAAGAGCCGCGCGATCGTGGACTTCGACGCCGGCCAGGTCACGGTCGAGACGGTGGACGAGAAGGACCCGCGCCTGAGCCTCGGCAACGCCATCGTCACCACGCTGCTCACGCCCAACGATCCGCGCGCGGTGGATCTCTTCAGCGACAGCGCCGTGACGCTCACGAGCGCGAAGGAGCCGTATCTATTCGGCCTGGTCGTGGACCAGAACGGCAAGCCCGTCGGCATGCCCGCGGAGGCCGAGAGCTTCGCCGCCTACCTGATCGAGAACCGCGCCGCGACCCGGGCCGTGGAGCTGGAGGACGGCCGGAAGAGCGCGCTGTACGTGAAATTCCCCCTGGTGGCCAACTTCGAGGACCGGCAGGCGGAGAAATATCGCGGGCTCGTCAACAAATACGCCGGCCGGTATCAGATCAGCCCGAGCCTGGTGTACGCCATCATCAGGACCGAGAGCAATTTCAATCCGTTCGCGGTGAGCTCGGCCCCGGCCTACGGCCTGATGCAGCTCGTGCCCGGAAGCGGCGGGCGCGAGGCCTACCGGCGCGCCAAGGGGGACGACGACATTCCCACGCGCCAGTACCTGTTTGACGCGGAAAACAACATCGAGCTCGGCACGGCCTATCTGAACGTGTTGACCTACAACCGGCTCGAGCGCGTCGGCAGCCCCGTGGCCCGGGAGTACTGCGTGATCTCGGCCTATAACACCGGTCCGAGCAACGTGCTGCGCGTGTTCTCCCGGGACCGGGCCGAGGCGGTGAACGCGATCAACCGCATGCAGCCCCCCGGAGTCTATGAAAAGCTGCGCGCCGGCCTGCCGTACGAGGAGACCCGGCAATATCTGGTCAAGGTCGTCAACGCCCGCCGGCAGTACGTCGCGCGCGCGGACTGAAGGCCGGGCCGCGGATTCACGGCGGGCGCGTTGATTTTGCGCCGGGGGTGACGTAAGATTCGCATCTAGCCAGAAGCCGTGTTTTGCCCTGGATTCTTAATAAAAGCGGGAGATGCCTCGAGCCTCTCCCGCTTTTGTATGTCCGCCTGACTGGTTTTAGAGGAAACCGCCGGTGACGCCCGCCCTGCTCGCGCTGGAAGACGGTTCCCTGTTCCACGGGGAGGCCATCGGCGTTTCGGGGCGGACGGCGGGCGAGGTGGTGTTCAACACCGCCATGACCGGCTACCAGGAGATCATCACCGATCCCTCGTACGCGCGCCAGATCGTCACGCTCACCTATCCCCACATCGGCAACACCGGGATCAATCCCGAGGACATGGAATCCGGCGGCGTTTACGCCGCGGGGCTCGTGATCCGCGATCTCCCGGCGCTGATGAGCAACTTCCGCGCGGCCGAATCGCTGCCCGAGTTCATGCGCCGCCACAAGCTCGTCGGCATCGCCGGCATTGACACCCGGCGCCTGACGCGCCTGCTGCGCGAGAAGGGCGCGCAGAACGGCTGCATCGTCGCGGCCGAGAAAGGCGGACGCATAGACAAGAAAGCGGCGCTCGCGGCGGCGCGCGCGTTTCCGGGGCTGAAGGGCATGGACCTCGCCCAGGTCGTAAGCACCAAAAAGCCCTACGCCTGGGACGAAGGCGGCTGGGTGTTGGGCCAGGGTTACATCCGGCAGGAGCAGCCGCGCTTCCATGTGGTCGTCTACGACTACGGCGTCAAGCGCAATATCCTGCGTATGCTCGCCGCGCGCGGTTGCCGGCTCACGGTGATCCCGGCCCGGACGCCGGCGGACGAGGTATTAAAGATGCGCCCCGACGGCGTGTTGCTGTCGAACGGCCCGGGCGACCCCGAACCCTGCGACTATGCGATCGCGGCGATCCGCGCGATCGTGGCGGCGGGGTTACCGGTGTTCGGCATCTGTCTCGGGCATCAGCTGCTCGGGCTCGCCTCCGGCGCGCGCACGGTGAAGATGAAATTCGGCCACCACGGCGCGAACCACCCGGTGCTGGAGATCGCCACCGGCCGCGTCACGATCACGAGCCAGAACCACGGCTTCGCCGTGGACGAGGCGGGCCTGCCGCCGACGCTGCGCGTCACGCACCGCTCGCTCTTCGACGGCTCCATCCAGGGGCTCGAGCGCACCGACAAGCCCGCGTTCTGCTTCCAGGGCCATCCCGAGGCGAGCCCCGGGCCGCACGATATCGCGCCGCTATTCGATAAGTTCATTGCCATGATGGAGAAGTGGCAAGTAGCAAGTGGCAAGTTGCAAGGAAAACCTGTTCAGGAGGTACACGCTTCATGACCAGCCACTTGCTACTTGAAACTTGCTACTTGCTACTGAAGTAAATGCCAAAACGCACCGACATAAGAAGTATCCTGATCATCGGCGCCGGGCCGATCATCATCGGCCAGGGCTGCGAGTTCGACTACTCCGGGGCGCAGGCGTGCAAGGCGCTCAAGGAGGAGGGCTATCGCGTCATCCTGGTCAACTCCAATCCGGCCACGATCATGACCGATCCGGAGATGGCCGACGCCACCTACATCGAGCCGATCGAGTGGCGGACCGTGGCCCGGATCATCGAGAAGGAGCGCCCGGACGCGCTGCTGCCCACCATGGGCGGGCAGACCGGGCTCAATTGCGCGCTCGACCTGGCGCGCGAGGGCGTGCTCGAGAAGTTCGGCGTCGAGATGATCGGCGCCACGCGCGCCGCGATTGACAAGGCCGAGGACCGCGAGCTGTTCAAGAAGGCGATGGAAGGGATCGGGCTCAAGTGCGTGAAGGGCGCCATCGCCCACAGCCTGGAGGAGGCGCACCAGGTCCAGGCCATGATCGGCTTCCCCGCCATCATCCGCCCGTCGTTCACGCTCGGCGGCTCGGGCGGCGGCATCGCCTACAATCGGGACGAGTTCATCACCATCTGCGAGCGCGGCCTCGATGCCTCGCCCACGCGCGAGCTCCTGATCGAGGAGTCCATCATCGGCTGGAAGGAGTTCGAGATGGAGGTGGTGCGCGACAAAAACGACAACTGCATCATCGTCTGCTCGATCGAGAACCTCGATCCCATGGGCGTGCACACCGGCGACTCGATCACGGTCGCCCCGGCGCAGACGCTCACCGACAAGGAATACCAGATCATGCGCGACGCCTCGATCGCCTGCCTGCGCGAGATCGGTGTGGACACCGGCGGCTCGAACGTGCAGTTCGCGATCAATCCGCGGGACGGGCGCATGGTCATCATCGAGATGAATCCGCGCGTGTCGCGCTCGTCGGCCCTGGCCTCGAAGGCCACGGGCTTTCCCATCGCCAAGGTCGCGGCCAAGCTCGCGGTCGGCTACACGCTGGACGAGCTGAAAAACGACATCACCGGCGGGGCGACCCCGGCCTCGTTCGAGCCGACCATAGATTATGTCGTGACCAAGGTGCCGCGCTTCACGTTCGAGAAATTCCCCAAGGCCGATCCCACGCTCACGACCCAGATGAAGTCGGTGGGCGAGGCCATGGCGATCGGAAGAACCTTTCAGGAGTCGTTGCAGAAGGCGCTCCGCAGCCTCGAGATCGGCAGCTTCGGCCTCGAGCCGCGGCTGGACCCCGGCCTCGACGCGGAGACCGCGCGCACGCGCCTGGCCCAGGCGCTGCGCGTGCCGGGCGCGGACCGCGTGTGGTACATCGCCGACGCCTATCGCTGCGGCATGACCACGGACGAGACCCACGCGCTCACGCACATAGACCCCTGGTTCCTGGCGCAGATCGGCGAGCTGGTGGAGATCGAACGGCAGATCGCAAAACGGCCGAAGCGCAAGCCGACGGTGGAGAACCTGCGCTCCTGGAAGCGCAAGGGCTTCTCCGACCGGCGCCTGGCGCAGCTCCTGAATGTCGGCGAACAGCAGGTGCGCAGATGGCGCCACGCCGCCGGGGTGCGCCCGGTGTTCAAGCGCGTTGATTCCTGCGCCGCCGAGTTCGGGACGATCACGGCCTACATGTACTCGACCTACGAGGAGGAATGCGAGGCCGCGCCCGAGAAGCGCAAGAAGATCATCGTGCTCGGCGGCGGGCCCAACCGCATCGGCCAGGGGATCGAATTCGATTACTGCTGCGTGCACGCCGCGCTCGCCCTGCGCGAGGACG
Source organism: Candidatus Muproteobacteria bacterium RIFCSPHIGHO2_01_FULL_65_16 (assembly GCA_001785175.1). Lineage (GTDB taxonomy): Bacteria > Pseudomonadota > Gammaproteobacteria > Acidiferrobacterales > Sulfurifustaceae > MFSY01. Next base: position 4,872 of record MFSY01000050.1, on the reverse strand, counting down.
GTTACCAGACCATCATGATCAACTGCAACCCGGAGACGGTCTCGACCGACTACGATACCTCCGACCGGCTGTACTTCGAGCCGCTCACGCTCGAGGACGTGCTCGAGATCATTCATCTCGAACAGCCCCTGGGCGTGATCGTGCAATACGGCGGCCAGACGCCGCTCAAGCTCGCCCAGGGCCTGCATGCGGCGGGCGCGCCCATCATCGGCACCACGCCGGACTCGATTGACGTCGCCGAGGACCGCGAACGGTTCCAGAAGCTGATTCACCGGCTCAAGCTCCTGCAGCCGCCGAACGCCGCCGCCCGCACCGCCCAGGAGGCGGTGCGGCTCGCCGAGAAGATCGGATATCCGCTGGTGGTGCGTCCTTCCTATGTGCTCGGCGGGCGCGCCATGGAGATCGTGCACGTGCGCGAGGACCTCGAGCGCTACATGCGCGAGGCGGTGCGCGTGTCCGAAGATTCGCCGGTGCTGCTCGACCGGTTCCTGAGCGACGCCACCGAGGTGGACGTGGACGCCGTCTCCGACGGCAGGGCGGTGGTGATCGGCGGCATCATGGAGCACATCGAGGAGGCCGGTGTCCATTCCGGCGATTCCGCCTGCTCGCTGCCGCCCTTCAGCCTGCCGAAAAAGATCCAGGACCAGCTGCGCTCGCAGACGGTGCGGCTCGCCAAGGCGCTCAAGGTCGTGGGCCTGATGAACATCCAGTTCGCCGTGAAGGACGGCGAGGTCTATGTGCTCGAGGTCAATCCGCGCGCCTCGCGCACCGTGCCCTACGTCTCCAAGGCCACCGGGCGGCCGCTGGCCAAGATCGCGGCGCGCTGCATGGTCGGCCAGGGCCTGGCCGCGCAGGGCGTGGCGTCCGAGATCATTCCTTCCTATTATTCCGTGAAGGAGGCGGTGTTCCCCTTCATCAAGTTCCCCGGGGTGGACACCGTGCTCGGCCCGGAGATGAAATCCACCGGCGAGGTCATGGGCATCGGCCGCAGCTTCGGCGAGGCGTTCGCGAAATCGCAGGCCGCCGCCGGCGCCGCGATCCCCCGCTCCGGGCGCGTTTTCATCAGCGTGCGCGACGCCGACCAGAAGGGCGTGGTCGAGGTCGCGCGCTACTTCGGCCGGAACGGCTTCGAGATCGTCGCCACGCGCGGCACCGCCGCGGTGCTCGCGGACGCGGGGGTGCAGGCCCGGCCGGTCAACAAGGTGTCCGAGGGCCGCCCCCATATAGTGGACATGATCATGAACGACGAGATTGATATAATCATCAACACCATTTCCGACAAGCAGAGCCTGGAGGATTCCTACGCCATCCGCCGCCAGGCGCTGCAACACAAGGTCACGAACTACACGACGCTGGCGGCCGCGCGCGCCGCCTGCGAGGCGCACCGTTTCGCGGCCGAATTCGAGGTCAATCGCCTGCAGGATCTGCAGCGGGAGATTCGCGCATGAAAAAGACTCCCATCACCGCCGCCGGCGCGGAAAAGCTCAAGCTGGAATTGCAGCGGCTGAAGACGGTCGAACGCCCGCGCATCATCCAGGCGATCGCCGAGGCGCGCTCGCACGGCGACATCTCCGAGAACGCCGAGTACCACGCCGCCAAGGAGCAGCAGGGCTTCGTCGAGGGCCGCATCGCCGAGCTCGAAATGCGGGTCGCCTCGGCCCAGATCATTGATCCGCAGGCCGTGAACGCCAACGGGCGCGTGGTGTTCGGCGCGACCCTGAGTCTCATGGACGAGCACGGCGGCAAGGAAGTGACCTATCAGATCGTCGGCGACTACGAGGCCGACATCGGCGCCGGCAAGATCTCGATAAGCTCCCCCATCGCCCGCGCCCTGATCGGCAAGGAGCAGGGCGACGTGGTCGAGGTCCAGGTCCCGGGCGGAGTGCGCTCGTACGAAATCCTCGAAATTCGTTACGTTTGAGCTTCAAGCGTCAAGCTGCAAGCTGCAAGCTCTGGGTCTTGCCGCCGTTGGCTTGTAGCTTGAAGCCTGTGGCTTGAAGCTATGCGTTCCAAAAGCAGTGACCGCTGGCTACAGCGCCATGTCACCGACGAGTTCGTCCGGCGCGCGCGCAAGCACGGCGCGCGCTCGCGCGCGGTCTTCAAGCTCAAGGAGATTGACGAGCGCGACCGCCTGTTCCGTCCCGGGATGACGGTCGTGGACCTGGGCGCCGCCCCGGGCGGCTGGTCCCAGTACGCCGCCGGGCGCGTCGGCCCGGCCGGCTACGTGCTGGCGGTTGACATGCTGCCGCTTGAACCACTGCAAGGGGTTGATTTCATTCAGGGCGATTTCACCCAGGGCCCGATGCTAGACTTGATGCTGGAGCGCCTGCACGGTCGGAAGGCCGATCTTGTAATCTCGGACATGGCCCCCAATATTACCGGTATCGCGGCCGCCGACCAGGCGCGCAGCCAGGAACTCGCGGAACTTGCCCTGGATTTCGCCGCCAAAACTCTATGTCCGGGAGGAAACCTGCTGCTAAAGGCCTTTCAGGGTGAAGGGTTTGAGGCGCTGCGTCGAGAGATGCAGCGGCGCTTCGCCAAGCTTCTGACGCGCAAGCCCAAGGCCTCGCGTCCCGAGAGCCGCGAGATCTACCTGCTGGGCAAGGGATTTAAGGACGGCGAATAGCAGGTTGCAGGTTGCTGAAAAAGTCCATCCGGGACTTTTTCAGCCGCGCAAGGCAAAAATGTCATTTTTGCCTTGCTTCATTTTTCAAACACTTGGGTGTTTGAAAAATGGCGGTCGGTCCCTCGACCGCACCGCAGGCTGCTGAAAAACGAGTTTTTCAGCAGCCTGCTGGCCGTAGTTGTGCCGCCGCCGGCGCCATAGGAGAATGCGAATATAATAATAGTAATTGGACTATTGATCGGCTTTTTAACGAGGTAAATTTGAACAATCTGACCAAAAACCTGCTGCTCTGGCTCGTCATCGCCATCGTGTTGATGTCGGTGTTCAACAACTTCGGCGGACGCCAGCCGGTGGACAAGCCGATCGAGTACTCGCAGTTCATCCAGAGGGTGAAACAGGGCGAGGTCGAGCGCGTCCTCATCCGGGATCACGAGGTCCTGGGCAAGCTCAAGGACGGCAAGGAGTTCATGACCTACGCGCCGGACGACCCCGGACTCATCGGCGACCTGCTCCAGAACGGCGTGGTCGTGTCGGTCAAGCCGCGCGAGGAACAGTCGCTGCTGCTCACGATCTTCATCAACTGGTTCCCGCTGCTGTTGCTGGTGGGGGTGTGGATTTTCTTCATGCGCCAGATGCAGGGCGGCGTCGGCGGCCGCGGCGCCATGAGCTTCGGCAAGAGCAAGGCCCGGATGCTCAGCGAGGAGCAGAACAAGACCACGTTCGACGACGTCGCCGGCGTCGAAGAGGCGAAGGAAGAGGTGCAGGAGCTGGTCGAGTTCCTGCGCGACCCGGCGAAATTCCAGAAGCTCGGCGGGCGCATCCCGCGCGGCGTGCTGATGACCGGCTCGCCCGGCACCGGCAAGACGCTGCTCGCCAAGGCCATCGCCGGCGAGGCCAAGGTGCCGTTCTTCTCCATCTCCGGCTCCGACTTCGTCGAGATGTTCGTCGGCGTCGGCGCCGCGCGCGTGCGCGACATGTTCGAACAGGCCAAGAAGCACGCGCCCTGCATCATCTTCATTGACGAGATAGACGCCGTCGGCCGCCAGCGCGGCGCGGGCCTGGGGGGAGGGCACGACGAGCGCGAGCAGACGCTGAATCAGTTGCTGGTCGAGATGGACGGCTTCGAGGGCACCGAGGGCGTGATCGTGATCGCCGCCACCAACCGTCCGGACGTGCTCGACCCGGCGCTGCTGCGCCCCGGCCGCTTCGATCGGCATGTGTACGTGCCGCTGCCCGACATCCGCGGGCGCGAGCAGATCATCAAGGTGCACATGCGCAAGGTGCCGGTGGCGGATAACGTGGACGCCAACATCATCGCCCGCGGCACGCCCGGCTTCTCCGGCGCCGATCTCGCCAACCTCGTGA
>MFSY01000050.1:0-867 GCA_001785175.1 Candidatus Muproteobacteria bacterium RIFCSPHIGHO2_01_FULL_65_16 | reverse complement strand
GCCAACCTCGTGAACGAGGCGGCGCTGTTCGCCGCGCGCGCCAACAAGCGCCTGGTGGACATGGACGACTTCGAGAAGGCCAAGGACAAGATCGTCATGGGCGCCGAGCGCCGCTCGATCGTGATGCCGGAGAAGGAGCGCATGAACACGGCCTACCACGAGTCCGGACACGCGGTCGTGGCCAAGACCCTGCCCAACACCGACCCGGTGCACAAGGTGACCATCATCCCGCGCGGGCGCGCCCTGGGCGTGACCATGCAGCTGCCCACCGAGGACCGCTACAGCCATGATCGCGAGAGTCTGTTTTCCACCATCGCCGTGCTCATGGGCGGACGCATCGCCGAAGAGGTGTTCATGCAGCAGATGACCACGGGCGCGGCCAACGACTTCGAGCGCGCCACCGAGATCGCGCGCAACATGGTCACCCGCTGGGGCATGAGCGATGTCCTGGGCACGCGCGTCTACGGCGAGAACCAGAGCGAGGTGTTCCTCGGGCGCGACGTCACCACGCACAAGAACCTCTCTGACGCCACCGCCGAGTTGGTGGACAGGGAGATCCGCCGCATCGTTGACGAGCAGTATGCCCGCGCGCGCGCCGTCATCGAGGATAACCGCGACAAGGTCGAGGAGATGGCGCAGGCGCTGCTCGAGTGGGAGACGCTCGACTCCGATCAGATTGACGACATCATGGCCGGCAAGAAACCGCGCCCGCCCGCGGGCGTGGGCGGCTCAACCCCGGGCGAGCCCAACGGCAAGGCGAAAAAGCCCCGGGCCAAGCCGCGCGCCAAGCCGCGCCTCGACACGCCCGCCGGAGAGCACTGAGAAACAGTGAAAAGCGCAGAGTGGAAAGTGAAAAGTTTTTAACTT
>MFSY01000049.1:886-10126 GCA_001785175.1 Candidatus Muproteobacteria bacterium RIFCSPHIGHO2_01_FULL_65_16 | reverse complement strand
GCGAGAAGCTGAAGTGGTTCGAGCCGGAAAAAGGCGGTGATTACTGACATCTGCATAAATAATGTCCTATTTAAGGCGTAAAGAAAGCTGACCATGTTTGATGAACGAGCGCAGCAAAGGTTGGTTGTGAGCGATCGCCCGGGCGGTCTGTTGCGTGCGTTTGAGGAGATCGCGCAGCTCGGTGGGTGCGAAGTTGGCCAGCGGGTTCATCTTGGCGTAGCCCCAGATCAACTCCACGGGATTGAGCTCGGGGGCGTAGCCCGGCAGCAGATGGGCGTGCACGCGCCGGTGGCGGCCGAGCCAGGCGCCGACCGGACCTCGGTGGTGGGCTTGCAGCCGATCCCACACCAGCTCGATCGGGGCGCGCACGGTGCGCGCCAGCGCCTTCACAAAGGCGAGAATCGCCTCGCCGTCGTAGTTGGCGTCGGGCAGAAAACCAAAGTGGCTGCGTACCTGTTTCCGGCGCGGAGAGACCGTCAGTGCGGCGATCACCGAGACCTTGCGCCGCGAGCGGCCCCGTTGCGTGAGGACCGGGGTTTGTCCGCGGGGTGCCCACGTCCGGCGCAGGTGCGGGGCCATCAGAAAACCGGCTTCGTCTATGAAGACGAGTGCCGCCCCGCGGCGCGCGGCGTTTTTTTTACCCGCGGCCAGTCCTCCTTCACCCAGCGGGCAATGGCCGCCTCGTCGCGCTCCAGCGCCCGGCGCCGCGGCGTCTGCGGACTCCACCCGAGGGCGTGGAGCACGCGCCCCACGTGATCGACATGGTAGTCAACGCCAAAGCGATCGCGGATCAGGCGCGCCACGCGCGCACAGGTCCACAGCTCGGTGGGAAACCCGCAATCGCGCGCACCCTTGAGCAAGAGTTGCTCCAGGCGGCGTTTGTGCTTTGCCACCAGGGCACACGGTCGGCCTGGCGCGGGTCTGGCCTCGATGCCCGTGGCCCCTGCACGCCGATGCGCTGCCTTCCAGCGCCGCACACTGCGTCGATCCACGCCCACGCGGCTCGCCACGTCCACGGGCGCGATACCTTCTTTAAGCAGCGCGATGGCGCGCTCGCGCCGTCGTTGCAACTCCTCTGGGCTTCCGGCAGGTCTCATGGGACACCTCCTGCCCATAGGATAGGTCATTATTTATGCAGGAATCAATAGTGACTGGTGACTAGTCACGAGTTACGAATCACGAGTCACGGCCTTTTTCCTTCCCAGGCCGTGTTCGACGGCGAGGACGGCGGCCTCGACGCGCGAGTGCACGCCGAGCTTGCGCAGGATGGATTTCACGTGCAGCTTGACCGTGCCGTCGGTGATGTCGAGGGCGCGCGCGATCAGCTTGTTGCTCAGGCCCGCGGCGACATAGCCGAGGATTTCATGCTCTCGCGGGGTAAGTTCGGAGAACGGGGCGCCGGCGCGCCGCGGCGGCGCGGCCTCGGCCGGCTGGGTCTGCACGATGCGCGTGAGCGCGCCGACCATCTCCTTGGCCACGATATTCTCGCCGCGGCGCGCGGCCTCAAGCGCCGGGAGCAGCTCCTCCGGTTCCATGTCCTTCAGCAGGTAGCCGGCGGCGCCGCCGCGCAGCGCCGCCTGCAGGTCCGAGTCCTCGCGGCTCATGGTGAGCATGACGACCGGCGCCGTCACGCCGCTCGCGCGCAGCTTCTCCAGGGTCTCGATCCCGCTCATGCCGGGCATCTTCACGTCGAGCAGGATCACGTCCGGCCTGTGCGCCAGGGCCTGGCGCACGCCTTCCTCGCCGCCGCCGACCGAGGCCGATATCTCGAGCCCGCGCGAGCGCAGCAGCTCCTCGATGCCTTTGCGCACCAGCGCGTGATCGTCAATCAGCAGGACGCGCACCTATCCACCCGCCGCCCGTGATTTGGCCGCCAGCGGCGGCGAGTGGAAGATCAGAATCAGGCGCGTGCCCTCGCCGGGCTCGCTTTCGATCACGAGCTCGCCCGAAAGGCGCGCGGTGCGCTCGCGCATGACGGCGAGCCCGATGTGCTCGCCGGCCCGGGCGTCGGACACCTCCGCCATGCCGAGACCGTCGTCCTCGATCAGCACGGTGTAGAGGTCAGCCTCGTTGTTCAACAGGATGCGGACGTTACGCGCCTGGCTGTGCTTGCGGATATTCGTGAGCGCCTCCTGGATGATGTAGAACACCTGGATCTCCTGGGCCGGCGTCAGCTTGAGCTCGCGGCACTCGTTCTGGAAGAACACCGCGATGCCGGATTCATCGCGGAAGCGCTGGACCATGTCCGTTATCGCCGGCACCAGGCCGCGATCGTCAATCTTGAGGCGGAAGTTGGCGAGCAGCTCGCGCAGGCTCGTGTGCGCCTCCTCCACGGCGGCGCGCAGGCGGCGCACCTCGTCCTGCGCCGTGGGCAGGTCCTTCTTGTGCAGCGTCTCGCCCAGCATCTTCAGTTGCAGCCGTATCCCCACCAGCGACTGCGCCAGCGAGTCGTGCAGCTCGTTGCCGAGCGCGGTGCGCTCCTCCATGATCGCCAGCCGCCGCGCATCGCTGTCGAGCCGCGCCTTGACGACGACCAGCCCCAGATGCCGGCCGATGCTGATCAGCAGGTCGCGCATGTCCTCGCCCAGGGCCGACAGCGGACGGTCGAGAAACAGATTGTACACCCCGAGGACGCGGTCCTGGTGCTGGATCGGCACCACCACGAACTCGGTGCAGTCGCGCGGCAGCATGGGCATGCCGAGTATCTTCGCGCACGGCTGCGTCCCGTGCTGCACCCGGATGTCGCCCCCGGTTATGGCCCAGCCGCACTGGCACAGGCCGATGTCCAGCAGCTGGTCCTTTTCCACCACCGCCGGATCCAGCCCGCGGCTCGCGACCAGGCGTGTCTGATGATTGTCGTTGAGCAGCCGCACCGCGGCGGCGCGCGCGTCCACAAGCTCGATGAAGGTGTCGAGGAAGCTTTCGAGCAGTTTGTCGAGGTCGCCGGCCCTGCTGAGACTCGAGGCGACGTCATAGAGCACGTCCAGCGACTGGGTCTTGCGCGCCAGCCGCACCGTCTGCGCGCGCTCGCGCTCGTCCTTCCGGCGGCTCAGGGACCTGAACTCGTCGCCCAGGCGGTTGATGTCGCGCGCGAGGTCGGCGAGCTCGTCGTCCTCCGCCGCCGGCATGCGCGCCGACAGCTCGCCGTTGCGCATGCGCCGCGCCCATAGCCGCAACTGCGCCAGCGGCCCGAGCAGGTCGCGGCGGACGCGCGCGACGATCAGCCCCAGGATCGCGCCGCCCGCGAGCAGGATTGCGAGCTGCGCCAGGTAGAACCAGCGGGCGGTTTCCGGTTGCCGGTTTGCGAGGAAGCCGACGAGCGCCGCGGCGCCCAGGGCCACGGCGAGCGCGGCCGTGAGCAGACCGAGCCGTCCCCACGCCGGGCGGTCGCTGTCGGCGTTTGCGGCGGGCGGGGTTGTCGAGCGGATAGCTTGGGCCACGATTTTGTCCGGCGCGGCGGTCATAAGGTGCGCGGTCTCGGTGTGTTGCGCGAACCAGAGCGCAAGATCATAACAGATCGCCGGCGAAATGGGACGCCGGGGCGCGCGTGGATCTCAGCCCGCGGCGTCGCCGGCGGCCGGTTTGGTGTGCGCGGGATCGTTGGGATTGAAGAATATGAACTGGTGTTCGCCCGGCTTGATCTCCACGTAATCCAGGACCGCGCCCATGAGCAGCTCCTTGGCGCCGTCGGCGATCAGAATGTCCACGCCTTCCGAGGTCAGGTGGACGTCGCCCGCGCCCTTGTCGTCGAAGCCCAGGCCGTATTCGATGGCGCCGCCGTCACCCAGGCGCACGGCGATGCGTAGAAACATCCCCCGCGCCTGGCTGCTTTCGGCGGACTTGCGGATATGTTCCGCCGCCGCTTTGGTGACGGTGATCATAGAAAAGTTACAAGTAGCAAGTTACAAGTGGCAAGTAGGCTCAATCGCTTTCTTGCTACTTGCAACTTGCCACTTGCTACTCGCTTTTTGACATTGACGCACAAACTCGACAAACCGCGCGGTCCAGTGGTTGCCCTCGAGGTCGCGCATGTGGCTGTAGCAGGCGAGGACGTTGTTGTAAACGATGCCGTCGCGGCGGCCGTCCACGCCGGCGCCGCGCAGGACTTCGTAGGCATATTCCAGATCGGGGGCCAGGTTCTCGAGGCCGGAATAGTGGAATTCATGGGCCTTGATCTCCGCCGCGGCGCCGCCGGCGCCGGCCGCGGGCCAGGGCCCCTTGCCGGTTTCGCGCAGCAGCACGTAACCCCGCCCCTGGGGCTTGGCGTGCATCACGGTGTCGGCCGGAATCGCGCCCACCATCTCGCAGCGTCTGCCGTTCCAACTGATGCCGCGCGTGAGGTACATCAAGCCGCCGCACTCGGCGTAGACCGGCAGACCGCCGGCGATCGCCCGCTTGATGTCGCGGCGCAGGGCCGCGTTCGCCTGCAGCGCCTCCATGTGCGTTTCGGGAAAGCCGCCGCCGAGAAACAGGGCGTCCACGGCCGGCAGGCGCGGATCGCGCAGGGTGTCGAACGGGACCAGCTCGGCGCCGGCGGCGCGCAGCGCCTCCAGGTCTCCCGGATAGTAAAAGCCGAAGGCCGCGTCGCGCGCAATCCCAAGTCTTATCGAAGTCGCGCGCAGCGCGCTCGGCTCGCCTCGACCGAACGGGAGACTTTCACCAACTCCCCCTCTCCCGCCAGAGCGGGAGAGGGGGAGGGGGGAGGGTTCCTTGCCTGCGTCTTCCAAATCCCCGCTCCCGCTTGCGGGAGAGGCCCGGGTGAGGGTGCTTGCAAAACCAGCGGGTACGGGCAACGCCGGAGCCGCGGCCGCGACGGCGAGCAGCCGATCCAGATCCACCTGGCGCGCGACGACCGCGGCGATGGCGGAGATTTTTTCCAGCGCCGCGCCGGATTCATTGCTCGGCATGAGCCCCAGGTGGCGCTCGACGATGGCCAGGCTTTCGTCCTCGTGCACGGCGCCCAGGACCGGCACGTCGGTGTAGTGTTCGATCACGCCGCGCAGCCGCGATTCGTGACGCGCGCCGCCGAGCCGGTTGAGGATGACGCCGGCGATGCGGATGTCACGATCGAAGGCCTGATAGCCGAGGATGAGGGGGGCGATGCCGCGGGTCATGCCGCGGGCGTCAATGACCAGCACCACCGGCGTCCCCAGCAGTTGCGCCAGGGCGGCGTTGCTGTTGCCGCCGTCCAGCGCGAGGCCGTCGTACAGCCCCTTGTTGCCCTCGATGAGGGCGAGATCGGCGCCGCGCGCGCGGGCGACGAACGTCCGCAGGATTTCACCGCGTCCCATGAGATAAAAATCAAGGTTGTGGCAGTCGCGCCCGGAGGCGAGACTCAACCACATGGGGTCAATATAGTCGGGGCCCTTCTTGAACGGCTGCACCGCGAGGCCGCGCGCGCGCAGGGCGGCGGCGAGCCCGAGCGTGATCGTGGTCTTGCCGGAAGACTTGTGCGCGGCGGAGATCAATAGGCGATTCATGTTTTCACCTCCAAGACAACCGAACTACTCAACGCAAAGGCGCAGAGGCGCAGAGAAAGACAGAATGGATCGTGTTGAAACCGAAAACGAATTTCCTCCGCGTCTTTGCGTCTCTGCGTTGAGTTGTTGCATCATGCTGCCCCGGTCTTATGGTGTGGGTCGTCGTCGGTGTCGGCGAGCGACTCCGGCAGGAACGGCAGCGCCTTGAGCGCGAGCGCCACCAGGGCGAGCGCGATGCCGATCCCGCCGGCGCCGAGCAGCACTTCCGGCAGGCTCGGACTGTAGGCCGCGATCGCGCCATCGCCGAAGCCGCTGCTGACTTCCTTGCCCGGGAACAGCGGCATTGGCCAGGCCTGGCCGCCGATGAGGAACACGTACATCTGCGCCAGCCCCCCGAGCAGCACGAGCACGCAGCCGAAGGCGATCAGGGCGCGCGCGCCGGCGCGCGCCGTGAAAAAAATCAGCAGCGGGAGCACGCTCCCGATCAGGACCTGGCCGATCCAGAAGGTCCTGGTGTACACGCCGCCGTCGAGCAGCAGGAAACGTTCCACGCCCTGGCGTTCGGCGAGGTAAAGATTGGTCAGGTGATGCACGGCGACGAAGTAGAGCACGGCGAGAACGAACACGCCTTGCAGATTCTTGAGCCGCCGCAGCAGCTCGTCACCGAGCGGCCGGCCCGTCCCGCGGCAGGCGGCGAGCAGCACCAGAATGAAGATCGCGCCCCCGAACGAGAGCGACATGGCGATGAACAGCGGCGCGAGCACGGCCGCGTCATACGCCTGGCGCGCGACCAGAAAACCGAAGATCGAGCCGGTGCCGGTGGTAAGCACGAGCCGCCAGGCGAAGGCGAACACGCCCACGGGCCGGCTGTAGGCGTTCAGGCGCCGTTCGAGCATCATCCAGAGGTAGACGACGACGAGGGCGATGAAGCCGGTGTACAGAAATATATTCCAGGCGAAGATTGATTTGAAATTGTAATGCGTCATGGCGACGATCAGCCGGTCCGGCCGGCCCAGGTCCAGCACCAGCACCGCCAACCCGCCCGCGAGCAGGGCGATGGCGAGCAGCCCCGAAAGCCGCGCCAGCGGCTTGTACGGCGCGCGGCCGAAGACCGCGGCGACGGACGCGGCGTTGAGCGCGCCCGAGGCGGCGACGATCAGGAACACCGCGAACACGTGCGGCGTGCCCCAGACGATCTGGTTGCTCATGCCCGTGACCCAGTGGCCGTTGTGCTCCATGTACCAGGCGGCGGCGAGGCCCGCGGCGACGAGCGCGCCGAGCAGCGCGAGCAGGGCGTAGTAGCCGAGGCTCCTTCCTTCGATCTGGCGATAATGAATGTGTGTCATGGGTTCGTGATTCGTAACTCAGTCCTCAGTCTCTTAGCTATCAGCTATCAGCTAAAAACCCTGCTGGCCCATCCGTGCCTAGATATTCTGATAGCGAACGCCGGTGTTCAGATTCAGATCGGGGCGGATCTGGAGCGAGGACGCGCGCGCGAGGCGCCGGGCGATCTCGCTCTGTCCGTCCTTGAGGTCGCCGAAGACCATGGCCTTGTTGCCGTTCTTGCCGCACGCCTCGACGCAGGCCGGGATCCCACCCGCGTCCACGCGGTGCACGCACAGGGTGCAGGACTCGACCGTGCCCTTGCCGCGCGGGGCGTGGTGCTTCTGATTCGTCACGTCCTCGTGGACGAACGAGCGCGCCTGGTACGGACAGGCCATCATGCAGTAGCGGCAGCCGATGCAGATGTGCTTGTCCACGAGCACGATGCCGTCGGCGCGCTTGAACGACGCCCCGGTGGGGCATACGTCCACGCACGGCGGGTCCGCGCAGTGCTGGCACATGAGCGGCAGCGCCTGGACATGGCCGGTCTGCCGGTCCGTGAGCGTGACCTTGCGGATCCACTGCGCGTCGGTGGCCGGCCGGCCGTGCCCGTCCCAGCCGTTTTCATCGCGGCAGGCGGTGACGCAGGCGTCGCAGTCGCCGCACTTCGAGGCGTCTATGAGCAGGCCCCAGCGCCTGCGGCCGGTCGCCGCCTCTTCCGGGGCGCGGGCGCGCGCGAGCTCGATCAGGCGCAGCCCCGGCGCGAGCAGCGTGGCGGTGACGGCCGCGGCCCCCAGTCCCAGCACGTCGCGGCGATTCATGCTCACGGTGTTTTCCCCGACACGGCCCGTCTGACGTTTTCCGCCGCACGCGCCCGGACCGCCGCGGGCCGCACGCCGGCGGTGTTGCGGGCCTCCTGCTCCGGCTTGTCGGAGTGGCAACTGAAGCAGTCGGGGCGCACCGCCGCATAGGCGTGGCACGACTCGCAGAAACCGTCCTTGCCGCGCACGCTGCCGGTCTTCGGGTCGGCGTGGCAGTTGATGCAATTCTTCAGGCTGTGCCTGGTCGTGCGGATGCCTTTGTGCATGGTTTCATCCCGCTGATGCAGGATGTACTTCATGTGGTTGCGCCGCATCTCCGCCGCCGGCTCGACGCACTGCTCGCCCTTGTAGGTGGCCATGTTCGGCAGCGGCACACGCGCGGGTTTCTTGCCGTCGTGCCCGCTATGGGCATAAGCGAGCAGCGCCCAGCCCAACGCAGCCACGGTGAACAACGCGGCAACGACGGCGACGATGGCTTTCATTTTACGAATCACGATTCACGAATCACGGTTCACGGCCGTTCAATGGTCTCCCATCCCCATCTTGATATAGCCGGTGGGGCAGACGTCGGCGCAGATGTGGCAGCCGATGCACATAGCATAGTCGGTGTACACATAGCGCCCGAAGGTGTACTCCGATTTCGGCGTCTTCTTGACCGCCACCTGCGGGCAGAAGATCACGCAGTTGTCGCACTCGAAGCACATGCCGCAGCTCATGCAGCGCTTGGCCTCGGCCACGGCCTGTTCCTCGGTGAGCACCGTGATGCGCTCCTCGAAATGGCCCAGCACCTGCTCGGCGCTGACCGGCTTTTCGGCGCGCTTGGTGCGCGGGGCGAACGGAAAGTGCCCGAGGTACAGCTCGTCGCTGTGGCAGATCTCCGACGCCGCGCGGTCCTCGTAATTGTGGACTGCGAAGCCGCCGACGGCCTTGCCCGCGAGCGACGTGCCGCGCAGGCCCTGGTCAATGGGACGGATGGCCTCCGTGAGCGGCTTGAACTCTTCCAGCTTCACGCCCGTCTCCTGCAGCTTGGCCAGGAGGTTGAAGTGGTGCACGTCCACCTTCGGACGTTTGCCCGGGTCCCGGTGTTCGAGATAGTGGGCGATGCTCTCGGCGGCGATCGAGGCCTGGCCGATCACCGTCGTCAGCAGGTGCGGGCGGATGATGTCGCCGCAGACGAAATAGCCCGGCTTGTTCGGCACCTGGTAATGCTTGTCGGCGTTCATCAGCCCCTTGCCGTTGTCGAATCCCTCCATGCCTTGAAAGTTTCCGACCTGGCCGATGGCGGACACGATCAGGTCGCACTCGATGTCGAACTCGGTTCCCTTCTTCTCCACCGGCTTGCCGCCGGAGTGGTCCACCTCCACCACGCGCAGCGCGGTGGCGCGGCCGCCCGCGTCGCGGATGACCGCCACCGGCTGCAGGCTGCCGCGGATTTTGACGCCTTCGCGCCGCGCGTCCTCGATCTCGTGCCTGGCGGCGGTCATCTTCTCCACCGGGTAGCGCGAGATCAGGAGCACGTCCGCGCCCTCGCGCCGGGCCGAGGTGGCGACGTCGTGCGCGGTCTGTCCGAGCACGACATTCTCCGGACGCTCGCTCTCCTTGATGTCCTTGATGTA
>MFSY01000049.1:0-870 GCA_001785175.1 Candidatus Muproteobacteria bacterium RIFCSPHIGHO2_01_FULL_65_16 | reverse complement strand
ACCGAGGCCACGTCAATAGAGGTGTCGCCGCCGCCGATCACGAGCACGCGATCGGTCACCGTCTTGAGCCGGCCCTGGTTGAAGGCCTCGAGGAAGGCCACGCCGGTGATGCAGTTGGGCGCGTCGGCCCCGGGAACGGGCAGGGCGCGTCCCGATTGGGCGCCGATGGCGAACAGGATGGCGTCAAAGTTTTTTTCCAGCTCCTTGAGCGGGACATCGGCGCCGACACGGACCTTGGCGCGCACCTCGACGCCCATGGCGACGATGCGCTGGATTTCGCCGTTGAGACTTGCGCGCGGCAGGCGGTAACCGGGCACGCCGTAGCGCGCCATGCCGCCCAGTTGCTCGTGATCGTCGTAGATCGTGACCGCGTGCCCCTTGCGCCGCAACTGGTAGGCGGCGGCGAGGCCCGCGGGGCCGCCGCCGATGATCGCGACCTTCTTGCCGCTGTCGGGGCCGGGCGTGAAGGCGAGGTTGTTCGTGAGCGCGGTGTCGCCGATGAACTGCTCGACCGCGTTGATGCCGACGTAGTCCTCGACGACGTTGCGATTGCAGCCGGTCTGGCACGGCGCCGGACACACCCGGCCCATCATGGAGGGGAAGGGGTTGGCGTCGGTCAGGCGGCGGAAGGCGTACTCCTGCCAGTTCATGCCCTTCGGCGGCTTCTCGAGGCCGCGCGCGATGTTGAGGTAGCCGCGGATGTCCTCGCCCGAGGGGCAGCTCGACTGGCACGGCGGCGTCTTGTGCACGTAGACCGGGCACTTGTCGGTCGCGTCGGCGGTGAAGATGCGTTCCTGCAGCGAGCGCCATTCCTGGTCGCCGTCCTTGTAGCGGCGGAACGTATGTTCGGTCTTTGGGTCTTTCACCTTG
>MFSY01000048.1:16466-19108 GCA_001785175.1 Candidatus Muproteobacteria bacterium RIFCSPHIGHO2_01_FULL_65_16 | reverse complement strand
TGCGGTGAAATCATCGTTTCAGCCTATTAGGACACGCCATACGGTGATCCCGGAGGCTTTAATCTCAAAGACGCCAAACGGTGAGCCCGAGCTGGCGCAACGCGTCCGGGTCGAAGGCGGATTTCACATCAATGAAACACCCATTCTTTGTGACCTTTTTGGCGTAGGCGTCGGCGGGCCGGTCCACGAACTGCCGGTGCGCCACGGCGACGACGATGGCGTCGGCGACGGGCAGGTCGTCCCAGGCGACCAGGTCAACGCCGTATTCGTGTTTCGCCTCGGCCGGCGCCGGCACCGGGTCGTGCACGTACACCTGCGCGCCGAACGATTTGAGCTCGACGATGAGATCAATCACGCGCGAGTTGCGCAGATCGGGGATGTTCTCCTTGAAGCTGAGGCCGAGGACGTTGATCTTGGCGCCCTTGATATGGCTGCCGTTCAGGGCCAGCTGCTTGATGGTCTGGTCGGCGACGTATTTTCCCATGTTGTCGTTGATGCGGCGGCCGGCGAGGATCACCTCCGGGTGATAGCCCGTCATCTCCGCCTTGTAGGTGAGGTAATAGGGATCAACGCCGATGCAGTGCCCGCCGACGAGCCCGGGGCGGAACGGTAGGAAATTCCATTTGGTCCCGGCGGCGCGCAGCACCTCCATGGTGTCGAGCCCGAGGCGGTTGAAGATGATCGCGAGCTCGTTCATCAGGGCGATATTCAGGTCGCGCTGGGTGTTCTCGATCACCTTGGCCGCCTCCGCCACGCGGATGCCGGAGGTCCGGTGCACGCCGGCCGCGACGATGGATTCGTACAGCCGCGCCACCGCCTCCCTGGTTGCGAGATCGTCGCCGGCGACGACCTTCACGATTTTCGTCAGGCCGTGCTCCTTGTCGCCCGGGTTGATGCGCTCGGGCGAATAGGCGACATGAAAATCCTTCTTCCATGTCAGGCCCGACGCCTGCTCCAGGACCGGGACGCAGACCTCCTCGGTCGCTCCCGGGTAAACGGTGGATTCGTAGATGACGATCGCACCCCGTTTCATGTGCCGGCCGATGGCGCGGCTGGCGTCGAGCAGCGGCCCGAAGTCCGGCTGGCGCGCCTGATCCACCGGCGTGGGGATGGCGAGAATGATGAAGTCGGCCGCGGCGAGATCGGACGCCTTGTCGGTGAAGCTGAGTTTGCCGGCCGCGCGCAGCTCGTCCCCGGCGACCTCGCCGGTTCGATCGGCCCCTTGCCTGAGCTCGGCGATCTTCCGGTCGTCATGGTCATAGCCGATGGTCGTTTGTCTTTTGCCGAACGCGGCCGCCAGTGGCAATCCGACATAACCCAGGCCTACAATTGCAACAACGCTCATGTCTTTGTCTTGAATTTTTGAGGTTCGGTTGTGCGGGGCGGCAGCGTGGTCGCCGGCTTCCCGTGCCGGTTCTGTCTACGGCGCGTTGACGCTGTCCGCATGCGCCGGTTAAATCCAAGTATATGATTCCGCGCTGTCCATAACCAGACGATGGTCATCCCGGGGCTCACCATACCCGCCAAAGGGGTGTCGGCCTGGTTCGTCGAGACCGACGCGGCCGGCGCGCGCAAGTGGCTGGCGTCACTGCCGCTCGCCGACAGCGCCGCGGCGGCGCGCGAAATTTATCAGGCGCTGTACACGCTCAATCGCCAGGATCTGGAGGCGCATAAGCGGTTCGAGCTGATGGAGCTCTACCGCGGGCCGGTCGCGGCCGTTTCCGATTCCCTGACGGGGCAATTAACAGGAGCCGCCTTTCCGCTGACACCCGACAAGCTCCGGCTGGCCGAGTTCGTGCGGCAACTGCCCATGGAGATGGCCCATGGGTACAAATGCTGCCTGCAAGATCTGCCGCGGGTGCTGCTGGGGCGGGGGCGGAGGCGGGTGCGGCTCGGGGCGATGGAGCGGACGTTGCGCTATCTGGGGGAAGCGCTGCTGCGGTCGTACCAGGTCTATCTGCCCGCGCCGGCCGGCGTCTGGAAGGAAATCCACGCGCTCTATCGGCACGCCGAGCGTGGGTCTGGCCACCTCGTCTCCGTCGGGCGCGGCGACGGCGACGCGCGCGGCGGTACCACCATCCAGGAGCGCTATCTGCAGATCTTGCTGCTCGGGCTCAGCAATCCCTATCAGCTGCCGCAGGGCGAGGCGGCGCAGATCAGCCGGTTTCTGGAGCACCGGGCCGCCGGGGCGCGCCTGCTCCAGGACCTGAAAATTTCGAACCCCGTCGGATATTTTCTGGTCAATCTCGCCGCGGATTCGCCGCCGGTGCCGTTCCCGCGCGACGGCAGAATCCAACCGCAGCCGCACCTGCGCGCGCTGAACGTGGTCGAGCTGTTGCAGGCCCTGCACTCCCTGATTCACCGCCTGCAGCAGGGGGAGTCGGCGCGGGCCCTGGACCTCGGGTTCGAATGTCTGGAAAGCGCGGCGCCCGATCTCCTGCGGCGCATGATTCGATCCTGGGGGGTGACGGTGCGCCGGGCGCACACGCGCCTCAAGCGCAGCGGTTATCTTATGTTATGCGCCGGGGTCAACGCCGTGCATTTCTTCAGCGGCGCCCAGAAACCGTTCTCCGCCGCCGGCCACGGCGAGCCGGACCGGCCCATGGCCGTGCCGGAAACGCCGGGCCCGGACCGGCACCGGG
>MFSY01000048.1:1628-16451 GCA_001785175.1 Candidatus Muproteobacteria bacterium RIFCSPHIGHO2_01_FULL_65_16 | reverse complement strand
GCGAGCGTGACGGACGACGATCCCCGGCGGCAGGAGCTCTACCGCATTGATCGCTGGCAGGTCCGGGATGTGGGGCCGAGCGGTATGCTGCTGGCGCAGAGCGGAGCGAGCGGCACGCACGTGCGCGTCGGCGACCTGCTCGGTTTTCAGCGCATGACCGAGCCCGGCCGCTGGAGCGCGGGCGTGGCCCGTTGGCTCAAGAGCCTCACGGGCGGCGGCCTCGAGATGGGCGTGGAGCTGTTGGCGTCTTCGGTCCGACCGGTGGCGGTGAAACCGCTGGCGCCGAGGGCGGCGGGAGACACGCGCTTTGTCCAGGCGCTGCTGCTACCAGCGGTCGAGGCCGCGCAGCGCCCGCCGACGCTCGTGGTGACGCGCGGCCTTTATCAGCCGGGAACGGATTATCAGCTGCTGGAGGACGGTCTTCCGCCACGGCGGGTGCGGGCGCAGCGGCTGCTCGAACGCACGCACGCCTTCGAGCAGTTCGTGTTTGCGGATATCTAGCAGGTTGCTGAAAAAGTCCATCCAGGACTTTTTCAGCCACGCAAAGCAAAGAAGCGATTTTTGCTTTGCTTCATTCTTGTCTCTGTTGAAATTTGAGTGGGTCAGACATGCCCACCACCACAGATCGAGCCGCCCTGCGGGCGGCGTTTATTTGAATGCGGGATGCTCCCGCCCCGCACCCAGGGTTACTCTTCTTTGCTTGTCCAAAGAAGAGTAACCAGAAGAAAGGACACCCCGGATGGCGCGAATACTCCCCCGCATCCGCGGTTCCGGGACCCGGCGCTGATCTACGAGGCATCCGGCCTCGAAGATCAGGCGCGGACATCCTGTCCGCGCCCCCTTCGGGGCGCTTGCCCGGAACCTTGCGGTGCGTGGGCGCGCCATACGGGGACCCAAGCAAAGCACACACCTCAGACCTGTGCTTCTGGTGCCCTTCGGTGTTCGACGAGCCCTTGGGGCGCGATTCAAGCTGACCGCTGATAGCTGATCGCTAATTGCCAATTGCTTATTTTCTCCGCGCCTCCGCGGTGAGTAGTCATAAATCAGACCTTAGGAGAAGAAGCGCCAGGCCGTCAGCGTTTCCATTCCGGCGGCAGATGGAGCTGGATGTGGCGCAGCATGGCGTCGAATATTTTCGGAGCGCCCGCCACGATGTTCCCACTCTCCAGGTAGTTTTGCCCGCCGGCGAAATCGCTCACCATGCCCCCGGCCTCCTGGATCAGGAGGCAGCCGGCCGCCATGTCCCAGGGGCTCAGGCCGAATTCCCAGAAGCCGTCGAAGCGGCCGCAGGCGACATGCGCCAGATCCAGCGACGCCGAGCCGGCGCGGCGGATACCGCTGGTGCGCGTGAGCAGCTCGCGCAGGGTGTTGATCCAGATCTCGAGATATTCGTTGGAACGGAAGGGGAAGCCGGTGCCGAGCAGGGCCAGCTCCAGCTCCGTGATCTTGCTCACCCGGATGCGCCGGTCGTTGAGATGCGCCCCCTGGCCGCGGCCGGCGGTGAACAGCTCGTTCTTGTGCGGATCGAACACCACGGCCTGCTCCAGCCGGCCCTTGTGCCGCAGGGCGATGGAGACGCCGAACTGCGGGTAGCCGTGGAGGAAATTGGTGGTCCCGTCGAGCGGGTCTATGACCCACTGGTAGTGATCACCCGGCTGGGCGCCGGTCTCCTCAGCCAGGATCGCGTGATCGGGATAGGCGGTGCGCAGTATGTGGATGATTTCCGCCTCCGCCTGCCGGTCAACCTCGCTGACGAAGTCGTTACGCCCCTTGGTTTCGACGGTGAGGCGCTCAAGCCGGTCGAGATGGCGCATAATAACGCCGCCGGCGCGGCGCGCGGCCTTGATCGCCGTATTGAGCATCGGGTGCATGGTGGCGGTTCCGGATTGTAAAGGGGCGAAAGACGCCGTCATTGTATAGGCCGCGCTGGTTCGTTGAAAGCAGCCGGCGGGAGAAGCAGCACGTCTCGATGAAGAATATTCGCATTGTCCTGGTCCGGCCCACGCACCCCGGTAATATCGGCGCCGCCGCGCGCGCCATGAAGAACATGGGTCTGGAGAATCTCCACCTGGTGGCGCCGGAAAATTTTGTCGCCGCCGAGGCGCGGGCGCGCGCCGTGGGCGCGGAGGACGTCCTCGCGCGCGCGGTGACCCGTGATTCTCTCGACGCGGCGCTCGCCGACTGTCACCTGGTCATCGGCGCCAGCGCGCGCGCGCGTCGGATCGAATGGCCGCTGCTCGAGCCGAAGGCGTGCGCGGAGAAACTGATCGCCGCCGCCGGCCCGGCGGCGCTGGTGTTCGGCCAGGAACGGACCGGCCTGACCAACGCGGAGCTGGAGCGGTGCTGTTTCGTCGTCCAGATTCCGGCCAGCCCGGCTTTTCCGTCGCTGAATCTCGCCGCCGCCGTGCAGGTTCTGGCCTACGAGATTTATCTGGCCGGTCGGCGCAGCCTGGAGCAAAAGGATCGCGTCGCGACGCCCGTCAGCCATGAGGACATGCGCCAGTTTTACCGCCACCTGGAACAGGTGCTGGTCCAGACCGGCTTCCTCGACCCTTCCAACCCGCGGCTGCTGATGCGCCGGCTGGTGCGGTTGTTCAACCGCGCCGGCCTCGATCGTAACGAGCTTAATATCCTGCGCGGTATACTGACCGCCGTGCAGACGCGGCGCGAGAATTCTTGACAAAAACAGTCAGTTATTGGTCTAATTTTTATGGGATCACGAAAATTGCTGAAAGCATGATTTTCACCGCAGAGACGCTGAGACGCAGAGAAAAATCAGTTTTTGTTTCAATCAACTCCGCGCCTCCGCGCCTCTGCGGTGAGCCAGATGTTCCGTTGATAAAACGTAATCTTCAAATGTGCTTTTTATGTTTAAAGGCCTGCGCGAATATATAGACAGCGTGTTTCAGCGCGACCCGGCGGCGCGTTCGACACTGGAGGTGTTGACCGCGTATCCGGGCGTGCACGCGCTCGCGCTGCATCGGGTCTCCCATCGGCTGTGGAGCTGGCGCCTCAAGTGGCTCGCGCGCATGCTGGCGCAGCTCGGGCGCTGGCTCACCGGCGTCGAGATCCATCCCGCGGCGAAGATCGGCCGGCGTTTTTTCATTGACCACGGGATGGGCGTCGTGATCGGCGAGACCGCGGAGATCGGCGATGATTGCACGCTCTATCACGGCGTCACGCTCGGCGGCACGACCTGGAAAAAAGAAAAGCGCCATCCGACCCTCGGGGACAACATCGTCGTCGGGGCGGGGGCCAAGATACTCGGTCCGATCCAGATCGGCGACAACGCCCGCATCGGCTCCAACTCCGTGGTCGTCAAGGACATCCCGCCCGGCGCGACCGTGGTGGGTATCCCCGGGCGCGTGGTCACGCCGCGGGACGACTCCAGATCGAAACAGCGTGCGGCCATGGCCGAGAAGCTGGGTTTTGACGCCTACGGCCTGACGCCGCAGATGCCCGACCCGGTCGCGCACGCGATTGACCTCATGCTCGACCACATGCATCTTGTTGATCAAAAATTGAAAATCCTCTCGAACGCGCTCGGGAAAGCGAATATAAAGGTGAATCTCGATCTGCCCGAGCTGGATGTAAATAACCTCGAAAATTCCGCGTCGGACACCACTGCGGGAGGGTCGGGAGGCTCCCCAAAGGAATAGTTGACTAAATCTATCGGGTATGTAGAATGAAATCACGCAACCTGATGGGAATGAATTCATGAAACTCACAACCAAAGGACGTTATGCCGTAACCGCCATGCTCGATCTGGCGCTGCGGTACGAGAAGGGCGCGGTGACGCTGGCCGACATCGCCAAACGCCAGGGGATTTCGCTGTCGTACCTCGAGCAACTGTTCGCGCGCCTGCGCCGCAGCGGCCTCGTGGACAGCGTGCGCGGGCCCGGCGGCGGCTACAACCTGGCGCTGGATCCATCCAAGATCTCCGTGGCCGAGATCATCGTCGCCATAAATGAAAATATTGACGCCCGGCGCTGCGGCGGCGAGAAGAACTGCCACGGCGACGAGACCTGCCTGACGCATCAACTGTGGGAAGACCTGAGCGAGCGCATCCACGAGTTCCTGAGCGGGATAACCCTGGCCGATCTCGTGTCCCGCCCGCACGTGCAGGAGGTCGCCTCGCGGCTGGAGAGCCGCAGCCAGGCCGCGGCGCACTGAGCCGCGGCGGGCGGCGGGTCATGCCGGTCTATCTCGACCACAACGCGACCACGCCGCTGGATGAGCGCGCGCTCGAGGCGATGTTGCCCTACCTGCGCGGGCACTACGGCAATCCCTCCAGTGTTCACCGCTTCGGTCGCCTGGCGCGCGCCGCCGTCGAGACGGCGCGGGAACAGGTCGCCGCGCTCGTCAACTCCCATCCCACGCAAGTAATTTTCACCGGCGGCGGCACCGAGGCCAACAATCTCGCCATCAAGGGCGTCGCGGCCGCGTGCCGGCCGGGCCGGCTCGCCATCGGCGCGACCGAGCACCCATCCGTTGCCAAGGCGGCCGCCGCGCTGACCCGCCGCGGCTGGCGGCGCGACATCCTGGACGTGGATTCCGAGGGGCGCGTGGTCGTGGACGCGCTCGCGCCGGGAACGACGCTCGTATCGGTGATGCTGGCCAACAATGAAACCGGCGTGATTCAGGATATCGCCGCCGTGGGCGCGGCCGCGCGCCGCGCCGGCGCCATCCTGCATACCGACGCGGTGCAGGCCGCCGGTAAGATCAACGTGGATTTTGCCGCCACCGGCGCGCAGCTGCTGAGCCTCTCGGCGCACAAGCTGTACGGGCCGAAGGGCGTGGGCGCGCTGATTGTGGACAAGGCGGTCGAGATCGAGCCGTTATTGAGCGGCGGCGGCCAGGAGCAGGGCCGGCGCGCCGGAACCGAGAATGTCGCCGGGATCGTGGGTTTCGGCGCGGCCGCGATGCTGGCCCGGGAGCGCCTGGATGAATATGGCCGGCGCATGCCCGAGTTGCGCCGGCGCCTCGAGGCCGGGTTGCGCGCTCTCGGTGGGATCGAGATTTTTTCCGCGCGCGCCGAGCGCCTGCCCAACACCGTCGGTTTCGGCGCCCGCGGCGTTGACGGCGAGACGCTGCTCATGGGCCTGGACCAGGCCGGCATGGCGGTGGCGAGCGGCGCCGCCTGCTCCAGCGGGAGCCGCGAGCCGAGCCCGGTGCTGCGCGCCATGGGAATCGAGCGCGATCTGGCGCGCGGCGCCATCCGTGTGAGCCTCGGACACGGCAACACCGAGGACGAAATGGACGCGTTCGTCGCCGCGCTCGCGGCGCAGTTGGCGCGGTTGCGCCCGCCGGTCAGAAGGGCCGCGGGCTAGAGCGCCGAACGCCGGGATTTCGCGCACAGTCATGAGACGACCGATATATCTCGATTATTCCGCCACCACGCCGGTTGACCCGCGCGTGGCGGAGAAGATGTGGCGCTATCTCACGCCGGACGGCGAGTTCGGCAACCCCGCCTCGCGCTCGCACCAGTACGGCTGGCGCGCCGAGGAGGCGGTGGAGGCGGCGCGCGCGCAGGTGGCGGCGCTGATCAACGCCGACCCCAGGGAGATCGTGTGGACCTCGGGCGCCACCGAGTCCGACAATCTGGCGCTCAAGGGCGCGGCCCATTTCTACGGCAAGAAGGGCCGGCACATCGTCACCTGCAAGACCGAACACAAGGCGGTGCTCGATACCTGCCGCCAGCTGGAGCGCGAGGGCCTCGAGGTCACCTATCTCGATCCCGAGCCGAACGGCCTGCTGGATCTGCGGAAGCTCGAGGCCGCCATCCGTCCGGACACGATCCTGGTCTCGATCATGCACGTCAACAACGAGATCGGCGTGATCCAGGACATCGCCGCCATCGGCCGGCTGACGCGCGCGCGCGGCGTCATCTTCCACAGCGACGCCGCCCAGAGCGCCGGCAAGGCGCCGATTGACGTCGAGGCCATGAACGTGGATCTGCTGTCGCTGTCGGCGCACAAGATCTACGGTCCCAAGGGCGTCGGCGCGCTCTACGTGCGACGCAAGCCGCGCGTGCGCCTCGAGGCGCAGATGCACGGCGGCGGACACGAGCGCGGCCTGCGTTCCGGCACGCTCGCCACGCACCAGTGCGTCGGCATGGGCGAGGCCTTCCGCATCGCGCAGGCGGAGATGGCCGCCGAGAGCGAGCGCATCCGGGGGCTGCGCGACCGGCTGCTCAAGGGCCTGAATGACATCCCTGAGGTCTATGTGAACGGCGATCTCGAGCACCGCGTCGCCGGCAACCTGAACATGAGCTTCAACTTCGTCGAGGGCGAATCGCTCATCATGGCGCTCAAGGACATCGCCGTTTCGTCCGGGTCGGCCTGCACCTCGGCGAGCCTGGAGCCGTCGTACGTGCTGCGGGCGCTGGGCCGCGCCGACGAGCTGGCGCACAGTTCGATCCGCTTCACGGTCGGACGTTTCACGACGCCGGAAGAAATAGATTACACCGCGCAGCTCATGCGCGCGAAGGTCGCCAAGCTGCGCGAGCTTTCGCCGCTGTGGGAGATGCACCAGGACGGCGTTGACCTCGGCAAGGTGCAATGGGCGGGGCATTGAAGCGGAGCAGCAAGCGGCAAGTAGCAAGCGATAAGGATTTAATTTTTTTTCCTGCTACTTGAAGCTTGCCACTTGTCGCTCAAACCCCGATAAATACGGAGAGGGTTAAGATGGCATACAGTGATAAAGTATTGGATCACTACGAAAACCCGCGCAACGTCGGTGCGTTCGACAAGAGCGATCCGCACGTCGGCACCGGCATGGTCGGCGCGCCCGCGTGCGGCGACGTGATGCGGCTGCAGATCAAGGTCAACGACCAGGGCGTCATCGAGGACGCCCGCTTCAAGACCTACGGCTGCGGCAGCGCGATCGCGTCGAGCTCGCTGCTGACCGAATGGGTCAAGGGCAAGACCCTGGACGAGGCCGGCAGGATCAAGAACACCCAGATCGCCGAGGAGCTGGCGCTGCCGCCGGTGAAAATCCACTGTTCGGTGCTCGCGGAGGACGCCATCAAGTCCGCGATCGCCGATTATCAGGCCAAGGCCGGCGCGAAGGCCGCCAAGGCCGACGCCGCCTGAAGGAGAGAATCATGGCGATTACATTGACCGCCGCCGCCGCCGAGCGCGTGCGCAAGTTTCTCGCCCAGCGCGGCAAGGGCGAGGGGCTGCGCCTCGGCGTCCGCACCTCCGGTTGCTCCGGCAAGGCGTATGTCATCGAGTACGCGGATCGGATCGAGCCCGAGGACCTGGTGTTCGAGAGCCATGGCGTGAAGCTGATCGTGGACCCCAAGAGCCATCTTTTCCTCGACGGGACCGAGGTGGATTACACCCGCGAGGGCCTGAACGAGGGGTTCAGGTTCAGCAACCCCAATGTCAAGGACACCTGCGGCTGCGGCGAAAGCTTCAACGTCTGAGACCGGAAACGCCGCGATGCGGGCCGAGCCGGGCAAGGATTATTTCGAGCTGTTCGGCCTGCCGGTCGCGTACGACGTTGATCCCGCCGACCTCACCGCGCGCTACCGCGCGCTGCAGGGGCGCGTGCATCCGGACCGCTTCGCCGGCGCCTCGGATACGGAGCGCCGCCTCTCGCTGCAACTGACGACGCTGATAAACGAGGCGTTCCAGGTGCTCAAGGACCCGGTCCGGCGGGGGCGCTATCTGCTCGAGCTGCGCGGCGTCGCGATGGACGACGCGGGCGACACCGTCGTTGATCCCGCCTTTCTCGCGGAACAGATGGAGCTGCGCGAGCGCCTCGAGCAGCTGCGCGCCGGCCCCGACCCGCGCCGGCGCCTGGACGAGCTGGCCGGCGATCTCGCGCGCCGCCTGCAGGCCAAGGGCGATGAGTTCCGCGGCCTCTACTCCCGGGGCGAAGCGAACCGGGCCCGCACCGCGGTCCGGGAGATGCAATTTCTGGACAAGCTGCGCCGGGAAATCGAAGACCTGGAAGCGGAGCTGACCTGAACGCCCGCCTTGGAATGCGTCCCCGCGTCCCCCATAGACGACGATCATGACCCTGTTGCAAATCAGCGAACCCGGGCGCGCGCCCGCCGCGAGCGCGCGGCGCATCGCGGTCGGCATTGACCTCGGCACCACGAACTCCCTCGTGGCATGCGTGCGCGACGGCTTCCCCGCGACCATTCCGGACGAACAAGGCCGGCACCTGCTGCCGTCCGTGGTGCGTTACGCCGCCGCCGGCGCGCCGGTCGTGGGCGACGACGCCCTGGCGGCGGCGCACGAGGACCCGCTGAACACCATCGCGTCGGTGAAGCGCCTGATGGGGCGCGGACTGGAGGATGTCAGGCGCCTGGGCCGGTCCCTGCCATATGAATTCTCGCCCGACGCCCCGGGCATGCCCCGCATCCGCACGGTCGCGGGGGAGCGCAGCCCGGTGGAGGTGTCGGCCGAGATCCTCAAGATACTGAAACAGCGCGCCGGGCGGGCGCTCGGCGCCGATATCAGCGACGCGGTCATCACCGTTCCCGCCTATTTCGACGACGCCCAGCGCCAGGCCACCAAGGACGCCGCGCGCCTGGCCGGGCTTAATGTCCTGCGCCTGCTGAACGAGCCGACGGCCGCCGCGCTCGCCTACGGCCTGGATAAAAACCCCGAGGGCGTCTACGCCGTTTACGATCTCGGCGGCGGGACGTTCGACATCTCGATCCTGCGCCTGAACCGCGGCGTGTTCGAGGTCATGGCGACGGCGGGCGACTCGGCCCTCGGTGGCGACGACATGGACCACGCCATCGCCGAGTGGATCATGCGCCGGGCCGGCATCAGCGATGACGCCGATCACCGGCAACTGCGCCGGCTGCTGCGCGACGCGCGCGCGGCCAAGGAGGCGCTGACCGCGGCCGAGCGCGTGGACCTCATGATCGAGCGCCCCGGCCAGGCGCCGTGGCAGGGCGAGCTGACGCGCCGGCAGTTGCACGACCTCGTTGATCCGTTGATCGAAAAGACGCTGGCGCCGTGCCGGCGCGCGCTGCGCGACGCCGGCATCGGACCCGCGGACGTGCACGGCGTGGTGCTCGTGGGCGGGGCGACGCGCATGCCGCGCGTGCGCGCCAAGGCCGCCGCCTTCTTCGCGCGCGCGCCGCTCGCCGATATTGATCCGGACCAGGTGGTCGCGCTCGGCGCGGCGCTGCAGGCGGACATGCTGGTCGGCAACCGCCGGGACGACGACATGCTGCTGCTCGATGTCATCCCGCTGTCGCTCGGGATCGAGGTCATGGGCGGCCTGGTCGAGAAGATCATCCCGCGCAACACCACGATCCCCACGGCCCGGGCCCAGGACTTCACCACCTTCAAGGACGGCCAGACGGCGCTCGCGATCCACGTGCTCCAGGGCGAGCGCGAGCTCGTCTCCGATTGCCGGTCGCTGGCGCGCTTCGAGCTGCGCGGCATCCCGCCCATGGCCGCGGGCGCGGCGCGCGTCCGCGTCGGCTTTCAGGTTGACGCCGACGGCCTCTTGAGCGTCGCGGCGCGCGAGCTGGCCACCGGCGCCGAAAGCCACATCGCCGTGAAGCCGTCCTACGGGCTGACTGACGGGGAGATCGAGCGCATGCTGCGCGACTCCATGGCCCACGCGGGCGCGGACGAGCAGACACGGCGGCTGCGCGGGGCCCAGGTCGAGGCCGATCGTCTCGTTGCGGCGGTGACGTCGGCCCTCGCGGCCGACGGCGCGGCGCTGCTCGACGCCGGGGAGCGCGCCGCGATCGCGGCGCGCCTCGAGGAGCTCGGCCGCGCCCGCAACGGCGCCGACGCGCGCGCCGTCAAGCGCGCGGCGGAGGCGCTGGAGCAGGCAACGCGCGAGTTCGCCGCCCGGCGCATGGATGCCGGCATCCGCCGGGCCCTGGCCGGCCACCGGCCGGAGGAGTTCGGGCCGGACGCGCCCAAGGGGAGCGGCGGATGACAAAACTGACCTTCCTGCCGCATCCCGAGATCTGCCCCCGGGGCAAGGTGATCGAGGCCGCGCCCGGCACCAGCATCCTCGACGTCGCCCTGGACCACGGCATCCCCATCGAGCACGCGTGCGATAAGGCCTGCGCCTGCACCACCTGCCATGTCATCGTGCGCGATGGTTTCGCCAGCCTGGCGCCGGCGTGCGAGGAGGAGGAAGACCTGCTCGACAAGGCCTGGGGACTCGAGCCGGAATCGCGCCTGAGCTGCCAGGCGAAGGTCAACGGGAAGGACCTCGTGGTTGAAATCCCGCGCTACACGATAAATCTCGCCGCGGAAACGCCCAAGGGGAGCTGACATGAAACTCAAGTGGAGCGACAGCCGCGAGATCGCCATCCGTCTCAGCGATGAGCATCCCGCCGTAGATCCCTTGACGGTGCGCTTTACCGATCTGCGCGCCTGGGTCCTGGCCCTGCCCGAATTCGACGACGATCCGGGCCGTTCGGGCGAAAAAATCCTCGAGGCCATCCAGATGGCCTGGGTGGACGAACACCAGGGCTGAGCCGAATGGCACTTAACTTAAGGAAAAGACCTCTGTTCACGTCGTCATTCCGGCGAAAGCCGGAATCCAGGGCTTAAATAACATCGGCCGATAGGCCGATTCTGGATGCCAGCTTTCGCTGGCATGACGTAGATTTTTACTTGTGTGGCCTTAAAGTAAGTGCCATTCGGGCTGAGCCCGATTTCCCTCCACCCGACCGCCGCCAGCTTGGGACCGCCAAACGCGCCGATCCCCGGCGCCCCGCGCAATTGTTTGTCGGGGGACAAAACGCTACACTATCTGTTTGTTTATAAATGAATAAACCAGCCGTTGCCGCGCGGACCGATCCTGCAAGCAGACTTCCGGAGATTCCATGGCCGTTGAACGCACGCTCTCAATCATCAAGCCCGACGCCGTCGCCAAGAACCAGATCGGCGAGATCGTCCGCCGCTTCGAGCGCGCCGGACTGCGCATCGTCGCGGCGAAGATGCTGCAGCTCACCAGGGAGCAGGCGCAGGGCTTTTACGCCGTGCACAAGGAGCGGCCGTTTTACAACGATCTCGTCACGTTCATGACCTCGGGACCGGTGTTGGCGCAGGTGCTCGAGGGCGAAAGCGCGATTGCCAGAAACCGCGAGCTCATGGGCGCGACCGATCCGAAAAAGGCCGCGCCCGGCACGATCCGCGCCGACCTCGCCACGGACGTGCAGGAAAACGCGGTGCACGGCTCGGACAGCCAGGAGACCGCGCAATTCGAGATCAATTATTTTTTCCGCAACGGCGGGATCTGTCCGCGCACGCGCTGAGCCGACCATGAACACCGGCGAAAAAACCAATCTGCTCGACCTCGGTCGCCGGGGGCTGGAAGATTTCTTCGCCGGCATCGGCGAGAAGCCGTACCGCGCCGCGCAGATGCTGCAATGGATCCACCAGTTCGGTCTGGACGACTTCGACGCCATGACCAACTTGAGCAAGGAGCTGCGCGCGCGCCTGAAGGAGACCGCCGTCATCCGCCCGCCCGCGGTCACCCAGGACCAGCTGGCCGCGGACGGCACGCGCAAGTGGCTGCTGCAACTGGACGACGGCAACGCCGTCGAGACGGTCTTCATTCCGGAGGAGGGGCGCGGGACGTTGTGCGTCTCCACCCAGGTCGGCTGCGCGCTGAACTGCAGCTTCTGCGCCACCGGCCGCCAGGGCTTCAACCGCAACCTGACGCTGGCCGAGATCATCTCCCAGCTGTGGCTGGCGCGGCGCGCCCTCGGCGCGGGCCCGAAGGGCGAACGCGCCGTCACCAACGTCGTCCTGATGGGGATGGGCGAGCCGCTGCTCAATTTCGACAACGTGGTCGCCGCGATCGAGATCATGCTCGACGACCTCGCCTACGGCCTATCGCGGCGCCGCGTGACGGTGAGCACCGCCGGCGTCGTGCCCATGATGGATCGCCTGCGCGCGACCTGCCCGGTAAGCCTCGCGGTCTCGCTGCACGCCACCGACGACGCGCTGCGCGACGAACTCGTGCCGCTGAATCGGAAATATCCGATCCGCGAGCTGCTCGCGGCCTGTAAGCGCTACGTCGCCGGCGATGCGCGGCGACGCGTGACGTTCGAATACGTGATGCTCGCGGGCGTGAACGACGACGTGGCGCAGGCGCGCGCGCTGGTGCGCCTGCTCGAGGGGATCCCGGCGAAGGTGAACCTGATCCCCTTCAACCCGTTTCCGCACACGAGCTACCGGTGCTCCGCCCCCGAGGCCATAGATCGCTTCCGGGACGCGCTGATGCAGGCCGGCCTCATGACCGTGACGCGCAAGACGCGCGGCGACGACATCGCCGCCGCCTGCGGCCAGCTTGCGGGCCGCGTGCTGGAGCGTGCGCCGCGCGCCCGCCGGCCAGCGCTCCAGGCCGGTTCTCCATGAGCGGCGCCGGGTTCAGGGCGGGCGTGCTCGTGCTGGCGGCGCTGGCGCTGGCGGGGTGCGCCTCGACCTCCGAACGCCAGGCCGAGCAGGCGCGCCGGCAGCGGCTCGCCGATACCCACACCCAGCTCGGGGCCAGCTACCTGCAGCGCGGGCAACTGGAGATCGCCAAGGAAAACCTGGAGAAGGCGCTGATCGCCGATCCCGACAGCTCGCAGGCGGCCAACATGATGGCGCTGCTGCAGTGGCGGCTCAGAAATTACGCCGAGGCGGAGCGTTATTTCCATAAGGCGGTGGACGTGGAACAGAGCAACCCGGAGGCGCAGAATAACTACGGCGTTTTTCTGTGCGAGCGTGGGCGGCCGGACGAGGCCATCGAGTGGTTCGGCAAGGCCGCGGCGAATCCTTTGTATAAGACACCGGACATGGCCCAGGCCAACGCCGGCGCCTGCCTCATGCGCAAGCCGGCCCCGACCGTGGCCGAGAAGCATTTCCGCGAGGCGCTCGTGCACAATCCAAAATTGCCCGTCGCGCTCAACTATATGGCGAAGATCAGCTACGACTCCGGCCGGCCCATAGCGGCGCGCGGATTCATCCAGCGCTATTTCCAGGCCGCCGACGACACCCCCGAGACGCTGCTGCTGGCGGTCAGGATCGAGCGCGCCCTGCGCAACCGGAACGAAGAAGGGAGCTACGCCCTGCGGCTCAAGGCCAAATTCCCGGACAGCCCGGAGGCGGTGCAGCTCCAGCGGGAGCGCGCCGGTGTCCGGGCGCGCTAGTCCATGAGCGAAGTCACCGAGGTGGAAGCCACCAAGAACGCGAGCGCCGTTTCCGGCGGCGGGCCCGGAGGTCTGCTGCGCCAGGCGCGCGCGGACCTGCGCCTGCCGGTCGAGGAGGTGGCCAAACTGCTGAATCTCTCGCCGCGGCAGATCGTCGCCCTGGAGCAGGACGACTATGAGCACTTGCCGGGGGCGACCTATGTGCGCGGCTATCTGCGCAATTACGCGCTGCTGCTCGGTCTGGCGCCGGACAAGGTCGTCGAGTCTTATAATTGCCTGCCGGACGCCGCCAGGCCGGTGGACCTGACCAAGCTCACGACGGCGCCCGAGATCGGCAGCGGCGACCGCCTGGTCAAATTCGTCACGCTTATGGTCGCCGCCATCGTCCTGGGGTTGGCGGCCGTATGGTGGCAGGGGCGGGACGAGGGGATCGTGAAATCGGCCGGCGTGTCGAAGCCCGCCGCGCCCGCCGCCGGACCGAACACGCCGGCCGCGCCGGAAGCCGCCGCGCCCGCGGTCACCAGACCCGACGCGCGCAGCGTTGTGAGCCCGAAGCCCGCCGGACCGGCCGCGCCGCGCGCGCGCCTGGTGCTCACGGCGGCGCGGGAATCCTGGGTTGACATACGCGACGCCGACGGCGACAAGCTGCTCTACGAGACGCTGCCGCCGGGGCAGGTCGTCACGATCGAGGCCAGGGCGCCGCTCAGCGTGTTCCTTGGCAGCGCCGACGGGGTGAGGCTCGAGTTCAACGGCAGTGAATACAACGTCCTTCAGCACAAGCACGGGCAGGTGGCGCGGTTCACGCTCGGGGCCGCCGGTCGCTGACGTGACGCGCGCGAACCCCATAAAGCGGCGCGCGTGCCGCCGCATCATGGTCGGCGGCGTCGCCGTCGGCGGCGACGCGCCGATCAGCGTCCAGAGCATGACCAACACCGAGACCACGGATGTCGCGGCGACCGTGGCGCAGATCCGCGCGCTCGAGGCCGCGGGCGCGGACATCGTGCGCGTGTCGGTGCCGACGCTGGACGCGGCCGAGGCCTTCGGAAAAATCAAGACGCAGGCCAAGGCGCCGCTCGTCGCCGACATTCACTTCGACTACAAGATCGCGCTGCGCGTGGCCGAGCTCGGGGCCGATTGCCTGCGCATCAATCCCGGCAACATCGGGCGCGAAGACCGCGTGCGCGCCGTGATCGCGGCCGCGCGCGATCGCGGCATTCCCCTGCGCATCGGGGTGAACGCGGGCTCGCTCGAGAAGGACCTGCAGAGGAAATACGGCGAGCCCACGCCCGACGCGCTCGTCGAGTCGGCCCTGCGCCACCTGGACATCCTGGACAAACTCGGCTTCCAGGACTTCAAGGTGAGTGTCAAGGCTTCGGACGTGCTGCTCGCGGTCGCGGCCTACCGCAAGCTCGCGGCGCAGATCGAACAGCCGCTGCATCTCGGCATCACCGAGGCCGGCGGACTGCGTTCCGGCACGGTCAAATCCGCCGTCGGCATCGGCATGCTGCTCGCCGATGGCATCGGCGACACCATCCGCGTCTCGCTCGCCGCCGATCCGGTGGAGGAGGTGCGGGTCGGCTTCGACATCCTCAAGAGCCTGCGGCTGCGCGCCAAGGGCGTGAACATCATCGCCTGTCCCACCTGCGCGCGCCAGGAATTCGACGTCATCGCCGCGGTCAACG
>MFSY01000048.1:0-1616 GCA_001785175.1 Candidatus Muproteobacteria bacterium RIFCSPHIGHO2_01_FULL_65_16 | reverse complement strand
GACTCGACGACATCCGCGAGCCGCTGGACGTGGCCGTCATCGGCTGTTGCGTCAACGGCCCCGGCGAGGCGCGCGCCGCCGCGATCGGCGTCGCCGGCGGCAACCCGAGCCTGCTCTATATTGACGGCCAGCCGAGCCGCAAGATCGCCAATGAGCAGATCGTGGACGAGCTCGAGCGCGCCGTCCGCGCGGCGCTCAAGCGCCGTGCCGTGCCGCCGCCGATCGCCGTCGAGAAGGCGGGCTGAGGAATTTCCGTTGAGCAAGGTGATCCAGGCCGTTCGCGGGATGAATGACCTGTTGCCGGACGCCGTCGAGCGCTGGCAGCGCATCGAGGGCGTCGCGCGCGCCGTGCTCGCGGCCTACGGTTACCGCGAGATCCGCTTTCCCGTGGTCGAGAAGACCGAGCTCTTCGCGCGCTCCATCGGCAGCCTCACCGACATCGTCGAGAAGGAGATGTACACCTTCGAGGACAGCAACCACGAGAGCCTGACACTGCGACCCGAGGGTACGGCCGGTTGCGTGCGCGCCGGCATCGAAAACGGCCTGCTGCACAACCAGGTGCAGCGTTTCTGGTACGGCGGCCCAATGTTCCGCCACGAGCGCCCGCAAAAGGGCCGTTACCGCCAGTTCCATCAGATCGGCGTCGAGGCCTTCGGCATGGAAGGCCCCGACGTTGACGTCGAGCAGATTCTCATGTGCGTGCGTCTGTGGCGCGCCCTCGGCGTTGACGGCCTCACGCTCCAGATCAATTCCCTCGGGACGCCGGCGGCGCGCGCCGCCTACCGCAAGGTGCTGGTGCGCTATCTCGAGACGCGGCGCGCGGAGCTGGACGCGGACAGCCTGCGGCGGCTTGACAAGAATCCGTTGCGCATCCTGGACAGCAAGAACCCGGCCATGCAGGACGTGATCGCCGGCGCCCCGGAACTCGCCGCGCACCTGGACGACGAGTCGCGCGCGCATTTCGCGCAACTGCGCGCGCTGCTCGACGGGGCGGGCGTGCGTTACGAAGTGAATCCGCGCCTGGTGCGCGGCCTCGATTATTACACCCGCACCGTGTTCGAATGGGCCAGCGAACGCCTCGGGGCGCAGTCGGCGGTGTGCGCCGGCGGGCGCTACGACGGCCTGGTGGAGCTTCTGGGCGGCCGGCCCGCGCCGGCGGCGGGGTTCGCGCTCGGGCTGGAGCGCCTGGTGGAACTGCTGTCGCCGCCGGCGGGCGCGCCGGCGAACGCGCCGCAGGTGTACCTGGCGCTGATCGGCACGTCCGTGGTGGAGCCGGGGCTCAAGCTCGCGGAGTCGCTGCGCGACCTCGGCCTGCGCGTGGAGTGCAACTGCGGCGGCGGCAGCCTCACGGCCCAGATCAAGCGCGCCGACCGCAGCGGCGCGCGCTTCGCCCTGCTCCTGGGCCAGGAGGAACACGAGCAGCACGCCGTCGCGGTGAAGGACCTGCGCGCGGGCGCGGGCCAGGAACTGGTCGGGCTGGCCGCCGTCGGCGACTATCTCCGGCGGAAGCTGGCATAATAGCTTGCTCTGTGGGCTGAAAGGGTGATCTCGCCGCGGAGGCGCGGAGAAAATTAGCAATTAGCGATTAGCAATTAGCGGTCAGCTATCAGCTATCA
>MFSY01000047.1:8403-9168 GCA_001785175.1 Candidatus Muproteobacteria bacterium RIFCSPHIGHO2_01_FULL_65_16 | reverse complement strand
ACGCGCGGGTGCGCGGCCAGCGCGTGCGGCGTCACCGGCGGCGAGACCCAGACGACACGCAGCTGCTTGCGGATCTCCGGCGCCAGATTATTCAATGTCTGGTGCACGCCGCCACCCGCGATGAATAAATTCTTGGACACGCCGATATACACCGAATCGTGGGACGCCACGTACGCCGGCGTGTAAGCGATGCCCATGCGACTAAGATAAGCGCGCGGCAGCAAGCTCGCGGCGAAGGCGCTGGCCGCAGGGAACGCCAGTGTCTTTCCATCCAGCTCCCGCACCTCCCGGTACGGGCTATCCACACGGACCACGATGAGGCCGGTCAACAGCCGATCTTTTTCCTTGGCGTAGACCCGATAGCCGTGTTTGGCGTGATGAAGAATGTACTGGTAGGGATTCATGTAAACCAGATCGAATTCACCCGTGTCCAGCCGTTGCTCGAAGGCGTCGGCGTCCCTGGCGGTCCTGAACTCGAACCGATAGCCGGTCTTCGCGCCGAGGTAGTCGAGGACCGGCACCCATGATCGCGCCAGGTCAATGGCGGTGCGCTGCGGCACAACGCCGAAGCTGAAGCCGGCCTCCGGCTCCTGCGCCGGGGCGAACGCGGCGAGCAAGAGCAGGCACAGCGGCCACAGCCGGCGGAGGAGCATGGTCGGGTGGAACATGCTTAAGCCTGCGAAGTGCGCCGTGTCATGGAAGAATACCTTCTTCCTCGTCATCGGAAGTTGATTCTGGAACCAACCCCGCAGTTATAAAGCCATT
>MFSY01000047.1:0-8396 GCA_001785175.1 Candidatus Muproteobacteria bacterium RIFCSPHIGHO2_01_FULL_65_16 | reverse complement strand
CATTGCTACTTTCACCGGCGCGATCGGGTCGTCAGCGCGCGGCGCCAGGTGACGCTATTTGACACGCCCCCATCCACGATTTCGTCCCCCGCGGAGGCCCGCCGCGCCAGGCAGGAATCATTATCATCTAAAAGCGTTCCGGTTCAATAAGTTATTCAATTTCACGGGCTGGCACGAGTGTTGCTCATATCAAGGTAAGCGACGGTTTCTGGGCCCCGCGAGGGGCGAAGGAAAAAGACAATGCTCAGCCACATCGTCAGTCTGGTTAGAACCTACGAACGGGATTACGGCCGCCGGCCGAATCTGGTCTACATGAACGAGACCCACTACAGCTACCTGCGCGAAGAGCTGCCGGGTGTGCGCGATCATAACGACGTGGTGACGATACTGGGCGTGGACATCGCCCTGACCGACGAGGCCGTGCGTCCGCAGGTGGCCACCGTCCGCTTCGCCGCGACCAATATCCTCGTCAGCTGAACCGAATTGTTGTGGGGGCACGCGGGGCCGGGAGTGACTTCCCGGCCCTTTTTATTTCTAGCCTCTAACAAAACGAATACGATTTTGAACCGCCAAGGCGCCAAGAACGCCAAGTTTTCTCTAAAAAGATAGTCTTTACTTGGCGACCTTGGCGTCTTGGCGGTTATTTTCTTTATTGTTTGGGGTTCTAAAGTTTTTTCAACACCGCCTCCGCCTTGTCCAGAGTCCTGGCGATGTCTTTCGCGCTGTGGGCCGCGGACACGAACCCCGCCTCGTACGCCGACGGCGCGAGATACACGCCGGCGCGCAGCATCCCGTGAAAAAATTTCTTGAAGCGCTCGCCGTCGCAGGCCATGACCTGGGAAAAGCGCGTGACGCGCTGCTCGCGCGTGAAAAAGATCCCGAACATTCCGCCCACCGCCTGGACCGCCAGGGGAACGCCGGCGAGGCGCGCGCGCTCCCTGAGCCCCTCGGCCAGGGCCGTGGTCGTGGCCGAGAGTTTTTCGAAGAACCCCGTGCGCGCGATCTCTTTCAGCGTCGCCAGCCCCGCGGCCAGCGCCACCGGGTTGCCCGACAGCGTCCCGGCCTGATACACCGGGCCGTCCGGGGCGATGCGGTCCATGACCTCGGCGCGCCCGCCGAAGGCCCCGACCGGCAGCCCGCCGCCGATCACCTTGCCGAGGGTGGTGAGATCCGGCTTTATTCCATAAAGCCCCTGGGCCCCGTGCAGGCCGACGCGAAACCCGGTCATCACCTCGTCGAAAATGAGCAGCGCCCCATGGGCGTCGCACAGCGCGCGCAGGCCCTGGAGAAAGCCCGCGACCGGCGGCACGCAGTTCATGTTGCCGGCCACCGGCTCCACGATCACGCACGCGATCTCGCGCCCGAGCTTTTTGAACAGCTCGTCGGCCGGCTCGATGTTGTTGTACTCGAGCGTGAGCGTGTGCGCCGCGAGCTCCGCCGGCACGCCGGGCGAGGTCGGCACGCCCAGGGTCAGCGCCCCGGAGCCGGCCTTCACCAGCAGCGAGTCGGCGTGGCCGTGATAGCAACCCTCGAACTTGACGATCTTGTCGCGCCCGGTGAAGCCGCGCGCGAGCCGAATGGCGCTCATCGTGGCCTCGGTGCCGGAGCTCACCATCCGCACCTTCTCGATCGAAGGCACGATCGAACAGATCAGCTCCGCCATCTCGATTTCGATGCGCGTGGGTGCGCCGAAACTCAGGCCCTTCGCCGCCGTTTCCTTGACCGCGGCCAGCACCTTGGGGTGCGCATGCCCGAGGATCATCGGTCCCCAGGAGCCGACGTAATCAATGTACTTCCTGCCGTCCTCGTCCCAGAGATACGCGCCCTTGCCGCGGGCGAAGAACACCGGCTCGCCGCCGACGCCCTTGAAGGCGCGCACGGGCGAGTTCACGCCGCCGGGGATGTGTTGTTTGGCCCGGTTAAAAAGCTCCTGCGACTGGCTCATGCGTTGTCCTGTGGGATGGAAAAAGAGAGGTATTTTGACACAGCGCCGACGGTTCAACCGAGCCTTGGTCAATGGGCGTCGTCGCTGCGAAAGTAAGACGGCTCAGCCGGCCGCCCAGTTTTGCACTTTTAGGCCGGGGGCGCGGGAAAATTCACGCGTATTGTTAGTCACCAGAACAGCCCCCAAGCCCAAGGCGTGGGCGGCGATCAGCGTATCCAGGGGGCCGATCGGTTTGCCTTTTTTCTCCAGGGCGGCGCGCAGGGCGCCGCCGATGCGGGCTGCCATTTCATCGAAGGACGCGATGGCGAAATCCAGCAAGAATTGCTCCAGCAGCTCGGTATTGGCCTTGCTCCAGCGGCCCTTGTGCGCGCCGTAGCTCAGTTCCATCACGGTGATACTGGAGAGGTGGGCGATTTCATCCGATCGCAGCGCTTCCAGATGCGCCAGGATGTTCGCCCGCCGCCGCGGTTCGCGGTCGGTCATCAGATAAATACAGGTGTCGGTATCCAGCAGATAGTTCATTGCGGCCATGGGCGCTCATCGAACGTCCGTGGCTGTTTACGCTCCAGCTCGCCTTTGAAACGGCCGGCACATGCCTTCACGTTCTTCCAGCGACCGGTCTTCTTGGGGATCAGCACGATCGTCCCCCCCGTTTTTTTGATGAAGACTTCGTCATCGGGAACGCGGAACTCCTTGGGGAGCCGGACGGCCTGGCTGTTGCCGCTGCGGAATATCTTGGCGGTTTTCATCGCTCGGTTCCTCATCAAAGCGTATCTACGTCATAGTATATACGCCCAGACGCCTTGGCGCCAATACGGCACGGGTTTATAGGCCGGGCGTACCGTTCCCCTACAGGTTAAAAAGCCGCGCGTAGCGCTCGGCCGCGGCGCGGACGTCCGGTTGGTTGAACACCCCCTCTGCGGCCGCCAGGGCGTCGGCCCCGGCCGCGATCAACTCGGCGCCATTTTCCGGGGTGACGCCGCCGATGGCAACTATGGGGAGACGCAGCTTCTTCCGCGCCGCGCGCAAAAGCTCGGGCGTGGCGCGCACCGCCCGGGGTTTGGTGCGCGAAGGATGGAAGCTGCCGAAGGCGACATAATCGGCGCCCTGGGATTCGGCCGCCAGCGCCCGCTCCAACTCGTTGTAACAGGAGACGCCGATTACGGCCCGCGGCCCGAGCCTGCGCCGCGCCCCGGCGACGGGGGCGTCGTCGCGGCCCAGGTGCACGCCGTCGGCGCCGCTGTCCGCGGCGAGATCCACGTCGTCATTGACGATCAGGGGGACGCCGTGTCGCCGGCAGAGTCGCGCCAATTCCTCGGCCTGGCCCCGGCGTGTCGCGCGGTCGCCATTTTTATCGCGGTACTGGATGAGGCGCGCCCCGCCCTGGATCGCGTGTTCCACGGCGGCGGGCAGTCTGGCGCGCGGCAGGTACTCCGTGTCGGCGATGGCGTACAGGCCCCGGATCGCGGGCTCAGGCGTCATGCGGTTTGCGGCGACGGAACGGACCGCCGCCCCAATAAAGGCGATCGGGCATGGGTTGTCCCATCCCCAGGCGGTGACCGGCCTTGAGGGTATTCCAGGTGTAGCGCAGGGCCTCGATCACCGCGCTCGCCGGTTCCAGGCCGTGGGCGAAGCCGGCGGCGCAGGCGGCGGCCAAGGTGCAGCCGGAACCGTGGAAACCACCCGGCAGGCGCTCGAAGGCGAAGCTCTCCAGTTGGCGCATGTTGCCGTAGAAACGGTTGACGACCTGGGGTGTGTTTTCATGCGCGCCGGTGATCAGGACGTAGCGGCAGCCGAGCGCCATCAGCTGCTGGGCGCAGGCGTCGAGCGTGTCCGCGTCGGGCGCGAGCCCCCGCGCCTCGAGGCTGTTGGGCGTCACCAGCGTGGCGCGTGGGAGCAGCAGCATGCGCAGCACGTCGTCCAGCGGCTCGTCGGCGAGCGGGTCGCCGCGGCCGGAGGCCTGCACCGGATCCACGATCAGCGGGATGTCGGGGTAATCCTCGGCGATGCTGGCGACGGCGGCCACGGCCGCGGTGCTGCCGAGCATGCCGGTCTTGAACGCCGCCACCGGCATGTCTTCGAGCACGGCGCGCGCCTGGGCGATGACCAGCTCCGCATCCACCAGGCTGAATTGCTTGATGCCGGCGGTGTCCTGGGCCGTGACCGCGGTCACGACCGGGGCCGGATGGCAGCCGAGGCTCGCCAGCGTCACGATGTCGGCCGCCACCCCGGCGCCGCCGGTCGGGTCGGTGCCGGCAAAGACCATCACAACCGGAGGCCGGTCGGCATTCATAGATTCTGCAGCACCACTTTTTTGAGCGCCGCAATCAGGCGCGGGTGGTCGTTCAGGGCCGGCGCCACGCGATAGTGCGCGACGCCGTGCGCGCGCGCCTGCTCCGCGTAGAGCACGCCGAGCTCGTACAGGGTCTCGAGGTGATCCGACACGAAGGCGATCGGGTAGACCAGCATTTGCTTCGCCCCGGCCTGTCCCTTGGCGCGTATCACGTCGTGGATGTACGGCTGGAGCCATTCCTGCGGCCCGACGCGGCTCTGGTAGCACAGCGTGGTATGCGGCCAGCCCAGTTTGGCACGCACGGCTTCATAGGTGTCCCGAATCTGGCGCTCGTAGGGATCGCCGGCGTCAACGATCTTGCGCGGCAGTCCGTGGGCGGAGAACAAGACCTCGATCCGCGCCGGATCGGGGTCGGGAAATTTTTTCACCTCCGCGCGCAGCGATTCCACTATGGCTTGTTGATAATCGGGCTGGTCGTACCACTGGCGTACGAAGCGGATCTGCGGCTGATAGCGCCGGCGCCGGCACGCGCGCGTGAAATCATTGTACGAACTGCCGCCGGTGGTGAGCGAGTACTGCGGGTACAGCGGCAGCAGCACCAGGCGCGCGTAGCCTTTGGCCTTCAGCTCGGCGACCACCTCGCGGCTGCGGGGGGACCAGTAGCGCATGCAGACAAAGACGGCGACGTCGCCGGCGTCGGCGAGCGCGAATTGCAGCGCGATCGCCTGGGCCTGGGTGTTCTCCAGCAGCGGCGATTTGCCGCCGATGGCGGCATAGCCCCTGGCCGCCTCCGGCGCGCGCCGCCAGGCAATGACGGCGGCGAAAAGTTTTTGCGTCAGAAAACCCAGGGGAAACTTGAAGATGTCCGGATCGGAGAAGAGATTGAGCAGAAACGGCCGCACCGATTTCAGGGAGTCCGGCCCTCCCAGATTGAAAAGGACAACGGCGGTGCGCTCGCCCATGGGTGAGGCATTCTACCCCATAACCGCCGGTTTTCATTATCATTTTGCCGCCGGTGCACCGCGCGCATGACAGCAGGACGGTGCTGGCCTATATATCTAAGCTGTTGAGGCGTGAAACCCGATATTGCGAGGATAACGATGACGCCCGAGTTCAGGGAAAGGATATTGAAGCAGTTGCGTCAGCCGTGCCCCAGGGCGGATATGCTGATCGAGCGCCATCTCGGCGCTCCCGGCGGCGCGGACGGCTGCCGGCCCTATACGCGCGACGTGGAAACGGCGTTGACGTTGCTGCCCGAAGCCGTGCACATCCTGTGCGGGCGGTTCGAGGATGGCAGGCTCTTTTGGTGTGACGTGGGTTTCCGGCCGCAGGTGCAGGCCTGGGGCGAAACCATGGCCGCGGCAATCGCCGGCGCCGTCTTCGCTTATCTGACCCATCCCGAGGTGCGCGCTTCCGCCCCGATGCGGGGCACGGCCGGCGGTTAGCAGTTTGTTTGTTACTCCCTCTCCCTCCGGGAGAGGGCTGGGGTGAGGGCGCTGGATCAGGCGGTTTTTTTCTTTTCCACCACGAGCCCGTAACGCTCCAGCTTGTAGTGCAACGTGTTCGGCCTGAGCCCGAGTATGCGCGCGGCCTTGGATTTGTTGCCGTTGCAGCGCTCCAGCGTCTGCTTGATGATCTGCGCCTCGAATTCGCTTACATATTCTTCAAGCGTCTTGGTCTCCGGCTGAGACTGCGGCTCGGCGCCGGGGGCTGACGCCCTTTCGCTCGCCGCGGCTGACGGCC
Source organism: Candidatus Muproteobacteria bacterium RIFCSPHIGHO2_01_FULL_65_16 (assembly GCA_001785175.1). Lineage (GTDB taxonomy): Bacteria > Pseudomonadota > Gammaproteobacteria > Acidiferrobacterales > Sulfurifustaceae > MFSY01. The sequence goes on along the minus strand of MFSY01000047.1, from coordinate 2,415 downwards.
CGAGAACCAATGTTTGCAGACTGCTCAAATTATCAGTGAGCAGGCGCGAATTCTGCTCGCGCAGGCCGCTGTTTTCATCCTTGACTGCCATAAGATTCTCCTCGGTCTTGTGGAGACGCTGCTCGAGTATGCGCATATGCCGCTGGGCGTCGGCGAGCTGCGTGCGCAAGTGGATCATCCTGTCCAGGAACAGCTCGGCCATCTTGTCGAACAGTTGCTCGACCATCTTGAAATCCAGCGGCGTGTAAACTTGCTCGCTGAAGGATTCGCCGAGCAGCATCCAGCTCGCGGCGGCCCGGCTGTGCGGATAGAAGGGCACGATGGCCGCTATGCCGTATTGCCGCATGAGCGCGTGGGTATCCGGCATCGAATCCGCGATTTCGTTGGCCACCGTGATGCGGTCAATGCCGCGCAGCCCGTCCTTGGGAAACTCGGTCATGCGCGCCCCGCCGCCGGTGAACGCCAACACCGACCTGTTGCCGCCGACCAGCGCCACCGGACAGCGCAGCGTCTCGGCCAGGCGGCCGATGGCCTGATTCACCGTGCCGAGATCGGCGATCTCCACGACCAGCGCGCGAATGCGCTCGTAGAACGCGGACTTGCGCTTCCGCACCTTGGACCAGGGGATGAAGAACTGAATGTCGAACAGGCGGTGTTGGTGAATGGCGTAAACCGTAACCGCAAGGAAGAAGGTGATGGCGACAGGGTTGATGACCGTCGCGTTGAACAGACGAACGTTGAAATGGAGCATGGCGAACACGGTGATCATGACGGCCGCCATGGGAATGATGGCGAGCAGCATGATTGTGGCCTTCGCCCGTTTTGGCGAAGTGTCCTGGTGGCGCGCACCGCGCGCGAAGATTCCCACGGCACAGAAGAACCCGCCGACTACAAACACCTCCAAGGCTGGAAACAGCGGGCCGGGAACCCGTGTGGCTGTGTAACGTAGGCGCACGAGATCAGCTATGACCCAGGGTGTGAAGATCAGTAAAACTACGAGGATGACGGCGTATGAGTAAATGCCCGCCAAGACATACTTGGTCCACACATCCTCATTGCGGAAAGACATGGATATTGCCAGATGCAGCAACAGCGCAACGGCAATGACGAGGGCCGCGTAGAAAACAGTGAATTCAAGGTAAGGCATTGCGTCGCGCGCGAGCGTGTAGAAATGTGATATCTCGGCGACATTCTGGATCGAGAGCGCAAACAGAAAATAGAGATATAACCGCATCAGGTGGGTGTGTACGCCGGAGGCGCGCGCGTACACGAAAATCCCGATCTTGAATAGCAGCGCGATGATCGCCGGCAGGCTGACGAGCAAGGGGCTCGAGTCCATGTCTTGATCCTGTCTTCCCTAGAGAAGTGACAATAACAACAGAGGTGGGCTATGCACCCGCCCCCTTAAACAATAGTACAGATCAGGCCGCATCCCAAATCAACCCGGCTTGGCTGATGGCCAGCCCGCTGCCCGAGCCGGACAGGAACAGCTTATGCCCGGGTGCGACTTCCTTATTTTTCGCTAGGTTATATAGATTTATTGGAATATTGGCCGTAATCATATTGCCGAACCGGGTCAGGGTATTGGGCATGATGTCGAGCGAGATCCCGGCGTAGCTGGCATGCTGGCGGAAGATGCGGATGCCTACCTGGTGGTGGATGAACCTGGCGATATCCCGCGATAGCCACCCCAGTCGGTTCATGAACTCGCGGAACATGGCGCTGTGTAGACGCTCGTTGTGCATCACCAGGGTCGGCATGTCGGTGCACATGGCGTTTTCCTGCCCGTGGCGGCCATAGACGCAAAGCCCTGAGATTTCGCCGTAGGATTGCAGCATGAACCCCATGAAGCCCGTGTCGGGGTCAATCTTGGGCCCCATGATGAGTGCGGCGCCGGCGTCGCCGAGTGTCAGTCCGGCGGCGAGCTTGGTGAACGTCTCACGGCTTGTGGTTACCCTAAGCTCCTCGATGGCAAGCTGCCCCATGCGCGAGCCCTGCTCTCCGGTAACGACAAGGCCGCGACGCACCTGGCCGGTCGCAATCAATGCATCCATGAGGTGGACGCCGTTCATGAAGCCGTGGCAGGCGTTGGTGATGTCGAACGCCACGGCATTCTCGGCGCCGAGCTTGCGTTGCACGATGTGGGCAGTAGCGGGTTCAAGATGATCCCGCGCTAACCCTGTGTAGATAATTGCGTCAAGCTCGGTGGCAGTAAGGCCGGCGAGGTCCAGCGCCTCCTTGGCTGCGCAGGTCGCCATGTCGGAGGGTAGTGTATCGGCCGGCGCAACTCGTCGCTCGCATATACCCATAGCTTTCTCGAACCAGTTGGCCGGTATGCCGAAGCGGTTCTCGGAGTCGAACTGCTGCATGATGTCGCGCATACGCACGCGCTCTTCGGGAAGATAAACGCCGGTG
>MFSY01000046.1 GCA_001785175.1 Candidatus Muproteobacteria bacterium RIFCSPHIGHO2_01_FULL_65_16 | reverse complement strand
AGATTCGAAAAGGCGACCAGGTGATGGTGCTCGCGGGCCGGGACAAGGGCAAGCACGGCGAGGTGCTGCGCGTGTTGCCCGACGGCCGGGTGCTGGTGCAGAACATCAACGTGGTCAAGCGCCACACCCGCCCGAACCCGAACCGCGGCGTGACCGGCGGGATCATGGAAAAGGAGGCGCCGATCCAGGTCTCCAACGTCGCGCTCTACAACGCGGCGACGGGCAAGGGCGAGCGCGTGGGGTTCAAGGCGCTCGCCGACGGGCGCAAGGTGCGGTTTTTCAAGAAGAGCGGCGAAGTCGCCGACGTGAAGTAAAGGTTTGAGAATATATTTTTTTTGAAACCACAGATAAACACGGATAAACGCAGATTAAAAAATCCAGAACGGACATACCCATGATTCTATCTGTGTCCATCTGTGGTTCCAAAAATATTAATTTGAATTTATTGAATTATTTATGACAAGGCTCCAGGAACATTACCGGAAGAGCGTGGCGCCGGCGCTGCAGGCCAAGTTCGGGTACAAGAACGTGATGCAGGTGCCGCGGATCACCAAGATCGCCCTCAACATGGGGGTGGGTGAGGCCATGGCCGACAAGAAGATCATCGAGAACGCCGTCAACGACATGACGCTCATCAGCGGCCAGAAGCCGCTGATCACGCGCGCGCGCAAGTCGGTCGCGGCCTTCAAGGTGCGTGAAGGCTGGCCCATCGGCTGCAAGGTGACGCTGCGCGGCGCGCGCATGTACGAGTTTCTGGATCGCCTGATCAGCATCGCCATCCCGCGCATCCGCGATTTCCGCGGCCTGACGCCGCGCGCGTTCGACGGCAGCGGCAACTATTCGCTCGGCATCAAGGAGCAGATCATCTTTCCGGAGATAGATTTCGACAAGGTGGACGCCATCCGCGGGATGGACATCTCCATCGCCACCAGCGCCAGGACCGACGCCGAGGCCAGGGCGCTGCTGGAGGCATTCAACTTTCCGCTCAAGAGCTGAGGGGTCCATGGCCAGAAAGTCAATTCTCGAACGTGACAAGCGCCGCCGGGCGCTCGTGGTGAAACACGCCGTCAAGCGCGCGGAGCTGCGGGAGATGGTCAAGAACACCAAGCTCTCCGAGGAGACGCGCCACGATGCGATGCTTCAGCTGCAGAAGCTGCCGCGCGACTCGAACCCGACGCGCATGCACAATCGCTGCCGCCTGACCGGCCGGTCGCGCGGCGTCTATCGCAAGTTCGGCCTGGCGCGCAGCAAACTGCGCGAGGTCATGATGCGCGGCGAAGCGCCGGGAGTGGTGAAGGCGAGTTGGTGAACAACAGTAACAAGCGGCAAGTAGCAAGTTACAAGAGACAACCAGTCCTTTGCTTGCCACTTGCTACTTGTAACTTGGAACTGATTTTATGATAAACGACCCGATTTCAGACATGTTGACCCGCATCCGCAACGGCCAGAAGGCCGAGAAGGTCAGCGTGCGCATGCCGTCCTCGAGCATCAAGCGCGCCATCGCGCAGGTGCTCAAGGACGAGGGCTATGTCGAGGACTGGCGCGAGGTCAGCGACGCCGGTAAAACGACGCTGGAGATCGCGCTCAAGTATTTCGAGGGCCGGCCGGTGATCGAGCGCATCGAGCGCGTGAGCGCGCCCGGCCTGCGCCAGTATCGGGCCAAGGACCGGTTGCCGCGCGTCTTCGGCGGCACGGGCGTGGCGATCGTCTCCACGTCCAAAGGGGTCATGTCCGATCGCGCCGCGCGCCAGGCCGGCCTCGGCGGCGAAGTGCTGTGCATCATTTCCTGAGGCCGGACGAGGCGATAGAGCGAACATGTCCAGGATAGCGAAAAATCCGGTCACCATACCGGGCGGGGTCGAGGTCAGACTCAGCGGCAACCACGTGAGCGTGAAGGGCCCCAAGGGGAGCCTCGAATACGCCGTGCACCCCCTGGTGAAGGTCACCCAGGACGGGGCGCAGTTGCGCTTTGAGCGCCTGGCCGAGAGCAACCTCGCGCGCGCCGTCTCCGGCACGATGCGGGCGCTCGTGAACAACATGGTGACGGGCGTGACCAAGGGGTTCGAGAAGCGGCTGACCATCATCGGCGTCGGCTACCGCGCCGCGGTGCAGGGCCGGAAATTGAACCTCACGCTCGGCTATTCGCACCCGCTGGCGTACGACATTCCGAACGGCATCACGATCGAGTGTCCGGACCAGACCAGCGTCACCGTGCGCGGGGCGGACAAACACCTCGTCGGTCAGGTGGCCGCGGAGATCCGCGACTTCCGCGCGCCCGAGCCGTACAAAGGCAAGGGCGTGCGTTATGTAGACGAGGTCATAGTGAAGAAGGAAGCAAAGAAGAAGTAACGGCGAAAACATCATGGCGAGCAAGATTGAAAAACGCCTGCGGCGCGCCCAACGCGTGCGGCGCAGGATCGCGGGCCTGCCGGCCAAGCGCTTGTGCGTGCACCGCACGCCGCGCCACATCTACGCGCAGATCATTGACGCGGGCGGCGCGCGCGTGCTCGCGAGCGCCTCGACCCTCGAGGTCGAGGTGCGCAAGGAGCTGAAAAACGGCGGCAACGCGGCGGCGGCCAGGCTGATCGGCAAGCGCATCGCCGAGAAGGCGAAGAGCGCGGGCGTCACGCGCGTGGCCTTCGACCGCTCCGGCTACAAGTACCACGGCCGGGTCAAGGCGCTGGCGGACGCCGCGCGTGAACACGGTTTGGAATTCTAGGAGACGCGCATGACCGCACACGGTGACGGCGAAGGCCGCTCGGACAATTTCCAGGAAAAGCTGATCGGCATCCGGCGCGTGGCCAAGGTCGTCAAGGGCGGCCGGATCTTCGGCTTTTCCGCGCTCACGGTGGTGGGCGACGGCGCCGGCCGCATCGGCGTCGGACGCGGCAAGGCGCGCGAGGTGCCGGCGGCGGTGCAGAAGGCGATGGAGAACGCGCGCCGCAACATGGTCAAGCTCGATCTCAAGGGCGTGACGCTGCACCATGCGATCGAGATCAGCCACGGCGCCTCCCGGGTGGTCATGAAGCCGGCGTCCGTCGGCACCGGCATCATCGCCGGCGGCGCGATGCGCGCGGTGTTCGAGGTCGCGGGCGTGCATGACGTGCTGGCCAAGTGCATCGGCTCGCGCAACCCGATCAACGTCGTGCGCGCCACCATCAAGGGCCTGTGCTCGATCCACGGCCCGGCCCGCGCCGCGGCCAAGCGCGGCAAGAAGATCGAGGAGATCCTGGGTTAGGAGCGACGATGGCCACGAAGAAGCTGAAAGTGACGCTGGTGAAGAGCCCCTTCGGCACGGGCAAGAGAAACATGGCCTGTGTCCGCGGGCTCGGACTGCGCCGGCTGCGCCATACCGTGGAGGTCGAGGACACGCCCGCGGTGCGCGGCATGATCAACAGGATCTCATTCATGGTCAAATGCGAGGGTGAGCCGGAGTAGGCACGAATGCACTTAACAGGTTGTTGAAAAAGTCAGTCCAGGACTTTTTCAACCACGCACAGCAAAAATGCGATTTTTGCTGTGCTTCATTTTTCAAACACTTGGGTGTTTGAAAAATGGCGGTCGGTCCCTCGACCGCACCGCAGGTTGTTGAAAAACGAGTTTTTCAACAACCTGTTAACGTGCATTCGTGCCGGCGAACGCCCGTGCACGGAGGCACGGGCCGGGGCTTAACGAAGTTCCAGCAGCATCGCCAGGTATGGCAGGCACGAATGTAGGAAAATGGTAAAAGAGAAAACTATGCGACTGAATTCACTCAAACCGGCCCGCGGCGCCAAGACCGCCGCCAGGCGCGTCGGCCGCGGCGTCGGCAGCGGCCTGGGCAAGACCTCCGGCCGCGGCCACAAGGGCCAGTACGCCCGCGCCGGCGGCTTCCACAAGGTCGGATTCGAGGGCGGCCAGATGCCGCTGCAGCGGCGCCTGCCCAAACGCGGCTTCCGCTCGCAGATGAAGGGCGATACCGGCGAGGTGCGATTGAGCGATCTGAACCGCCTCGCCGACGCCGTGATTGACCTGGCGGTGCTGAAAAAGGCCAACATCGTCCCGCCGCAGGCGCTGCGCGCCAAGGTGTTTCTCTCCGGCAAGCTGGAAAAGGCCGTGACCGTCAAGGGCCTCGCCGTCTCCAAGGGCGCGGCGGCCGCGATCCAGCAGGCCGGCGGCAAGGTCGAGGCCTGAGATAATGAAGCCCTACTGCGTTCGTCCTGCCATGATAATGAAGCCCTGCTTCGCTCGTCCTGTCATGATAATGAAGCCCTACTGCGTTCGTCCTGTCATATGAGTAGCCCGGGCGCACGTCTCGGAGGTCTCGCCGGGCTCGGCAAGCTCACGGACCTAAGGCAGCGGCTGTTTTTCGTGCTCGGCGTGCTCGTGGTCTACCGCGCCGGGACCTATATTCCGGTGCCGGGGATAAACCCGGCGGCGCTCGCGCAGTTGTTCCGCGACACGCAGAGCTCCATCGTCGGCCTGTTCAACATGTTCTCCGGCGGCGCGCTCGAGCGGTTCTCGTTGTTCGCGCTCGGGATCATGCCGTACATCTCGGCCTCGATCATCATGCAGCTCATGTCGTCGGTGATTCCGCAGCTCGAGCAGATCAAGAAGGAGGGCGAGAGCGGGCGGCGCAAGATCACCCAGTACACCCGCTACGGCACGGTGGTGCTGGCGGCGTTCCAGGCGCTCGGCATCGCGATCGCGCTGGAATCCCAGACCGGGGGCGGCGCCGCCGTGGTGCTGAGCCCGGGCGTCGGCTTCAAGTTGATGACGGTGATCACGCTCGTGACCGGCACCATGTTTCTCATGTGGCTCGGCGAGCAGGTGACCGAGCGCGGCGTCGGCAACGGCATCTCGATCATCATCTTCGCCGGCATCGTCGCCGGGCTGCCGGCGGCGATCGCGCAAACCCTGGAGCTGGTCGGGCGCGGGACGTTCCAGCCGCTGTTCGCGCTGCTCCTGTTCGCCATCGCGATCGGCGTGACCTGGTTCGTGGTGCTGGTGGAGCGCGGTCAGCGGCGCATAACGGTCAACTACGCCAAGCGCCAGATGGGCCGGCAGATACTCGCCGGCCAGACGAGTCATCTGCCGCTCAAAATCAACATGTCCGGCGTGATCCCGCCGATCTTCGCCTCCAGCATCATCCTGCTGCCGGCGACGGTGGTGAGCTGGTTCGGGCAGTCGGAGGGCATGGGCTGGCTGCGCGACGTCGCCACCACCATCTCCCCCGGGCAGCCGATCTACGTGATCCTGTACGCGGCGGCGATCGTCTTCTTCTGCTTCTTCTACACCGCCCTGGTGTTCAACCCCAAGGAGACGGCGGAGAATCTGAAGAAGTCCGGCGCCTTCATACCCGGGATCCGCCCGGGGGAGCAGACCGCGGCCTATATTGACGGCGTGATGTCGCGGCTGACGCTCGCCGGCGCGGTGTACGTGACGCTGGTGTGCCTGCTGCCGGAGTTCCTGATCGTGAAGTGGAACGTGCCGTTCTATTTCGGCGGCACCTCGCTCCTGATCGTGGTGGTGGTGTGCATGGATTTCATGGCCCAGGTGCAGGCGCACCTGATGTCGCGCCAGTACGAGAGCCTGCTCAAGAAGGCGAATCTTACGGGCGGGATGGGAATACCCAGGTAAAGCTCCAGGCTGCAAGCTTCAAGCTACAAGCTTGGGGCTTAAGGCTTGGGGCTTGTAGCTTCGAGGTGATATATGAAAGTCAGGACATCGGTGAAGAAAATGTGCCGCAATTGCAAGATCGTGCGGCGTAAGCGGGTGGTGCGGGTTATTTGCTCCGATCCCACCCATAAACAGCGTCAGGGGTAGAAAGGCGACGGAAATGGTTGATTTTTCCCGGCAAGATCAGTATCTTTGCGCGCTTTTCCCCGCTGGGCGACCTCTGGAGACAGGCTAAATGGCCCGTATTGCTGGCATAAACATACCTAACCAGAAGCATATCGAGATCGCGCTGACCGCGATCTACGGTATCGGCCGCCAGCGCGCGCACAAGATCTGCGTCGCCGCCGGGGTGAACGGCGTGGCCAAGGTCAAGGACCTGACCGACGCCGAGGTCGACAAGATCCGCGCCGAGGTGGCGAAGGTCACCGTGGAGGGCGATCTGCGGCGCCAGGTCTCCATGAATATCAAGCGGCTCATGGACCTCGGCACCTACCGCGGCATGCGCCATCGCCGCGGGCTGCCGGTGCGCGGGCAGCGCACCCGCACCAACGCCCGCACCCGCAAGGGTCCGCGCAAGAGCATCATCCGCAAGGCCGCCCCGGCCGCGGCATAACCCGGGATTGATCGGACATGGCAAACCCAACGACCACCACCGACACCGCCGCCGCGGCCGCCAAGGCCAAGAAGCGGGTCAAGAAGAGCGTCTCCGAGGGCGTGGCCCACATCCACGCCTCGTTCAACAACACCATCATCAGCATCACCGACCGCCAGGGCAACGTGCTCTCCTGGGCGACCTGCGGCGGCGCCGGCTTCAAGGGCTCGCGCAAGAGCACGCCGTTCGCGGCCCAGGTCGCGGCCGACAAGGCCGGGCGCGCGGCCCAGGAATACGGCGTGCGCGCGCTCGAGGTGCGCGTGAAGGGACCCGGCCCGGGGCGCGAATCCGCGGTGCGCGCGCTGAACGCGCTCGGGTTCGAGATCGCCAATATCGTGGACGTGACGTCTATCCCGCACAACGGCTGCCGTCCGGCCAAGCGGCGCCGGGTTTAATTTATTAATTTTTGACGCAAAGACGCAAAGGATTTGAAAATTGAGAACCCTAATCTTTTTTGCGATCTCTGCGTTCTCCGTGGTTAAGAATATTTTAAGAGGTTATTAATAGTGGCGCGTTATAACGACTCCAAATGCCGTCTCTGCCGACGCGAGGGCGGCAAGCTCTTTCTGAAGGGCGAGAAATGCTTCACCGAGAAATGTCCGGTGGAGAAGCGCGGCTATCCGCCGGGGCAGCACGGTCAGCGCCGCTCGCGCCAGTCCGATTACGGCCTGCAGTTGCGCGAGAAGCAGAAGCTGCGCCGCATCTATGGCATCCTGGAGCGCCAGTTCGAGAACTATTACAAGCAGGCCGCGCGCCACAAGGGCTCGACCGGCGACGATCTCCTGCGGCTTCTCGAGTGCCGCCTGGACAACGTGCTGTACCGCATGGGCTTCGGCGTCTCGCGCACCGAGGCGCGCCAGCTTGTCCGGCACGACGCGGTGCAGGTGGACGGCAAGCGCGTGAATATACCTTCCTACCAGGTGAAGCCGAATCAGGTCATCGAGATCACATCGGCCGCCAAGGAACAGTTGCGCATCAAGGCCGCGCTGGAGGCGGCGGAGCAGCGCGGCTTTCCGGAGTGGATCGAGGTGGACATCAAGGCCATGAAGGGAGTCTTCAAGGCCGCGCCCGAACGCGGCGATCTGCCCGCGGATATCAACGAGAGTCTCGTTGTGGCGTTGTATTCCAAGTAGCGGACCAGTGGTTTAACGAGGACGGAATATGCAGAGTTCTGCGACCGAGTTTTTGAAGCCGCGCCTGGTGGACGTCCAGACGCTCAGCCCCACCCACGCCAAGATCACGATCGAGCCGCTCGAGCGTGGGTTCGGCTACACCCTGGGCAACGCCCTGCGCCGCATCCTGCTGTCATCCATGCCGGGGAGCGCCGTCACCGAGGTCAAGGTGGACGGCGTGCTGCACGAATACTCGACCATCGAGGGCGTGCAGGAGGATGTCATCGAGATCCTGCTCAACCTCAAGGGGCTGGCGCTGAAGATGCACGGCCGCGACGAGACCACGCTCAAGATCGGCAAGAAGGGCCCCGGCGCCGTCACCGCCGGCGACATCCAGCTCGAGCACGACGTCGAGGTGGTCAATCCGCAGCACCTGATCGCCACGCTGACCAAGCCGATTACGCTCAACATGGAGCTCAAGGTCGCGCGCGGCCGCGGTTACCAGCCGGCCACCGCGCGCAACGGCGAGCAGGGCCGGGCCATCGGGGTCATGCAGCTCGACGCCTCCTACAGCCCCATCCGGCGCGTCTCCTACACCGTGGAGAACGCGCGCGTCGAGCAGCGCACCGACCTCGACAAGCTCATCCTCGACATCGAGACCAACGGCTCCATAGACCCGGAAGAGGCGGTGCGCCGGGCGGCCAACATCCTGCAGGACCAGATCTCGATCTTCGTCGAGCTGAGGAGCCCGGAGGCCAGGAAGGAGGAGCGGAAGGAGCCGGAGATGGATCCGCTGCTGCTGCGGCCGGTGGACGATCTGGAGCTCACCGTGCGCTCCGCGAACTGCCTCAAGGCGGAGAACATTTTCTACATCGGCGACCTGATCCAGCGCACCGAGTTCGAGCTCCTGAAGACGCCGAACCTCGGCAAGAAGTCGCTCACCGAGATCAAGGACGTGCTCGCCCAGCACGGCCTGTCGCTCGGCATGAAGCTCGAGAACTGGCCGCCGGCCGCGCTCAGGGAAAAGGTCGCCGAGACCGGAACGGCCCCGCAACAATAACACCGGGATATCGTCATGCGTCACCACAATAGCGGCCGCAAACTAAACCTCACCAGCAGCCACCGCCAGGCGCTGTTCCGCAACATGACCTGCTCGCTCTTCCGGCACGAGCAGATCGTCACCACCCTGCCCAAGGCCAAGGAGCTCAGGCGCGTGGCCGAACCGCTGATCACCATGGGCAAGGAGGCGAGCCTCGCCAACCGCCGCCTCGCGTTCAACCGCCTGCGCGACCGCGAGATGGTGGGCAAGCTGTTCGACGACCTCGGCGTGCATTTCAAGAACCGCCCGGGCGGCTACCTGCGCATCCTGCGCTACGGCTTCCGCCACGGCGACGCCGCCCCGCTCGCGCTGGTGCAGCTCGTGGACCGTCCGGCGCCGGGCACGTCGGCGCCGACCGTCGAGGCCAAGGCCGAGGACCGCGCCGCCAAGGCGAAGGCCAAGACCGCGAAGAAGGCCGCGGCCGCGGAGGCCAGGGCCGCGAAGAAAGCCGCCAAGGAAGAAAAGGCAAAGGCCCCCAAGGCCGAGGTCAAGGCCAAGGAAGCCAGACCTAAGCCGGCCAAGGCCAAGAAGGCCGCCAAGGCCCCGGCCAAGGCCAAGAAAGCGGCCAAGAAGCCGAAGTAAATCCTTTCGCCGTATGCGGTGCAAAAGCCGGGTTCACCCCGGCTTTTTTGTTTTCTCGTTTTTCAACAGCCGGGTCGAGCCGCCCTGCGGGCGGCGTGTACTTGTGGGTGGCTGACCCACGGCAGGTGACTTTTCTTTGTGCGGCCGAAGAAAAGTCACCAAAAGAAAGGCCGCCCCGGATGGCGCAACCCAACCCTGCGCTCCTCAGGCTTTGGGGCCCGCGCTGA
>MFSY01000045.1:24603-24727 GCA_001785175.1 Candidatus Muproteobacteria bacterium RIFCSPHIGHO2_01_FULL_65_16 | reverse complement strand
CCGCGCACCCGCGCGTGCCCGCGGCCGCCGTGCGCCGGATCTATCGCGCCCTGGCCGAAATGGAGCGCGACCCGCAGGGAAAAAAGCTGCTGGATGATCTCGGATTCAAGGGGATCGTCGCGGC
>MFSY01000045.1:24463-24544 GCA_001785175.1 Candidatus Muproteobacteria bacterium RIFCSPHIGHO2_01_FULL_65_16 | reverse complement strand
CGGAAAAATAGCGCCCGCGCGTTAGCAGGTTGTTGAAAAACTCGTTTTTCAACAACCTGCGGCGCGGTCGAGGGGCGAGAC
>MFSY01000045.1:15893-24286 GCA_001785175.1 Candidatus Muproteobacteria bacterium RIFCSPHIGHO2_01_FULL_65_16 | reverse complement strand
TGAAAAAGCATCGGCCGTAAGGCCGATTCTGGATGCCAGCTTTCGCTGGCATGACGGCTTTACTGCTTATTCAGAGCTTCCTTAGGTTAATGCAGGCCGGAGATGTATTCCGCGACCGCCTTGATCTCGCGCTCCGACATGCGAAACGCGATGCGCGTCATGGTGTCGCCTTCGTTGGTGCGCTTGGCGGATTTGAAGGACAGTAATTGGTTTTCCACATAGGCCGGGTGCTGGCCCGACAGGCGCGGGAAACGCGGCGGGATGCCGTGGCCCGAAGGGCCGTGGCAGCTCATGCAGGCGGACACGCCGGTCTTGGCGTTGCCGCCGCGGTAGATCTTTTCACCGAGCTTCGCCAGCTGCGCGTTCCTGGCCGCGCCCGGGCGCGGCTTGAGGCCGCCGTAATAGGCGCCGATGTCCCGCGCATCCTTGTCGCTCAGACCCGCGACCATCCCCGACATGATCGGGTTCTTGCGCGCACCGGATTTGAAATCCTTAAGCTGCTTGGCGAGGTAATCGCCGTCTTGTCCGGCGAGCTTCGGTATCGTGAGGTCGGCGCCGCCGTTGCCATCGGCGCCGTGACAACCGGCGCAGACCGCGGCCTTGCCCTTGCCGGCGGCCGGGTCGCCCCCGGCATGCGCCGGCGCGATAACAGCGAACACCCCAAGGCTTAAACAGAGAATACGGAACCAGCGGACAGCGCTGCTTATGAGCCCATTCATTTTCCCCTCGCGCAAGAAACTCAAAATCATCTTTATGGATAAATAAGCCAGTCTTATATAACCGCGGCCTTATATATCAAGAGCACGGACGCAGGTCAATTTAGGGCGAATTCAATTGGCCTACAGCCGACGTGAGAATTAGGATGACAGACAAAAAAAGCCCCGGAAACAAGGGGAGAGATTCCGGGGCCGAACGTGTCCCGGATTGTAGTCCGGGACATTCCCCCGCTCAGGGAGGAGGAGCGGGGTAAGCTAAAAACTGTCCATCAACGCTTAGTATAGACCCTGTTGCGGCGCAAAGGTTCAGCGGGGTTTCCCGGCCTTTGCCCGGGAATTCCGGGTGTTTTCTCTTAAAATGAATATGATTTTGAACCGCCAAGGCGCCAAGGTCGCCAAGAAAAGCCATTTTTCAACGGTAACCAACATGGCGTTCTTGGCGTCTTGGCGGTTAACAGGTTGTTGAAAAACTCACTGAAACATCAAAATCCGTCATTCCGGCGAAAGCCGGAATCCAGGAAGTAAATGAAAGCATTGTGTTTAATTCCTGGACACCGGCTTTCGCCGGTGTGACGAGCCCCTTTTTCAACAACCTGTTAATTTCTTTTTGTTATGAATTCTTAGTGGGCCTCGTCCCAGTTGGCGCCGACCCCGATATCAACCACGAGCGGGACGGCGAGCTGCGCCACCTCGATCATGCAGCGGCGGATCTGTTCCTTGGCGGCCGCCACTTCTTTTTCCGCCACCTCGAATACCAGCTCATCGTGCACCTGCATGATCATCTTGCTGTTCGCCCCCGACTCCTGAATCCAGTTGTCGGCCGCCAGCATCGCGCGCTTGATGAGGTCCGCCGCCGTCCCCTGCATCGGGGCGTTGATGGCGGCGCGCTCGGCCGCCTGGCGCCGCGCCTGGTTGGGCGAGCCGATCTCGGGCAGGTGCAGGCGCCGGCCGAACAGCGTCTCGACATAGCCCCGTTCCCGCGCCTGGATCCGCATGCGCTCCATGAAATCCTTCACCGCCGGGTAGCGCCGGAAATAGAGATCAATATATTGCTGCGCGGCGTCGCGCTCGATCTTGAGTTGGCGCGCCAGCCCGAAGGCGGACATGCCGTAGATGAGGCCGAAGTTGATGGCCTTGGCCGCGCGCCGCATCTCGTCCGACACCAGATCGGGGGCGACGCCGAACACCTCGGCGGCGGTGGCGCGGTGGATGTCGAGGTTCTGCGCGAACGCCTGGACCAGGCGCGCGTCGTTCGAGAGGTGCGCCATGATGCGCAGCTCGATCTGCGAGTAGTCCGCGGAAACGATCTTAGTACCCGGCGGCGCGACGAAGGCCTGGCGGATGCGCCGCCCCTCGGACGTGCGCACGGGGATGTTCTGGAGATTGGGATCGGCCGAGGAGAGTCGCCCGGTCGCCGCGACCGCCTGGTGATACGAGGTGTGCACGCGCCCGGTCTTCGGGTTGATCATCTCCGGGAGCGTATCGGTATACGTGGTCTTGAGCTTGCTCAGGGAGCGGTGCTCGAGAATGATCCGCGGCAGCGGATAGTCGAGCGCCAGTTCCTGCAACACCTCCTCGGCGGTGGACGGCTGGCCGGTGGGGGTCTTTTTCAGCACCGGCAGCTTGTGCACGCCGTAGAGCACCTCTTGGATCTGCTTCGGCGAACTCAGATTGAACGGCTGGCCGGCGAGCGCGTGCGCCTCGCGCCCGATCTCGAACAGGCGGCGGGCAAGCTCGTGGCTCTGCGCGCGCAGCATCGCCACGTCAATCATGACACCGTGGCGCTCCATGCGCGCCAGCACCGGCACGAGCGGCAACTCGATCTCGTCGAAGAGCTTCACCAGCGCCGGGTTCTCGCACAGCCGCGGCCACAGATGCTCGTGCAGCCGCAGCGTGATGTCGGCGTCCTCGGCGGCATAGGCCGTGGCCTGCTCGATCGGCACCTCGCTGAAGACGATCTGGTTCTTGCCCTTGCCCGCGACCTCCTCGTACTTGAGCGTCTTGTAGCCCAGGTATTTGAGCGCCATGCCGTCCATGTCGTGGCGCGCGGCGGTGGAATCGAGTACATAGGATTCGAGCATGGTGTCGAAGCGCAGCCCGCGCAGGGTGACGCCGTGGTTGGCGAGCACGTTTATGTCGTACTTCAGGTTCTGCCCGACCTTTTGCGGGCGCGCGTCCTCCAGCAGCGGCTTGAGCCGGGCGAGCACCCGGTCGCGTTCGAGCTGCGGCGGCGCGCCGGGATACTGGTGCGCCAGCGGCACATAGGCGCCCGCGCCCGTCTTGTCGGTGAACGACACGCCCACCAGCTCGGCGCGCATCGCCTCGATGTTCGTGGTCTCGGTGTCGAACGCGTACAGCTCGGCCGCCCGCAGGCGCGCGAGCCACGCCTCCAGGGCCGGCTCGTCGAGCACGGTTTCATACACCGCGGCGCCCGCCGGCGCCGCGGCGCCGCCGAGTTCGGCGAGCCAGCTTTTGAATTCGAGGCGCGCATAGAGTTCGCGCAGCCGGGCCGCGTCCGGCGGCCGGCGTTGCAGGTCCCGCGGGCCCTGCGCGAGCGGAACATCGCACTTGATGGTGGCCAGGAGGCGCGCCAGCGGCAGCGTGGCGAGCGCGGCGCGCAGGCTCTCGCCGGCCTTGCCGGGGATCTCCGGCGCGTGCGCGACCAGGTTGTCGAGCGAGCCGTACTCCTGCAGCCAGCGGGCTGCGGTCTTGGGGCCGACCCCGGGCACGCCGGGGATGTTGTCCGACGTGTCCCCGACGAGCGCCAGGTAATCCACGATCCGCTCCGGCGGCACGCCGAAGCGCGCGCGCACGCCGTCGCGGTCGTAGGCCGCGTCCTTCATGGTGTCCACGAGGCCGACGTGGTCGCCGACGAGCTGGGCCATGTCCTTGTCGCCGGTGGAGATGACGGTGTCCATGCCGGCCGCGGCCGCCTGCCGCGCCAGGGTGCCGATCACGTCATCCGCCTCCACGCCGGCGATTTGCAGCAACGGCAGCCCGAGCGCGCGGATGACCTCGTGGATCGGCTCGACCTGGATGCCGAGCGCGTCCGGCATCGGCGGGCGGTTGGCCTTGTACTCGGGAAAGATCTCGTCGCGGAAGGTCTTGCCCTTGGCGTCAAACACCACGGCGACGTACTCGGAGTCATAATCGGCGAGCAGCCGGCGCAGCATGTTGGCCATGCCGTAGACCGCGCCCGTGGGCTCGCCGCGCGAGTTCGCGAGCGCGGGCATGGCGTGAAACGCGCGGTACAGATATGATGAGCCGTCCACCAGAATCAGGGGCTTGGCCATGCCCACCGCCGCGGCGGCCGGCCCGGCGGCCTTTTTCTGGGTCGAATCTTTCCGGTTCGTCATTGATTAGTGTCGTTCCACCCGCCTCCGGGAAGGGCGGGGTTGGCGATTTTACCAGCGCTCCGCGGGCCGGCGCTTGTGCTAAAAACTAGGTATGAAAGACAGAAATCCCACGCCGAAAAATCAAGCCCCCACCGACGCCGCCTTTCGGGTCGCCGTGACGCCGTCCGGCGTCATGTCGCGCGAATCCTGGAAGATCTTCCAGATCATGGCCGAGTTCGTCGCCGGCTTCGAGCGGCTGTCGCAGATTCAGCCGTCGGTCAGCATCTTCGGCTCCTCGCGCGTCCAGCCCGGCCACCCGTATTATGCCCTGACCGTGGAAATCGCGCGCAAGCTTTCGGACGCGGGCTTCGCCGTGGTCAGCGGCGGCGGCCCGGGGCTCATGGAGGCGGCCAACCGCGGCGCGTTCGGCGGCAAGTCGCCGAGCGTCGGTCTCAACATCATGCTGCCGCACGAGCAGCAGGCCAACGAATTCCAGAACGTGAGTCTGTCGTTCCAGCACTTCTTCGCGCGCAAGGTGATGTTCGTGAAGTACGCCAAGGCCTACGTGGTCATGCCCGGCGGTTTCGGCACCCTGGACGAGGTGATCGAGGCGCTGACGCTGATCCAGACCGGCAAGAGCACGCGCATGCCCATCGTCCTGGTGCACGCGCCGTTTTGGGCCGGCATGGTGGACTGGTTCAAACAGACCCTGATCGCCGAAGGCGTCATCGACAAGGGCGACCTCGATCTGTTCACCGTGGTCAACGGCGCCGACGAGGTGCTCGACGCCATCTTCCGCTTTTACGAAGCGAGCGGCTTCGAACCGTCGGAAGAGGAAAAGGAAATCAAGCTCAATCTCTGACCGGGCCGACGAGGAAACGACATGCGCAATTCGCTGTTGCTGTTGCTGATCAGCCTGGTTCTTTTCGCGGCCGCCGCGACGCCCGATGCCACGGCGGCCGAGGCCAAGAAGAACGCGGCCGCGAACAAACCGCCGGCGACCGTGCCGGCGCCGCCGCCCCCGCCGGAAAACTACAATCCCCCGGCCACCCCGCAGACCCCGGAGCAGGAGCTCGAGCCGGAGGTGACGATCACCACCAAGGGCACCGAGATCCACGAGGAGTACCGGGTGAACGGCAAGCTCTACATGGTCAAGGTCATTCCGGCCAAGGGCAAGCCGTACTACCTGATTGACCACGAGGGCAGCGGAAAATTCCGCCGCAGCGACCTGGAGCCGGCCGTCTCCATCCCCAACTGGGTCATCAAGCGTTTCTGAACCTCACGCCGGTCCACCATTGAACGGGAGGAACAATGCGAGCGATTAGGGCAAACGCCAGGGTCGGATTCACCTGGATCGTCTGCGGCTGGCGCATGGTCCGGCACGACCGGGACCTGTGGCTGGGCATGGCGGTCATCTATCTGCTGCTCGCCTACCTGCTCCGGCTCATCCCGTTCATGGGCGATCTGGTGCTGGTGCTGCTCACCCCGCTGTTGCTCGCGGGCGCGCTGCTCACGGCGCGCGCGCGCGAGGCCCGGCACGCCGGGATCGCGCCGCCGGGATCGGCGCCGGCCGCGGGCGCGCCCTGGCGCCGCTACCTCGACGATTACCTGCGGCTGCCGGCGCGGCACCTGTTCCAGATCTTCCGGCACGAGGACAAGATCGTCGCCGCCGTCCTCGTCGCCATCCTGACGCTCGGGCTGGTGATGCTGGCGAAGATCGCGGAGTATCTGCTCGTCGGCGGCTCGGCGCTCGCCGGGCTGAACCCCGCCGAGCTGGCGGCCGCGGCGCGCCCCGCCACGCTGCTCGGGTTGCTGGTCGCGACCACGCTGTACGTGGCGCTGACCATGGGCCTGTTCTATCTCGTGCCGCTCACCATGCTCGGCGACATGCCGCCCATGGCCGCGATCGCCGAGAGCTTCTCCGCCTGCGTCCGCAACGCGCTCCCGCTCGCGCTCTTCACGACCGCGTTTTTCCTCCTCTATGCGCTCATCGCCGCCGCCTTCGGCCTGACCCACTGGCTCGGCTACCTGCTGGTCTTCAGCCTCGGGCCGGTGGCCCTGTCGGTGTTCGTGGCCGGCGTGTATTGCAGCTACAAGAACCTTTACGGCTGAACCGGTCGTCGCCGCGCGCCGCTATAATCGCGCGATGGACGTGCGGGTCTATCACGGCGCGGCGCTCGCCGCCTACGGTTTCGGCGCGGACCACCCCTTCGGCCCGGACCGCCTCGACGCCTTTTGGCGCGAGGCCGTGCGCCGGGGGCTCGACAAAAAGGTCCAGATCGCCGCGCCGGTTGTGTGCACGCGCGCAGATCTGCTGCTGTTCCACACGCCGGAATACGTCGCGCGCGTCGAGCGCCAGTCGGCGACCGGGGAGGGCTACCTCGATTACGGTGACACGCCCGCCTTCCCCGGCGTGTACGAGGCCGCCTCCCATGTCGTGGGCTCGGTGCTGGACGCGGTGGGCGCGATCCTGCGCGGCGACTGCCGGCGCGCGTTCGTGCCGATCGCCGGGCTGCATCACGCGCGCCGCGATTCCGCCGCCGGCTTCTGCGTCTTCAACGACGCCGGTGTGGCGATCGAGGCGCTGCGCCGGCGCCACGGCGTCCGACGTATCGCCTACGTGGACATTGACGCCCACCACGGCGACGGCGTGTTCTACGCCTTCGAGGACGATCCCGACCTGATCTTCGCCGATACCCACGAGGACGGGCGTTTCCTTTATCCCGGCACCGGCGCCGCTTCCGAGACCGGCACGGGCAAGGCGCGCGGCGCCAAGCTCAACATCCCGCTTCCACCCGGCGCGGATGACGCCGTGTTCCTGCGCGCCTGGCCCGAGATCGAGGAGTTCGTGCGCCGCGGCCGGCCGGAGTTCATCCTGCTGCAGGCCGGCGCCGACAGCGTCGCGGGCGATCCCATCACGCACCTGCAATTGACCCCCGCCGCCCACGCCCACGCCGGCGTGCGCCTGTGCGCGCTCGCGGACGAGTGCTGCCGGGGCCGGATCGTCGCCCTCGGCGGCGGCGGTTACAACCGCGACAATCTGGCGGCTGCCTGGTGCGCGGTGGTCGCGGCCATGCTCGACGCGGCGCGCGCACCGCTTTGACATTGCCGCCGGGCTTGGCCAGAATCGGCGCCTCATTGCGCCACCATGCCGACCCCCGCCGCCGCGTAATCAAGCCAGCCGATGAAAACCTGGATCGCCGTTTCCCGGGCCATTGACGCCGTCAACGAACGCGTCGGCCGGCTGGTGCTGTGGCTCGTGCTCGCGACCAGCGTCGTCTCCGCCGGCAACGCCGTCGCGCGTTACGGCCTCAATCTCTCGTCGAACGCCTGGCTCGAGATTCAGTGGTATCTGTTCGGCGCGATCTTTCTGCTGGCCGCGGGCTACACCTTCAAGCACAACGGCCACGTGCGCATTGACGTGATCTACGGCCGCTTGGCGCCGCGGACCCGGGCCTGGATTGATCTCGTCGGCGCCCTCGTGTTCCTGCTGCCGTTCAGCCTGCTCATGGTCCGGCTCTCGTGGCCGGGCTTCGTCGAGTCGTTCTCGCGCGGCGAGATGTCGCCGGACGCCGGCGGGCTCATCCGCTGGCCGGTGCACCTGCTGATTCCGCTCGGCTTCGCGCTGCTCGCGCTGCAGGGCGTGTCCGAGGGTGTCAAGCGCGTCGCCTTCCTGCTGGGACGCGGCGCGCTCCCGAGCGAGCCGCCGGCGGAGGAGGTATGAGCTTCGAGCTGATGGCGCCGCTCATGTTCGCGGCGCTGGTCGTGATCCTGCTGAGCGGCTATCCGGTGGCGTTCGCCCTCGCCGCCAACGGCCTGCTGTTCGCCGTCATCGGCATCCAGGCGGGATTCTTCGACTTTAACCTGCTGCAGGCCCTGCCCGAGCGGGTCTACGGCATCCTGTCGAACTCGACGCTGCTCGCGATTCCGTTCTTCACCTTCATGGGGCTCGTGCTCGAGCGCAGCGGCATGGCCGAGGACCTGCTCGACACCATCGGCCAGCTGTTCGGCCGGGTGCGCGGCGGGCTCGCCTACGCCGTGGTGCTGGTCGGCGCGCTGCTCGCGGCCACCACCGGCGTGGTCGCGGCCTCGGTCATCGCCATGGGGCTGATCTCGCTGCCGATCATGTTGCGCCACGGCTACGACCGCCGGCTCGCGAGCGGCGTGATCGCCGCCTCCGGCACGCTGGCGCAGATCATCCCGCCGTCGCTGGTGCTGATCGTGCTCGCGGACCAGCTCGGCGTATCGGTCGGCGCCATGTACCAGGGCGCGCTGCTGCCGGGCCTGGTGCTCGCCGGGCTCTACCTCGCGTTCGTGCTCGCGGTGACGCTGGTGCGGCCGG
>MFSY01000045.1:14687-15823 GCA_001785175.1 Candidatus Muproteobacteria bacterium RIFCSPHIGHO2_01_FULL_65_16 | reverse complement strand
CTCGATGCTGCCGCCGCTGGTGTTGATCTTCCTCGTGCTCGGCACGATCTTCCTCGGCGTCGCCACCCCGACCGAGGGCGGCGCGCTCGGGGCGGTGGGCGCGCTCGCGCTCGCCGCCGCGCGCCGGCGCCTGAACCTCGGGATGCTCAAACAGGCGATGGATTCGACCACGCGGCTCACGAGCTTCGTGGTGTTCATCCTCATCGGCTCGACCGTGTTCAGCCTGGTGTTCCGCGGCGTGGACGGCGACCGCTGGGTCGAGCAGCTGCTGACGCAGCTGCCCGGCGGCGCGCTCGGTTTCCTCGTGGTCGTGAACCTGCTGGTGTTCACGCTGGCGTTCTTCCTCGACTTCTTCGAGATCGCCTTCATCATCGTGCCGCTGCTCGCGCCGGTCGCGGCCAAGCTCGGGATTGATCTCGTCTGGTTCGGCGTGCTGCTCGGCGTGAACATGCAGACCTCGTTCATGCACCCGCCGTTCGGCTTCGCGCTGTTCTACCTGCGCAGCGTCGCGCCGAAGGAGGTGCGCACCACCGACATCTACTGGGGCGCGGCGCCGTTCGTGCTGATCCAGATCGTGATGATCGCGCTCGTGCTCGCGTTCCCGCAGCTTGTGGGCCATGCGCCGGCCGTGGACAACACCGAGGTCATGGAGATTCAGCTGCCGACCGACGCCGGCGCCCTGCCGCCGCCGGAAGCGAAGTGAGGCGGCGCGGCCTGATTACCTGCCGGAGTGTCCGTCTGACGACCCGCATCAGATAATGAAGGCGCGGAGGTCTATAAATAGGATCGGGACTGGGCTAATCTGGGCGCGTCGCTTGGCCGCTCGAAGAACTCAGTAAGGGATAACGCTCGATGTCGCTCTACCTGCCCCTGTTCAAGGCGTTGAATGACGCCGGCGTGAAATACGTCGTCGTGGGTGGAGTGGCAACCGTGCTTCATGGCTACGCGCGCTTGACCACGGATGTCGATCTCTTCGTTGACCTGGCGCCGGAAGAAGCGGCGCTGGCCATGCGAACGCTGGTATCCCTGGGCTTCAAGCCGCGCGTGCCGGTGCCGGCGGAACAGTTTGCCGACGCGGCGAAACGCAAGGAGTGGATCGAACAGAAGGTGATGACGGTGTTCTCCTTTCACAACCC
>MFSY01000045.1:11657-14674 GCA_001785175.1 Candidatus Muproteobacteria bacterium RIFCSPHIGHO2_01_FULL_65_16 | reverse complement strand
TGTTCACCATCCGATTCCCTTCGCCGACTTGCGGGCGCGCGCCGAGCGCATGGTTATAGACAATGTTTCGGTCTATATTTGTTCCATTGACGATCTGATTACCCTGAAGCGGCATGCGGGCAGGCCGCAAGATTTGCAGGATATCGAGAAGCTGCGGCTCATTCAGGAAAAACGCAAACATGGCGATCGCTAAACCCATACTGTCGGACGAACGCCTCCGCCCGGCAACCTGGGACGAGGTCAAAGAGGCGGAGCTCGACGACGCCCTGCGCGCCACGCCGGCCCAGCGCCTGGCATGGCTGGAAGAGGCGCTGCGATTTGCGTGGAAGGCGGGAGCAATCAAGCGCGAATAAACATCGCGCGCCGGCCGTGGACAACACCGAGGTCATGGAGATTCAGCTGCCGGCCGATCCGGGCAGCTTCCTGCCGCCGGAAAATCGGTGATGGGGGTCACTAAAATCGCATCTCACACTGGCTTGGCGGTTTTTTTGCGTCACCCATGACAGGCCCGCGCGGCGGTCATTTCACGTAGTATCAGAAATTCTCGTACGACGCCTCGGCGACCTTGAGCCACTGGTCGCTGGCGGCGGCGAATTTCTTTCACTCGCCGTATCGCGCTGCATCCACGCGCGATTCCGTCAGTCCGGCACCCACTCGCCTCGCTGACGGATGACCTCGTGCATGGCGTCAGGTGCAAGATCGAGCCCGCCCGGCCAGGTTACCGCTCCGCATTCGACACGAACCTGCGCGAACAAGGCCGGATCGCGCAACGCGGCGAACACGCCCGCGCCCTCCCCGGTCACGAGGCGCGAGAGGTCAACGATGCCTTCCGTTTTGTCGCGGAAACGCACCTTCAGGCGGTAGTCGGGGAGAGGCTGTACGTCGGTAACGCGCCACGGCGCCGACGGGGTCACTCCAGGGGCGCGATCTTCCTCGGGTGTTGCTTGGCTTCGCATAGTTTCCAATCCTCCATCAATTCGTCGCGGTGCAGCGCCGCCCACTCCAGCACCAACACCAAGGCGCGTCGCGGCAATTTCCCCCGGATGACTTCCAACGTCCGGATGTCAATCAGCGCCTCGAACTCGGCATATAACGCGAAAGTGCGGCGGGGCGTGATCCGACCAGAACATCTGAATCAGGACTCCGTAGAACGCGCTGATCGTCGGCATCGGCTACCCGCAATCCATTCCGGTATTCTTGGATCATACGCCATGCCATCAACGGTCGCCAAAAATGGCGTGAATCCGGGGTGGGAGAAGGCCGTTTCCAAGCCGGCAACCGACAGGAAAATTGTCGGACTCATCCAGGCTCTTCGCCATGCCTTGGATAACGCAAAACGCCGGAAAATCACGGTCCCGGCGGCTTTTCTCGCATTAACCACGACAGGCCCGCGCGGCGGTCACTTCACGTAATACCGGAAATTCTCATACGACGCCTCGGCGACCATAAAACCATGGATCGCTGGCGGTCATAACCCCTCAGGAAAAATGATCGAGGACGCGCGCGCATGCGCGCTTTGCTGACGACGTCGGTATCAAGCAAATACATCTTTCGCGACGGGGTCGTCCGTGCGCGCGAAGCCCTCGTCCGGGCCAACGTCCGGCATCGCCACCAGAGCCTCGGCAAAGGTTCGGTGCCGTGTGCGCTGCTTCGGCGATCGTGGCCGAAGGACGGCGATTACTTGCCGGAGCGATTACTTGCCGGAGTAGATGAAGTTGGCGTACGCCGCCTCGGCCACTTTGAACCACTGGTTGCTGGTGTCGCGGAATTTCTTCCACTCGGGGTAGATGCGCTTGAAGGCCGGGTTTCTGGCCGCCTCCTCGTCGTAGAGCTCGAACGCCGCCTTGCGCGCCGCGACCATGATGTCCTGCGGGAACGGGCGCAGCCTCACGCCCTGCTGCACCAGGCGCATGAGCGCGGGCGGGTTCTTGGCGTCGTACTCGGCGAGCATGTGCACGTTCGCCTCGGCGGCCGCGGTCTCGAACGCCGCCTGGTAGGCGGGCGGCAGCTCGCGCCATTTCTTCGCGTTCACGTAGAACGAGAGCTGCGGTCCGCCTTCCCACCAGCCGGGGTAGTAATAGTTCTTGGCGACCTTGTGGAAGCCGAGCTTCTCGTCGTCGTACGGCCCGACCCACTCGGTCGCGTCAATCGCGCCCTTCTCGAGCGCCGGATAGATGTCGCCGCCGGCGAGCGTCTGTGGCACGGCGCCGAGGCGCGCCATGATCTGGCCGCCGATGCCGGGGATGCGCATCTTGAGGCCCTTGAGGTCGGCGAGCGACTTGATCTCCTTGCGGAACCAGCCGCCCATCTGCACGCCGGTGTTGCCGCCCGGGAAGTTGACGACGTTGTATTCTTTCAGGAAGTCGCGCGTGAGCTTCAGGCCCCCGCCGGAGTACATCCAGGCGTTCTGCTGGCGCGCAGTCAGCCCGAACGGCACGGCGCAGTCGAAGGCGAACGCCATGTTCTTGCCGACGTAGTAGTAGCTCGCCGTGTGGCCGCACTCGACGGTGGCGTTCTGCACCGCGTCCAGCACCTGCAGGCCGGGGACGATCTCGCCCGCGGCGAACACGCGCACCTGAAACTTGCCGTCGCTGATCTTGCGCAGGCGGTCGGCGAGCACCTCGCCGGCGCCGTAGATCGTGTCGAGGCTCTTGGGGAAGCTCGAGGCCAGACGCCAGCGGATGGCGGGGAGATCGGCGGCCCGAGCCGAGCCGATGGCGCCCGCGAGCGCCCCGGCGCCGGCGCCCTTGAGCAGGTCGCGTCGCTTCATGTCGTTCCTCCTAAAGAGTCTCTAACAAAATGAATATGATCTTGAACCGCCAAGGCGGCGGGCCTGCCCCGGCAGGCTGTAAGCCGGGGGTCGCCAAGAAAGACTATTTCATAGAGATAAAAAAACTTGGCGTTCTTGGCGTCTTGGCGGTTAATCCCTTTTTGTTAGAGATTCTAAGCGGTTTGCTGAAAAAGTCGCGGCTTGAGCGGAGCGACATTGTGCCAAAAGCGGGGCGGCGCCGCCAACC
>MFSY01000045.1:8640-11641 GCA_001785175.1 Candidatus Muproteobacteria bacterium RIFCSPHIGHO2_01_FULL_65_16 | reverse complement strand
AGGCGCGTTTCTTGCTGCTCACCACCTGGTTGCGCCCGCCGCCCTTGGCCTCATACAGGGCCTGGTCCGCGCGCGACTGCAACTGCTCCAGGTCCTCGCCTTTCTGGAACTGGGTCAGGCCGATGCTGACCGTCAGCTTCGCGTTCTTCGCACCGACGCTGAAGCGCCCGACATTCACCGCGGCGCGGATGCGCTCCGCGATCTTCTTGCCCTGGGTCAGGTTGGTGTGCGGCAGCACGATGAGGAATTCCTCGCCGCCGTAGCGGCCGACCTTGTCCGGCATGCGCAGGGAGTCGGCGAGGATGGCGGCGAGATCGGCGAGCACCCGGTCCCCGGCCTTGTGGCCGAATTCGTCGTTTACCTGCTTGAAATGATCAATGTCAATCATGGCCACCGTGAGCGGGGTGTTGTAGCGTTCGGCCTGGGCCATCGCCTCGAGCAGGCCCATCGTGATCCCGCGCCGGTTCATGATGTGGGTGAGGGGGTCGGTGATCGCCAGCCGGCTCATGTCCTCGGCCACGCTCTCGGCCTGGACGCGTTTTTTGTATTCGCGCCGCAGCGGTCGCACCACCAGCCAGTAGATCGGCGGGGCGACCACCACCGCCAGCAGCGCCGCGTCGGCGAAGATGGCGAACGCCGTGTGCTCGGAAATGCCGACGGCGTCGAGCAGGCCCATGATCAGGCTCTCGGCGACGATGGTGATCGCCACGACCCCGACCATCGCCTTGATGGCGACGGCCAGCTCTTTCTTTTCCTTTTTCAAACCCGCTTCCCCGCGACTTGTTGTGACATACACCGGCGGTGCGGCGGCGCCGTCCCGCTTGCCTCTCCCTGGCGCTCCTTCCTGCCCTAAATATAGACCATAGTACTACCGGATAGGGTCGGGGTGATAATGGGCGGGCCGGGGCGCGGGACGGGCGGCTTGGCTAGAGCTGCTGGAGGTTGGCGTAGGCGACCACCAGCCACTTGGACCCGGCGGCGGTGAAATTCACCTGCACCCGGGCGTGCTGGCCGCGGCCCTCGTAATTCAGCACCACCCCTTCGCCGAAGGTGGCGTGGCGCACGCGCGCGCCCAGGCGCATGGCGTCCGGCGCGGCCGCGTCCGCGGCCGGCGCCGGACGGGGGCGGGTGAGTGCGGGCTGGGCGCGGACCTCCTCGATCAGCTCCGGCGGCACCTCGCCCAGGAAGCGCGACGGGCTGGTGTAGATCTCGGACCCGTGCAGGCGCCGGAGCTCGGCGAAGGTGAGATAAAGCCGGCGCATCGCCCGCGTCATGCCGACGTAGCACAGCCGCCGCTCCTCCTCGAGCCGGCCCGGCTCCGCGAGCGAGCGCTGGTGCGGGAACAGGCCCTCCTCGAGGCCGGTCAGGAACACCAGCGGGAACTCCAGCCCCTTGGCGCTGTGCAGGCTCATGAGCTGCACGCAGTCCTCCCAGGCCTCGGCCTGGCCCTCGCCGGCCTCGAGCGCGGCGTGCGCCAGGAACGACGTCAGCGGATCGAGGCCGTCGGCCGCGTCGTGCTCGAAGCCACGCACGGCGGTGACCAGCTCCTCCAGGTTCTCCACCCGCGACTCGGCCTTCTCGCCCTTTTCCTTTTTGTAGTGCTCGACGAGGCCGCCGCCCGCGAGCATGTGCTCCGTAATTTCACCGAGGGCGAGGCCGGCGGTTTCGCGCGCCAGACGCTCGATCAACTGTATGAACGCGTTCAGCGAATCCCGGGCGCGGGCGGGCAGATCGGCCGACGCGATCAGCTTCTGCGCCGCCTCCCACATCGAGACCTTCTCGCCCTTGGCGCGCTCGCGCACGGCGTCGAGCGTCTTGTTGCCGATGCCGCGCGTCGGCACGTTGGCCACGCGCTCGAACGAGGGATCGTCGTGACGGCTGGCGATCAGGCGCAGGTAGGCGAGCGCGTCCTTGATCTCGGCGCGCTCGAAGAAGCGCAGGCCGCCGTAGACGCGGTACGGCATGCCATCGTTGATCAACAGCTCCTCGAACACGCGCGACTGGGCGTTGCTGCGATACAGCACCGCCGCCTCGCTGCGCCGTCCGCCCGCGGCCACCCATTCCTGGATGCGGTCAATCACGAACCGCGCCTCGTCGGTCTCGTTGTAGGCGGTGTAGAGCCGGATCGGCTCGCCCTCCGCGTCCGCGGTCCACAGGTTCTTCCCGAGGCGGCCTTCGTTGCAGGCGATCACGGCGTTCGCCGCCTTCAGAATCGTGCCGGTGGAGCGGTAGTTCTGCTCCAGGCGGATGACCTTCGTGCCCGGATGGTCCTGTTCGAAGCGCAGGATGTTCTCGACCTTCGCCCCGCGCCAGCCGTAGATGGATTGATCGTCGTCACCGACGACGAATAGATTGTTATGCGCGCCGGCGAAGAGCTTGAGCCATTCGTACTGGATGCTGTTGGTGTCCTGGAACTCGTCCACCAGCACGTGCCGGAAGCGGCTCTGGTAGTGCGCGCGCAGTTGTCCGTCGTCGCGCAGCAGCTCGTATGCGCGCAGCAGCAGCTCGGCGAAGTCCACGAGCCCCGCGCGCGCACAGGCCTCCTCGTACGCGGCGTAGACGCGCCTGAGCTCGCGCTGGGTCGGGTCGTGGGTCGCGCCGAGGTCCTGCGGGCGGCGGCCCTCCTCCTTGTGGCCGTTGATGAACCACTGCGCCTGCTTCGGCGGCCAGTAGGCCTCGTCGAGATTGAGGCCCTTGAGCACGCGGCGAATCAGCCGGTACTGGTCCTCGGCGTCCAGGATCTGGAAGCCCTGGGGCAGCCCGGCCTCGCGGAAGTGGCTCCGCAGCAGCCGGTGCGACAGCCCGTGGAAGGTGCCGATCCACATGCCGCCCACCGGCGCGCCGAGCATGCGCTCGATGCGTCCGCGCATCTCGGCTGCGGCCTTGTTGGTGAAGGTCACCGCCAGGATCGCGTGCGGCGAGACGCCCTCGACGCCGACGAGCCAGGCGACGCGATGGGTCAGCACCCGCGTCTTGCCGCTGCCCGCGCCCGCGAGCACCA
>MFSY01000045.1:8403-8614 GCA_001785175.1 Candidatus Muproteobacteria bacterium RIFCSPHIGHO2_01_FULL_65_16 | reverse complement strand
CGCCACCGCCGCGCGCTGGGCGTCGTTGAGGTCGTTCAGCAGCAGGGAGACGTCCATGGTGGAATTTTAACCCGGGCGGCGGGAACGTCAGGGGATTTATTTACGCCGCGGACTCGGGTATGTTTGCACACGGTACTCAACCCAGGCGAGGGAGACAGAATGACCACGGAGCGCCGCGACACCCCGCGTATCCCGATAGCCCTGGACGCCT
>MFSY01000045.1:4100-8395 GCA_001785175.1 Candidatus Muproteobacteria bacterium RIFCSPHIGHO2_01_FULL_65_16 | reverse complement strand
GACGAGAACTCGAGCTTTCTTCGCTTCCTGACCCGGGACATCAGCCTGGACGGCGCCTTCGTTGAGACGGGACGCGCGGGCCTTCCTGGCGCGGGTTCCCTGGAGCTCGCGCTCAAGCTGCCCACCGACACCGCCGGCGGCCCCAAGCTCCACCGCATGCACGCCCAGGTCACGCGCCTGGCGCCCGACGGCGCCGGCGTCGTGTTCGACAAGGTCAACACCGACGCCTATGCCGCGCTGCTGAACCTGGTGTTTTCGCGCCAGCCCAAAGGGTTGTATTAAAAAACGATGGCCATGCACCGAAAATTCTTGTCGTTGCTTGGCGTCCTCGGCGTCTTGGCGGTTCAAATGCGGTTTTTAGGTTGACCGTACTCTATTGCGCGAGGCCGGCGGCGTCGAACTGAAACTTGTCCCGCTGAAACACCTTGATACACGCGTCCACCGCCTCCGGGTCGTAGTAGCGGCCGCGGTTCTGGCGCAGCTCCTCGAGCGCCGGCCCGACTCCACGCGCCGGGCGATAGGGGCGGTGCGCGGACATGGCCTCGATCACGTCGGCCACGGCGAGAATGCGCGCCTCGTGAACGATCGCCTCGCCCTTGAGGCCGTGCGGATAACCCGAGCCGTCCTGGCGCTCGTGGTGCTGCAGGATCATTTCCGCGATGGGCCAGGAAAATTTCACATCCTTGATGATGTCGTAGCCGACCTGCGTGTGCGACTTGATGATCTCGAATTCGGCCGCCGTGAGCCGGCCGGGGCGGTTCAGGATCTCGGCCGGCACGTAGATTTTACCGATGTCGTGGATCAGCGCGCCGAGCCGCAAACCCTCGACACGCTCCGGGTCGAGTCCAAGCTCCTGGCCGATCGCCACGCAGAGCTGCGCCACGCGCTGCTGATGACCGGCGGTGTAGGGATCGCGCTTCTCCACCGTGGCCGCCACCGCCTGGATCGTGCCGACCAGCGCCTGCTTCAGGCGCTCGACCGCGCGCAGATGCTGCTCCTGGAGACGGTCGCGCTCGGCGCGCGTGCGCAGCGTCAGGATGCCGAAGGCGAGGTCGTCGGCGAGCTCCTCCAGCAGTGCAATCTCCTCCTTGGTAAAGGCATTGACCTCCGCCGAGTAAATGCTGAGCGCGCCGAATACTTCGTCATCGTCGCGCAGCGGAAGCGAGATTTTCGCCTTGTACCCGCGCCGTATCGCCTCCTCGCGCCACGGCGCAAACACCGGATCGGCGGGGATGTCCTGTATCAGTTGCGTCTTGCCGCTGCGAACCGCCGTCCCGGTCGGCCCGCGGCCGCGGTCGCTATCCGCCCAGGTGACTTTTAACGCCTCCACGTAACCTTCGTCGAGGCCGGCGTGGGCCATCGGTCGCACGGACTTGGCCGCATCCTGTTCGACAAACCCGATCCACGCCAGGCGGTAGCCACCCTGCTCGATGAGCACGCGGCACATATCGCGCAACAACCGGTCTTCGTCGGTGGCGTGGATCAGCACGGTGTTGCCGGCGCTCAGCGCCTTGAGCGCACGGTTGCTCTTGTGCAGCGCCGCCTCGGCGCGCCTGCGCTCGGTGATGTCACGAAACAGGCCGATGAGGTAGCTT
Source organism: Candidatus Muproteobacteria bacterium RIFCSPHIGHO2_01_FULL_65_16 (assembly GCA_001785175.1). Lineage (GTDB taxonomy): Bacteria > Pseudomonadota > Gammaproteobacteria > Acidiferrobacterales > Sulfurifustaceae > MFSY01. Next base: position 6,800 of record MFSY01000045.1, on the reverse strand, counting down.
CGCCCGTCGAGCGTCAGGGGCGAGGAGTTGATGTCGGCAAAAAACACGCTGCCGTCCTTGCGCTTGACGGGGATATCCTTTGCCAGGGCGATCTCACCTTTGGTCTGCCTTTCAAATTGCTGCGCTACGTAGGCCAGGTCTTCGGCAGGATGTATATCGGCGACGGAAAGCCGGCTGATTTCTTCCTGCGTATAGCCCAACATCCGGCAAATCGTGTCGTTTGCCATCTGGAACCGCTTGGTCTCGATGTCCGCGAGCAGCATCCCATCCCGGGCGTGGTCGAAGATGCCTCTGAATCGCGCCTCGGAGTCCCGGAGCGCCGCCTCGGCCTGCTTGCGCGCGCTGATGTCGCGCAGGATGCCGACCGCGTGCCAACGCCCCTTGAGCTGGAGCGCCGAGATGGAGAGTTCGACCGGGAATTCGGTACCGTCCTTGCGTAGCGCCGGGAGCTCGAGCACCTGCCCGAGGACGGGGCCCTCGCCGCAGGCCTTGAACCGCGCCACCCCCTCGATGTGTTTGTCGCGGTATTGCGACGGCACGATGAGCGCATGGACCGGCCGGCCCTGCGCCTCAGCGCGGCCGTAGCCGAACAGGCGTTCGGCTGCCGGGTTCCAGAATGTGATCAGACCGTCGCCGTCTATCATCAGGATTGCGTCCTGGGCGCCTGCCGCCATGGCGCGCAACCGCTCCTCGCTTTCATGGAGGGCTTCCGCGGCGCGGTGGCGCTCGGTGACATCCTCCAGAATATGGACGGAGTAGCGATACTTGCCGTGCTCGTCGCGAACCGAAAAAGTGCGGGAGCGTAAGGTCTCGCCGTTTGCGAGGTTAACTTCTTCTTCTGCTTTCCCTAGTGCGCGCAGGCAGCAGGGCAGTGGGCCGGTGGCCTTCGGAAAGACCTGCCAGTAGGGCTGGCCGATGATCTCCCCGATGGGCATTCCGGCGCGCGCGGCGTAGGCACGGTTGACGCGCACGACGCGGAAATCCTTGTCGTGCAGGAACACCGGGTCGCGGATGGCGTCGAAGGCTTCCGTCCAGGCAGTCCGCGCACGCTCGATCCGCCGGCAACTCTGCGTGAATTCTTGGAGCGCCGCCAGCCGTTCATCCCGGCGCAGGTTGCCTTCGAACAGACGTTTCAGCTCCGCCTCGAGATAGGCGAGCTCGTCTCGCGTACCATCCTTGTCGTCGCTCATGGCACCCCATTCCCACGTTGGCGCGAACCTGCCGCGAACGGATGTCCCGGTGCACTAGCAGGATGCTGAAAAAGTCCGTCCAGGACTTTTTCAGCTCGCTTCGCCGCGTTTCATATGTCAGGACGAACGAGCGCAGCGAGTAGGGCTTCGTTTTCGTCCGCGGCTCGCTCCATTTTTCGAGCACTTGCGTGCTTGAAAAATGGCGGTCCCGGCCGCGCTTCGCGTTCCTGCTGCGCTCGCCGGGCCGGGGCGCGCCATCCGTGGCGCGCCCGCTCGACGGGACGACGGTCCACCGGACCGTCGTCTTATACCGTCTCGCCCCTCGACCGCACCGCAGGCTGCTCCCGCGTGCATCGTAATCTCTTTTATTGTTGTTGCCGAGCCCGGACCGGTGCGCAGCGGGGAAAACACAGGAACAGCTACTCCACCGTCACCGACTTCGCCAGATTGCGCGGCTGGTCCACGTCCGTGCCCTTGACCAGGGCGACGTGGTAGGCGAGCAGTTGCAGCGGGATGGTGTAGAGAATCGGCGCGGTGAAGTCGCCGGTCTCGGGCAGGTGGACGATGGTGGTGCCGGGCTCGGAGGCGACCCCGGTGCGCGGATCGGAGAACACGTACAGCTCGCCGCCGCGGGCGCGGACCTCCTGCAGATTCGACTTCAGTTTTTCCAGCAGCTCGTCGTTCGGCGCCACCGCCACCACCGGCATGTTGCTGTCCACCAGCGCCAGCGGCCCGTGCTTCAATTCCCCCGCGGCGTAGGCCTCGGCGTGGATGTAGGAGATCTCCTTCAGCTTCAGCGCCCCTTCCATGGCGATGGGGAAATGCGCGCCGCGCCCGAGAAACAGGGCGTGCTGCTTGTCGGCGAAGCGCCGCGCCAGGCGCTCGATCTCGGGGTCAAGCTCCAGCACCTTCCTGATGCGCACCGGCAGCGCCTTTAGCTCCGCCACCAGCTCCCGCTCCCGCTTCGCGCTCAGGCCGTGGCGGCGCGCGAGCACGATCGCGAGCAGGGCGAGCGCCGTCAGCTGCGTGGTGAAGGCCTTGGTCGAGGCCACCCCGATCTCCGGCCCGGCGCGCGTCAGCAGCGTGAGCTCCGACTCGCGCACCAGCGATGACTCCGGCATGTTGCACAGGGAGAGCGCGTGGGCGTAGCCGAGTTTTTTCGCCTGGCGCAGGGCGGCGAGCGTGTCGGCGGTCTCGCCGGACTGTGAGATCGTCACGATCATGCAGTCCGGCGGCACCGCGTGTCGGCGGTAGCGAAACTCGCTCGCGATCTCGACGCCGCACGGAATCCCCGCGAGCCCCTCGATCCAGTAGCGCGCGACACAACCGGCGTGATAGCTGGTGCCGCAGGCGATGATCTGCACCGCCTTGACACGATCGAATATCCTGGCGGCCTTGACGCCGAAGGCCTCCTCCAGCACGCGCTGGTCCCCGAGCCGGCCTTCGAGCGTGTCGGCGACCGCCTGCGGCTGCTCGCAGATCTCCTTCTGGGTGTAGCTGCGGTACTGGC
>MFSY01000045.1:3310-4090 GCA_001785175.1 Candidatus Muproteobacteria bacterium RIFCSPHIGHO2_01_FULL_65_16 | reverse complement strand
GCCGCCGGCGTCATAGACCGCGCAGCGCGCGTGGTTGAGATCCACGACGTCGCCGTCCTCGAGATAGATCACCCGGCGCGTGAACGGCGCGAGCGCGAGCGCGTCCGAGGCGACGTAGCACTCCTCGGTACCGAGCCCGACGGCCAGGGGGCTGCCCCGGCGCGCGGCCACGAGGCGTCCGGGCTCGTCCACGCTCACCACGGCCAGGGCGTAGGCCCCTTCGAGCTCGCCGAGCGCGGCGCGCACGGCCTTGAGCAGGTCGTGCTGTTTTTCGAGATGGTGATGCACCAGGTGGGCGATGACCTCGGTGTCGGTCTGGGAGGCGAAGCGGTAGCCGAGCTTCTTGAGCCGCGCCCGCAGGACCTCGTGGTTCTCGATGATGCCGTTGTGCACCACGGCGACGGCGTCATGGCTCGTGTGCGGGTGAGCGTTGGCCTCGTTCGGCGCGCCGTGCGTGGCCCAGCGGGTATGGGCGATGCCGGTGGTGCCGGTGAGCTTTACGCGCTGCACCGATTTTTCCAGCGCCGCCACTTTGCCCACGGCGCGCACGCGCTCGAGGCCGCGCCCGCCGTTCAGCACCGCCACGCCGGCGGAGTCGTAGCCGCGGTACTCGAGGCGCTTCAGGCCCTCGATCAGAATCGGGACGACGTTGCGTTGCGCGACCGCGCCGACAATACCGCACATATCAAACCCCAGTTGCAAGTTTCAAGTAGCAAGTATCAAGAACAGTCGGTCTGTGCATTTTCTTGTCACTTGCAACTTGCTACTTGTCACTTTTTT
>MFSY01000045.1:0-3293 GCA_001785175.1 Candidatus Muproteobacteria bacterium RIFCSPHIGHO2_01_FULL_65_16 | reverse complement strand
CCGCGGGCGCGTCCTTGGCGATCACCGAGCCGGCGCCGATGGTGGCGTCCGCGCCGACGGTGAGCGGCGCCACGAGCGCGGTGTTGGAGCCGATGAAGGCGCGGTCGCCGATCACGGTCTTGTGCTTGCGGGCGCCGTCGTAGTTGCAGGTGATGGTGCCGGCGCCGATGTTGACGTCGCGCCCGACGCTGGTGTCGCCGACGTAACTCAGGTGATTGATCTTGCTGCCGGCGCCGACCTCGGACTTCTTGATCTCGACGAAGTTGCCGATGTGCGCGCCCGCGGCGATCACGCTCTCGGGGCGGATGCGGGCGAACGGGCCGATGCGGCAGTCGGCGCCGATCGCCGCGTTCTCGATCACGCAGTTCGGCTCGATGACGGTGCCGGCGCCGATCTTGCAGTCGCGGATCACGTTGTTCGGGCCGATGCGCACGCGGTCGCCGAGTTCGACCGCGCCCTCGAACACGACGTTCACGTCTATCACCACGTCGCTGCCGGTCGCGAGCGTGCCGCGCACATCCAGGCGCTCCGGGTCGAGAAGCGTGACGCCGCGCTCGAGCAGTGCCCGCGCGCGGTTGCGCTGCGCGCTGCGCTCGAGCTCCGCCAGTTGTGCCTTGCTGTTGACGCCCATGATCTCCCAGATCGCGCGCGGCTGCGCCGTGGCAATTGTAACCCCCTCGGCCGCCGCCATGGCAACTATGTCGGTGAGATAGTATTCGCCCTGGGCGTTGGCGCTGGTCAGTCGCGCCAGCCAGCTTCCGAGCGCCGCCGCCGGCGCGGCCAGGATGCCGGTATTGATCTCGCGGATGGCGCGCTGTCCGGGATCGGCGTCCTGGTGCTCGACAATGGCGCGGACCGCGCCGCGGCCGTCGCGCACGATGCGCCCATAACCTTCGGGGTCGTCCGGTTCCGCCGTCAACAAGGCGAGCCCGTCGGCGTCCGCCGCCGCCACCAGCCGGCGCAGCGTTTCGGCGTGGATCAGGGGCACGTCCCCGTAAAGCACCAGGACCACGGCGTCCGGCGCCACCCGTGGCATGGCCTGCCGCACCGCGTGGCCCGTGCCCTTTTGCTCCGCCTGGAGCACCCAGTCAACCTCGAGCCGGGGCAGGGCGCGCGGCACCTGCTCGCCGCCGTGGCCGTAGATCACGCGGATGGCCCGCGGCTCGAGCCGGCGCGCGGTCTCCACCACGTGCTCGAGCAGCGGCCGGCCGGCGAGCGCGTGCAGCACCTTCGGGATGTCCGAGTGCATCCGCTTGCCCCGGCCGGCGGCGAGGATCAGGATTTCAAGCGGCGCGCGCATGCCATGGAGTTCCGCGGCAGATTTAACCACACCCTGAAGACTACAGGGAATCTCGAAAAATTGCCGAGAGGAAGAGAGGGTTGGTAATAATTTTCGACGCAGAGGCGCAAAGACGCAAAGATTTTTGAACCTAAGCTTTTGGTTTTCTTTGCGTCTTCGCGTCTTTGCGTCAAACGATCATATACTTTGAAAATCGGCGGGGGCTTGCTACTTGCCGGTCTTCTCGCGCAGCTTGCGGATCGCGCGCAGTTGCGCCACGGCCTCGGCCAGCTCGGCCTGGGCCTTGGCGTAGTCAATGTCCGCCTGGCGGTTCTTGAGCGCCTCCTCGGCGCGCTCCTTGGCCTTCACGGCCGCGGCCTCGTCCAGATCCTTGGCGCGCGCCGCGGTGTCGGCCAGCACCGTCACCACGTGCGGCTGCACCTCGAGCATCCCGCCGCTGACGTAGAAGAACAGCTCCTCGGTCGCGGTCTTCACGCGCACCTCGCCCGGCTTCATGCGCGCGAGCAGCGGCGCGTGCCGCGGCAGGATCCCGACCTCGCCGGTCACGAGCGGCGCGAACACCATCTCCGCGGTGCCGGAGTAGATCTCCTTCTCGGCGGAGACGATATCGACGTGTAATGTCATGGCCATAGAATCAGTTCCAAGTTGCAAGTCTCAAGTAACAAGTAAAGAATCAAAAATGTCGCCCTACTTCGTTCGTCTGGCCATTCACAATGTTTTCCTTGTAACTTGCTACTTGCCACTTGCTACTGCCTTAAAGCGTTTTCGCTTTTTCGACCGCCTCGTCAATCGTGCCGACCATGTAGAACGCCTGCTCCGGCAGGCTGTCGTACTCGCCGTCAACGATGCCGCGGAAGGCGCGGATGGTGTCCTTCAGGGACACGTACTTGCCCGGGGTGCCGGTGAACACCTCGGCGACGAAGAACGGCTGCGACAGGAACTTCTGGATCTTGCGCGCCCGCGATACGGTGAGCTTGTCCTCTTCGGACAGCTCGTCCATGCCGAGGATGGCGATGATGTCTTGCAGCTCCTTGTAGCGCTGCAGCGTCGCCTGCACGTCGCGCGTGGTGCGGTAGTGCTCTTCGCCGATCACGTTCGGGTCCACCTGGCGGCTGGTGGAGTCGAGCGGATCCACGGCCGGGTAGATGCCGAGCTCGGCCACCTGGCGCGAGAGCACCACGGTCGCATCCAGGTGCGAGAACGTGGTCGCCGGCGAGGGGTCGGTGAGATCGTCCGCCGGCACGTAGACCGCCTGTACGGATGTGATCGAGCCGGTCTTGGTCGAGGTGATGCGTTCCTGCAGAATGCCCATCTCGTAGGCGAGCGTGGGCTGATAGCCCACCGCCGAGGGCATGCGCCCGAGCAGCGCGGACACTTCCGTACCGGCGAGGGTGTAGCGATAGATGTTGTCGATGAACAGCAGCACGTCGCGGCCCTCGTCGCGGAAGTTCTCGGCGATGGTGAGGCCCGTCAATCCCACGCGCAGGCGGTTGCCCGGCGGCTCGTTCATCTGACCGTAGACGAGTGCCACCTTGTCGAGCACGCCGCCTTCCTTCATCTCGTGATAGAAGTCGTTGCCCTCGCGCGTGCGCTCGCCGACGCCGGCAAACACCGAGTAGCCCGCGTGCTCCATCGCGATGTTGCGGATGAGCTCCATCATGTTCACGGTCTTGCCCACGCCGGCGCCGCCGAACAGGCCGATCTTGCCACCCTTGGCGAACGGGCAGATGAGGTCAATGACCTTGATGCCGGTCTCGAGCAGCTCGGCCGAGGCCGCCTGCTCCTCGTAAGAGGGCGCCTTGCGGTGGATCGGCATGGTCTTTTCGGCGCCGACCGGGCCCTTCTCGTCTATCGGCCGGCCGAGCACGTCCATGATGCGCCCGAGGGTCTTGATACCGACCGGTACCGAGATCGGCGCGCCGGTATTGGCCACGGCGAGGCCGCGCTTCAGCCCGTCGGTCGAGCCCATGGCGATGGCGCGCACGACCCCGTC
>MFSY01000044.1:14939-16160 GCA_001785175.1 Candidatus Muproteobacteria bacterium RIFCSPHIGHO2_01_FULL_65_16 | reverse complement strand
CGAAAAGAAGTGGGACTTGTTGGCGGTCGTGGATGGCCAGTTGCTTGCGAGCGTAGAGTTTAAGTCCCAGATTGGGCCTTCATTTGGCAACAATTATAACAATCGTACTGAAGAAGCCCTGGGAAACGCGACCGATCTCTGGACTGCCTATAGAGAAGGAGCTTTTAGCAGTTCGCCACGGCCTTGGTTGGGCTACATGATGCTGCTCGAAGACACTCCCGGATCAACATCACCGGTAGAAACAAGAGAGCCCCATTTCAAGGTGTTCGAAGAATTTCGTGACGCATCGTATGCGAAACGATATCAGATACTTCTGACAAAACTTGTGCGCGAACGATTGTATGATTCAACGTGCCTGCTGATGTCGGACCACGTCAGCGGGCGAAAGGGGTTGTATTCTGAGCCATCTTCCGAACTTAGTTTTCAAAACTTCTCTGCCTCCCTCCTTGCGCGCGCACTGGCCTATAAGAAAACGCGTAAATAGCGTGCGTAGGTTGGGGCGAGCGAAGCGAACCCCAACCTGCATATCTGATACACCCCGTCCGCTTGGTCCTGCCCCGTTTATTTTGCCAGTCTAATTTGTTCCACCTTCCGAATCACCACGTCCTTCGCCGGCACGTTTTCCAGCGGGCCGATGGTCGTGGTGGGGACGGCCTCGATCTTCTTCACCACCTCCATGCCCCGGACGACGCGGCCGAAGACGCAGTAGCCCCAGCCCATGAACGACTTGTCGCGGTGGTCCAGCAGCGGGTTGTCCACGGTGTTGATGAAAAACTGCGCCGTGGCCGAGTGCGGATCGGGGGTGCGGGCCATGGCGATGGCGCCGGCGCGGTTTTGCAGGCCGTTGTCGGCCTCGTTTTTGATCGGCGCGCGCGCCGGTTTCTGCTTCAGCCCGGGCGTGAAGCCGCCGCCCTGGATCATGAAGCCGGGGATGACGCGGTGGAAGATCGTGCCGTTGTAGTAACCGGCCCGGGCGTAATTCAAAAAATTCTTGACCGTCTCCGGCGCGCGCCCGGCGTCGAGCTCGAGCTCGATCGCCCCGAGGCTGGTCGTTATCCTGACCCTGGGGTTTGCCGGCTTGGCGGCCTTTTCCGCGGCGGGGACGGAAATCGTCGCGGAGGCGACCGCGGCGATCAGCAGTAACCGAAACAGCCGTTTCATTCTTGTCTCTCCCTCAAGTTCTTTTGTCGAGCCGCCCTGTGGGCGGCGTTTGTTCTAATG
>MFSY01000044.1:9713-14917 GCA_001785175.1 Candidatus Muproteobacteria bacterium RIFCSPHIGHO2_01_FULL_65_16 | reverse complement strand
CAGGGTTACTCTTCTTTGCTCGTGCAAAGAAGAGTAACCAGAAGAAAGCACGCCCCGGATGGCGCGAATACCCCCGCGCATCCGCGGTTCCGGGTCCCGGCGCTGATCTTACGAGGCATCCTGCCTCGAAGATCAGGCGCGGACATCCTGTCCGCGCCCCCTTCGGGGCGCTTGCCCGGAACCTTGCGGTGCGCGGGCGCGCCATACGGGGGCCCCAAAACTTCCCATCCTATGCGCCCTGCCAGCATTGCCTCCCAGAGCCTTTTTAAATCTGCGCTAATCTGCGTAATCTGCGGATAAATGAATTCGTTATCTTGGCGTCCTTGGCGTCTTGGCGGTTCAAGATCATATATGGTGGCTTACTTCACCCGGCGCAGCATGGCCTCTTCGTGCTCTTCGCTTTCGCGTAGACGGATGCGCTGGATGTGGCGGCAGACGCCGGTCTTTTCGTCGAGGTCGAGCAGCACGGCGCACAGCGTCGCCTCGCCCTCGGCCACCTCGAAGCGCTCGGGCAGCTTCTGCAGGAAGCGCTTGAGGGACTTCTGTATGTCCATGCCGATCACCGAGTCGTAGCAGCCGGTCATGCCGACGTCGGAGATGTAGCCGGTGCCCTTGGGCAGGACGCGCTCGTCCGCGGTCGGCACGTGGGTGTGCGTGCCGATGACCGCGCTCGCGCGCCCGTCGAGATACCAGCCCATGGCCATTTTCTCGCTCGTCACCTCGGCGTGCAGGTCCACCAGCACCAGCTTCACGTCGTCGGGCTTGTCCGCCAGCGCCTGGTCCACGCAGGTGAATGGGCAGGCGAGGTGCGGGTGCATGAACACGTTGCCCATGACGTTGAGGATGCCGACCTTGTGGCCCGCGGCGGTTTCGGCGACGAACCAGCCGGTTCCCGGGGTGCCGTCCGGATAATTGTGCGGGCGCAGCAGGCGCGGTTCGGTGACGATGTAGTCGAGCGCCTCCTTCTTGTCCCAGGCATGGTTGCCGTTGGTCAGCACGTCCACGCCGAGCGCCAGGAGCGCGTCGGCGGTGTCCTTGGTCACGCCGGCGCCGCCGGCGACGTTCTCGGCGTTGGCCACCACCAGATCGAGCTTGAGGCGCTTGCGCAGCGCCGGCAGCAGGCGCGCGACGACGCGCCGCCCCGGTGCGCCGACCACATCGCCGATAAAGAGCAGTTTCATGATGATCTTCCCATAGCGTTATCCGCCCTTGGCAGTATAGACCGCCACATCCGTAACCACGGCTTGCAGCGGCACGTCCCATGGGTCCGCGATAAGCGCCCCGACCTTCTGAAAGTCGTGCGCCAGACCCAGCACGTGCGGTTTTTTCCACAGCCGCCGGTGACGCAGGAACTCCAGGCTCTTGTCGTAAAATCCGCCGCCCATGCCGAGCCGGTTGCCGCGCGCATCGAAGCCCACCAGCGGCAGCAGGATGAGATCCAGCTCCTGCGCCCGCACCAGGTCGCGCGCGGGCACTACCGGCTCCAGGATGCCGTAACGATTCGCAGCAAGTTCCGTGCCCGGCGCCACCGGGGCGAACCAGAGGCGGTCGTGCGACAGGCGCGAAAGCACCGGGAGATAACAGGTTTTGCGCATGCGCCAGATGCGCTCCATGACCGGGGTTGGATCAATCTCGCCGTCGGCCGGCATGTAGCAGGCGATGCGGCGGCAGGTGCGGAACAGAGGCAGGCCCGCGAGCATGGCCGCGAGCCGCCGCGAGGCGAGGCGCTGGGCCTCGGGCGAAAGCGCCAGGCGGCGGGCGCGCAGGATTCGACGCTGGTGGATTTTCTTGCTCGTGGCCGGCACGGGAACCCGATAAGCGGAAACAAAAGGCGCCCTCCGCGAATGCCGTGCCGCTCCATCGCCTTGAACCGTCCGGTTCAAGTGGGCGCCTCAGAGATGCATCAGGCTTTCCGCTACGAGGCGGACTTGCACAACAGCATCTGCTATACCGGCTCCCGAGACATGTACTATAGGTTCAAAGGATATCTGGAACGGTACACGCGCACCGCAGGGGGCGCTATCTAATGATATACCTATTGAAGGGCTTGTGCATCCCGCCCGAGGACGGCGTCTATCTTGCCTTGCAGGAAACGCAGTTTCTGGGTGATGTCGGCGGGCATGCCGCCCTGGCCGCGCAGCTCCAGCAGCTCGTGGGCGATGTTGAGCGCGGCCATGATCGCCGAGCGCTCGGCGCCGATGACCTTGCCGCTGGCGTGGATCTCGCGCATCTTCTTGTCCAGGTAGGCGGCGGCGGCGCGGAGCGCCTCGCGCTCGTTCTCCGGACAGGCGACCATGAACTCCTTGCCGAGGATCGAGACCGTGAGGCCTTCGGGGGCGTCCTTCATCTCAGCTCCGCTCCAGGACCTTGAGCCGGCCGATCATGGTCTCGATGCGCTCGCGCGCGATGCGCGTCTTCTCCGTCAGCTTGGCGTGCTCCTGGTTCAGGTTGTCGCGCTCGGACTTGAGCGCCGAGTTTTCCTTCTTGAGCCGCTGGCAGGTGTCGAGCAGCTTGTCTATGCGGTTTTCCAGGTTTTTGAGGTCTTGGTTTTCCACGCGGCCCCGCCGGTTGTGGCGCTGACATCAAATATAGGACCGAGTCCCGCGCCGGTCAATGTCCCCGGTTTTGACGCTCACGGAGGCGGCCGGCGGCACGCGCCCGGGGGCGTGGCCGCGCCGGAATTCGCCGCCGGTGCCGCGTTTTTGGCATAATGGTTTCATGGACCGGAAGATCTTCGAAAAGCGCCGTGGCCAGGTGATGCGGCACATGGGCGGCGGCGTGGCGATCATCCCCACGGCCCCGGTCCGCAACCGCAACCGCGACGTGGACTATCCCTACCGCCCCGACAGCGATTTCTATTACCTGACGCACTTTCCCGAGCCCGACGCGGTCGCGGTCCTGGTCCCGGGGCGCCAGCACGGCGAGTTCATCCTGTTCTGCCGCGAGCGCAACCCGGAAAAAGAGATCTGGGAGGGCCGGCGCGCCGGGCTCGAGGGCGCGCGCGAAACCCACGGCGCCGACGACGCCTTTCCCATTGACGACATTGACGAGATCCTGCCGGGCCTGCTGGAGAACCGGGAGAAGGTGTTCTACAGCATGGGGCGCTACCCGAGTTTCGACGCGCGCCTGATGGGCTGGGTCAACGAGGTGCGCGGCAAGAGCCGCAACGGCGTGCACGCCCCGGGCGAGTTCGTGGACCTCAACCACATCCTGCACGAGATGCGCCTGTTCAAGGCGCCGGAGGAGATCCGGCTGATGAAGCGCGCGGCCAGGGTGTCGGCGGCGGCGCACCGGCGCTGCATGCAGGCGTGCCGGCCGGGGATGATGGAGTACGAGCTCGAGGCCGAGCTGCTGTATGAGTTCAAGAAGGGCGGCGCCCCGCCGGGCTATCCGCCGATCGTGGGCGGCGGCGCCAACGGCTGCATCCTGCACTACACCGAGAACAGCGCCGAGCTGAAGGCGGGCGACCTGCTGCTGATAGACGCCGGGGCCGAGATTGACTGCTACAGCGCCGACATCACGCGCACCTTCCCGGTCAACGGCAAATTCAGCGGCGAGCAGCGCGCGCTCTACGAGCTGGTGCTCGCGGCGCAGCTCGCGGCCGTCGAGCAGGTCCGGCCCGGAAAGCACTGGAACGAGCCGCACGAGACCGCCGTGCGCGTGCTCACCGAGGGGCTCAGGGAGCTGGGGCTGCTCAAGGGCAGCGTGGACGGGCACATCGAGAACGGCGACTATAAGCGCTTCTACATGCACCGCACCGGGCACTGGCTCGGCATGGACGTGCACGATGTCGGCGACTACAAGGTGGACGAGGTGTGGCGGCTGCTCGAGCCCGGCATGGCGCTCACGGTCGAGCCCGGTCTCTACATCGCCGGCGGCGCGAAGGACATCGCCGAGCGCTGGTGGAACATCGGCATCCGCATCGAGGACGACGTGCTGGTCACGCGCGACGGCAACGAGGTGCTCACGCACGACGCGCCCAAGGCCGTTGACGAGATCGAAGCGTTGATGAAGCGCTGAATATGAGTTTCTGACGCAAAGACGCGAAGGCGCAAAGAAAAGCGTTTTTAAATTTCAAAACCCTTTGCGCTCTTTGCGCCTTTGCGTCGAAATTTCATATGCAAACTGATTTCGACATTCTCATCATCGGCGGCGGCATGGTCGGCGCGAGTCTCGCCTGCGCCCTGCGCGCGAGCGGCCTCGGGATCGGCGTGGTCGAGGCGGTGCCGCCGCGCGCGCCGGCGCAGCCGAGCTATGACGACCGCAGCGTCACGCTCATCCCCGGCTCGCGGCGCATCTTCGAGGCCATCGGCGTCTGGGGCGAGATCGAAAAACAGGGGGTGACGCCGATCGAGCGCATGCACATCTCCGACCGCGGCCACTGCGGCTTCGCCCGCTTCGCGGCCGCCGATGCCGGCGTTCCCGCCCTGGGCTACGTCGTGGAGAACCGCGCCCTGGGCGCGGCGCTGTGGCAGGCGCAGCAGGAGCTTAAAAACGTCGAGTGGCTGTGCCCGGCGACGCTCGAGTCCATCGAGTTCCGGCCCGAGACCGCGGTCGTGGCTATAAATCAGGACGGCGCGCGGCGCGTCCTCAGCACGCGCCTGGTGGTCGCGGCGGACGGGACCGATTCGCCGGCGCGCGCGGCCGCCGGCATCGAGACCACACGCACCGAATACAAGCAGGTCGCCGTGGTCGTGAACGTCACGCCCGGCCGGCCGCACGCGAACACCGCGTACGAGCGGTTTACCGCGGCCGGCCCGCTCGCGCTTGTGCCCCTGCGCGACGGCCGCTGCGCCGTGGTGTGGTGCATGGGCGCGCCGGACGCGGAAGCGATACTAAAGTGCGGTGACGAGGAATTCCTGGCGCGGCTGCACGAGCGTTTCGGCGCGCGCCTGGGAAGATTCACCCGCCCCGGCAGGCGCGCCGCCTATCCCCTGTTCCTCGCGCGCGCCCGCGAGCTGGCGCGCCCGCGCCTGGCGCTCGTCGGCAACGCCGCGCGCACGCTGCACCCGATTGCGGCCCAGGGCTTCAATCTCGGCCTGCGCGACGTGGCGACGCTGGCCGAGGTGGTGCCGGAGGCGGCGCGCGCCGCGCGCGACATCGGCGATCATGATGTCATGCGGCGCTACGCCGAACGGCGCAGGTGGGACAATCTGGCGACCATCGCCTTCACCGACGGCCTGCTGCGTATCTTCTCGAACGAC
>MFSY01000044.1:5012-9675 GCA_001785175.1 Candidatus Muproteobacteria bacterium RIFCSPHIGHO2_01_FULL_65_16 | reverse complement strand
CCGCAAACCCTTATAGTCGTCAGCGCCGGTAGCCCCACACGTCCTTGAGGAAGGCGTCCAGCCCGGCGTACTCGTCCTTGACGGCGCGGACCAGGCCTTTCTCCGTGCCAAAGGCCTCACGCAGATTTGCCGTGGCCGCGGCCCCCTCGGGCGCGATCAGCGCCGCCGCCAGCCTGGCCTGGTCCTCGCGCGTGATGCGCGGTCCGGCGGAGAACGCCTGGTTGGGCAGGGCCTTGGTCTTGTACACGATCCGGGTGAAGTTGCCCCGGCCGTCGTATTTCTTCAGGTTGGCCACCGGCAGGACGCCGGCGACGCACTTGTTCTCGATCACCACGCCTTCGTATACCTTGGCCCAGCCGACGGCGTTGATCATCGTCGGCTGGCGCGCGGGATTCTCGAACTGGCTCAGCAGCGCCAGGGTGCCGAGGTTGGGCGGACTCATGCCGCACACCTTCTTGCCCGTGAGGTGGCGGATGTCCGTGATCTGACCGCCGTCCTTCTTGGTGACGACGGCGAACACGAACTCATCCGGGATCTTGGCCAGCGTGTTGTGCTTCAGATTGGCGATGCGCCAGCTGTTGAAGTGCGGGCCGTCGAAGACGATGTCGTAGCCGCCCTTGAGCATCTCCGTCTGGTAGGTCAGCCAGTTGTCGGGGTGCACGTAGACGATCTTCCTGCCGATCACGCCGGCGAGGTATTCGGCGATCGGCTGGTAGATGCGCGCGCCTTCCTCCGGCGCCTCGCGCGGCGGGGCGCTGAAGGTCAGCACGGTATCGCCGCCGCCATCCAGCCCCTGCGACTTCAGGCCCTCGACGGGTGCGGCGCTGCGGATGGCGGCTTTCGTGGCGGTGGCCTGGTCCCGGGCGTTGGGCGCCGCGAGCGCGGCCCCGGCCCAGACGCAGACTGATACGGCACTCAGAAGCAGGATGCGTTTAAACACATGACCTCCTTGTCATGACTTTTCCGTGGTGGAACTGGTGTAGCAGTACTAATAAATACCGGGCGCGGGCGATCCCGCCCGCGCCCGGGGTGACAGCTAGTAATAACCCCATTCGTTCTTGAGATACTCCGCGAGGCCGGCGTATTCCTGGTTGCTCGCCTGTACGAACTTCTCGGTGTTGTAGGCCTTGCGCAGCTTTTCCGTCGGCCCGTTCGCTTCCGGCGAGGTCAGGGCGCGCGTGACCTTGGCCTGGTCCTCGGCCGACAGGCGCGGCCCGGCGGAGAAGGCCTGGTTCGGCAGCGTCTTCTCCTTATGGATGATCTTCGCCATGCCCTCGGTGTCGAACTTCTTCAGGTTGCCCATGGGCAGGACCCCGGCGACGCATCTGCCGGACACGACCCCCTGATAGATGTTCTTCCAGCCGTCGGTGCTGATGATCACCGGCTGCCGCGAGGGGTTGTCGAACTGGCTGAGCAGCGTCAGGGTGCCGAGGTTGGGCGGGGCGTGGGCGCAAACGGTGCGTCCGGCGAGCTGCCTGGAGTTGCCGATGGCGTCATTGCCCTTTTTGACGATGGTGACGAACACGAAATCACCCGGGATCTTGACGATGATGTTGTGCTGCATCTTGTCCATGCGGTAGCTGTTGAAGTGCGGGCCGTCGAAGACGATGTCGTAGTTGCCCTTGACCATCTCCGTGCGGTAGACGCCCCACGTGCCGGGGTGCTTGAAGACCACCTTCTTGCCGAGGACCTGGCTCAGGTAGTCCACGACCGGCTGGTAGATCTCCATGGCGGCGTCCAGCGTCTCGCGCGGGGGCGTGCTGAACACGATGTCACCCGATCCGGACAGGGCCGCGCTCACATCGCCCTTGGCGGCCGCCGGGGGCTGGAACGAGGCCTTCTTCGGCGCGGCATTGGCCTGCTTGATCGGTCCGGCGGCCATGGCGTCGGCCGCGGCGGCGGATCCGGCGAAGAGGGCACACACAAACGCGAGGGGTAACTGAAGCTTAAGGCAATTTCTGCTGGTCATGGATACTCTCCTTGTATCAACACTCGAGATCAGCCGCGTGCGCTGCACGCGCCCGGACCGGCCTTATTCCTTGTAAGGCCTTACAGGGGCGATTCCGTGTGGCTGAGATCAGGAACTGCGAAGTTGGCACACCCTGTTCATTGGATGATGTAACTTTCCCTGTACCGTTATGGAATCTAGCCTGCGTTTTCGGCAAATCCAGATGGACCGGTACTAAGCCGTGATATACCCGACGAACGGCGCGGCTGTTTGCGCGAGCGGCGGTGTCAATTTATTGACAGAGCGCCGGAGGAGCGACGAGGTTTAATGGACAAAGCGCCATGGTCATCTATAGTTATTTCTGATCCTTTGACAACCGTTCACACTATCCCGGGCAACTCCGCGCACCGGGGCGAAAACGGGTGCGGGTATTCGCAGTATCGGCCCATGGATTAGGGCCCGCGGGATGTTTTCCGCGAATCATGACATCAAGGAGGAGTGCATGGACGCGCACGCGAAAGACCCCGGCCGGGCCGCCGCCGGACCCAGGCCCGTATTGATGATCCCCCTGAGACGTTGCGGCAGCCATGCGTTGCGGCTGCGGCTCAACTTCAGTCCCGATTTTTATTCTCCCTATCCGCTGCACATAGTGGATTTCATGCCGCTGGCGGAGCTCTACGGCGACCTCGGCGATGACAGCACCTATTTCCAGATGATCGTTGACGTCGTCGGCCTGCAGGCCGCGAGCATGGTGAAATGGGCCGACGTCGTGTTCGACCCGGTCGCCGTATTCGACGCCGTCAAGGACAAGCCGCGGTCCGTGCACCGCATCGTGTGGGAGCTGTTGCTCCAGGCCGGCGCGCGCCACAACGCCAGGATCGTCATGGACAAGTCGCTCGACAGCGTGCACTACGCGGACGAGCTGATCGGGCTGTTCGGCGACATGCTGTTCCTGAACGTCGTGCGCGACCCGCGCGCCCAGATCAGCAGCATGAACCGCGCCGTCATTCACGACTTCGACACGCTGCTCAACGCCCTGACCTGGGTCAAGGCGCACGAGGCCGCGAAGGACCTGAGCGCCCGGCACCCGGCGCGCGTGCTGACCATCCGCTACGAGGATTTCCTGGCCAACCAGGAGGCGGTGTTGCGCAATATCTGCCGCTTCTTCGGCATCGAGTTCCTGCCGGCGATGCTCGACATCGCGCAATCGCGGGAGGCGCAGCAGATCTCCGGGCTGTCGGCGCTGTGGGAGTCGAACTGCTATGCGCCGATAGCCGCCAACGCGGACAAGTTCAAGCAGGCCCTGAGCATGGAGGAGATCGAGATCATCGAGACGCTGACGCGCGAGTATATGGACCGTTACGGCTACGAGCGCATGACCAGGGCCAAGGCCAAGATCACCCCGGGCATAGTCATCGCCGCGCGCGAACGGAGCGAGGCGCTGAAGCAGAAGGCGTGGGCGGATCTGGCGCAGAACAACTTCAGGGACTACGCCCTGCGCAGGATGCGCGCCGATTACATCCAGATGCTGCGCGCGCGGCTCACGGCCGCCGCCGCGGCCAGGCCCGCCAAGGACAAGGACAGCATGTACATAGACGTGGCGAGCGCCGCGGTCTACGACTCGGCGGAGCGCGCGCGGCTATAGAGGCACGGAGAAAAGGCAACGGCGGAACCACAGATGAACACGGATGAACGCAGATAAGGAATAAAATAGCGGAATCGCAGATAAACGCAGATGAACGCGGATAAGAAATAAATAAAGCTATCAGCTATCAGCGGTCAGCTAAATAAGAACCCCCAAAAATTGCCTCTCATGTAGGTTGGGTTAAGCCGCGTAAGCGGCGAACCCAACAAAATCATATTATCTGGCGCTGTTTGGTGGATTCGCTGCGTTTAATCCACCCTACATTTGCCGTGGGTCAGCCAAGGTAGGTTGGGTTGAGCGAAGCGAAACCCAACAAGTCGTTGGGTTACGGCGCTTCGCGCCTAACCCCTACATTGAAACTCCCGGGCGCGGGCGCCGCCCGCGCCGGTGGTGTCAGCCTAGTAGTAACCCCATTCGTTCTTGAGATACTCCGCGAGGCCGGCGTATTCCTGGTTGTTCGTCTGGATGAGCTTCTCGACGTTATGCGACTTGCGCAGCTTTTCCGTCGCACCGCTCGCCGCCGGCGAGATCAGGGCGTTGGCGATCTTGGCCTGTTCCGCCGTGCTCAGGCGTGGGCTGATCGAGAACGCCAGGTTCGGCAGCGCCTTCTCCTTGTGGATGACCTTCGCCATACCCTCGGCGTCGAACTTCTTCAGGTTGCCCAGGGGCAGGACCCCGGCGGTGCACTTGCCGGAGACGACGCCCTGATAGATGTTCTTCCAGCCGTCGGTGCTGACGATGGCCGGCTGCCGCGAGGGGTTGTCGAACTGGCTGAGCAACGTCAGGGTCCCGAGGTTGGGCGGGGCGTGGGCGCACACGCTGCGCCCGGCCAGTTGCTTGATGCCGGTGACGCCGCTGTTGTCCTTTCTGACGATGACGGCGAACACGTGCTCGCCGGGGAGCTTGACGATGACGTTGTGGTGCATCTTCTCCATCCGGTAGCTGTTGAAGTGCGGGCCGTCGAAGACGATGTCGTAGCCGCCCTTGAGCATCTCGGTGCGGTAGACGCCCCAGGTGCCGGGATATTTGAAGACCACCTTGCGCCCGAGGACCTGGCTCAGGTAGTCGGC
>MFSY01000044.1:0-4978 GCA_001785175.1 Candidatus Muproteobacteria bacterium RIFCSPHIGHO2_01_FULL_65_16 | reverse complement strand
GCCTCGCGCGGGGCGGCGCTGAACACGATCTCCGATTCGCCGAGGGCGCCGGCCGCGTCGCTCTTGATCGCGGGCGGGGCGCGGAACGAGGCCTTCCTGGCGGCGGTGGTCTCCTTGGGCGACGTCGCGGCCAGGACATTATTATTGTCGGCGGCCGCGACCGGCCCGGCGAGAACCGGTAACAGAGACAGGAGCGAGATCCGGAGCATAAGACGATTCTGCTTAGTCATGACTGCTCTCCTAGTGCCACTCAGGTACAGCCACACGGTGTTTGCGCCTCGGCGGCCGGTTGCTTCATAGGCCTTGAGATGCGGCACCGTAAAGCCAGGGTCGGGAATAGCAAGGTCACGCCATCCTGTTCATCCGGATGACGCGCCCCGACCTTCCCGTGTATCTAAAAAAACCTAGCCTCGTTATCGGGCAATTCCAGCGCGGCGCGGGTTTTTCCGGGGGAAGTCCGACGAACGGAGGCTTCGTTGTCGTGAATGGCAGGCCAAGGGCGCATTGCCGGTGAGGCTAATTAGTCTGATTCTAATCGGGCGGCGGGATTTATGGACAAACCGTCGGTGTTTCCTATCATTAGCTATGATTGTTGTTGCTAATAATTACTATTTATTTTTTATCCACTGACAAGGCCGGCACGCAAACGCCTCCGCTTCGATGACACGTCCCGTCTCTCTGTGGTCCCTGTTCTGGATCTTTTTCCGGATCGCCTGCACCAGCTTCGGCGGCTTCATGGCGCTTATCTCGGTGGTCGAGAACGTGATCGTGGAGCGCAAGAAACTCATGAAGCACCACGACATGCTGGACGGCATCTCGCTGGCCTCGATCCTGCCCGGGCCGGTGGCGGTGAACCTGGTGGTGTACGTGGGCTATCGCCTGCACGGCGGGCTCGGGGCGCTCGTGAGCGCGGTCGCCGCGATCCTGCCGGCGTTCGTGTTCATCGTCGTGCTGGCCTACGCGTACTTCCGCTGGGGCGATATCCCGGCGGTCTCGCGCCTGTTTCTCGGGTTCATCCCGGCGGTCGTGGCGGTCATCGTGGCCGCGGCCTGGAACATGAGCCGCAAGTCCATCCCGGGGTGGCGTGAGGCGGCGCTCGCCGCGGTGGCCGCGGGCGTGCTGCTCGGGGTCGGCGGGTTCTTCAGCACCGTCGGGATCATCGTCGGCGCCGGCGTCGTCGGCTGGCTGTGGTTCCGCCACGACCTCCCCACGCCGGTCAAAGGCGCGCCGGCAGGCGCAAGGAAAAAGCGCAAGAGAAAGGATAAGTCGTTCAAGCGCCGCCTCGATGTCCGGGCGTTGTTCCTGGCGGGCGCCCCCTTCACCGCGGTGCCGGTGTGGCAGCTCGATCCGGGGATATTGCTCAAGCTGTTTCTCGTGTTCGCCGGCATGAGCGTGATGCTGTTCGGCGGCGGCTACGTGTTCATCCCCATAATCCAGGAGATCGTGGTCGGCGGCCACCGCTGGGTGACACAGAAGGAGTTCATTGACGGCGTGGCCATGAGCCAAGTGACGCCGGGACCGATCATGGTGAGCGCCGCCTTCATCGGCTACAAGGTCGCGGGCCTCGCGGGCGCGCTCGCGGCCACCGTCGGCATCTTCACCCCGCCGGCGCTGGTGATGCTCGCGAGCGCGCGCGTGCTCGAGCGCATCAAGCGCTCGGCCGCCATCAAGGCGGCGCTGCGTGGCGTGCGCCCGGCGGTGATCGGAATGATCTTCGCCGCGGCCGTGGTGGTGGGGAAGACCGCCGCGCCGGTCTGGCTCTCGGGCGCCATTTTCGCCGCCGCGCTCTTTGCCCTGCTGCGGCTCCGGCTGGAGGCGGTGTGGATCATCCCGACGGCGGGCCTGCTCGGCCTGCTGCTATACTGAATATTGCACCATGCCCATCTTCATGATCGGAACCCAGCGCTCGGGATCGAACCTGCTGCGGCTGATGCTGAACGAGCTGCCGGGCGTCGCCGCCCCGCATCCGCCGCACATCCTGCAGCGTCTGGCGCCGCTTGTGCCCGGCTACGGCGATCTCGGGCGCGACGATAACTTCATGCTGCTGGTGGACGACGTCTGCCGGTTGATCGAGTTGAACCCCGTGCCCTGGGAACGAGTGACGCTGAACCGGGCGGACATCCTGGGGCGTTGCCGCGAACGATCGCTCGTCGCCGTGTTCGGCGCGGCGTACGACGTGCTGGCCGAGGCCTGGGGCGCACGGACCTGGTGCTGCAAGAGTCTCGCCAACATCGCCTACCTCGATGAAATCGAGCGCTATTTCGGGGATGACGCGAAGTATATATATCTCTATCGCGACGGGCGCGACGTGGCCTGCTCGTTCCGCAAGGCGGTGGTGGGTGAAAAGCACTTCTATCACATCGCCCGGGAGTGGGCCGCGGCCCAGCGCCGGGCGCTCGCGCACCGCAGGCGCGTGCCGGCGCCGCGCTTCTTCAGCCTGAGCTACGAGGATCTCATCGGCAAGCCCGAGGAGACGGCGAAGCGGATCTGCCGGTTCCTCGATGTGCCTTTCGATCGCTCGATGCTCGAGTATTACCAATCGGAAGAGGCGAAACACGCCGCGCAGCAGAGCAATCTGTGGGCGAACGTCGTGCGGCCGATCATGTCCGACAACTCCCTCAAGTTCCTGAGCGAGGCCACGGACGAGGACGTCCGCATCTTCGAATCGGTGGCCGGCGAAGTGCTCGACGAGCTCGGGTACGAGCGCGCCTGCCTGCTGCGCGGCCAGGAGCTCAAGTTCACGCCCGCGGACATCGAGCGGTTCAATGCGGAGAACCATCGGCTCAAGGGCGAAGTGCAAAAGAATACCGACGCCGCCGACCGCGAGCGGCGCGATCGTCAGGACGCGCTGCTCAAGGAAATCCGCATGCGCACCGGCGCCGCGGCGCACGTCGCCTGAGTCGTCGCCCGACGGCGCCGCGCGCGGTTCAGGCCTCGATCCCCAGCTCCTTGAGTTTGCGCGTCAGGGTGTTGCGGCCCCAGCCGAGTTTTTCCGCCGCCTCCTGTTTTCTCCCGCCGGTGTGCTTGAGCGCGGCCTCGATCAGGAGGCGTTCGAAGACCCGGTTGATGTCCTGAAATATGTCGTCCTCGCCGCGCGCCAGGCGCTGCTCCACCAGCCGCCTGAGATTCGCCTCCCAGCTCTTGCCCGGCTCTTGATCCTGGCCGGCGGCGCGCAGCTCCGGCGGCAAATCATCCGGCCGGATGGCCTGGGCCGGCGCCATCACCGTGAGCCAGCGGCAGGTGTTTTCCAGTTGACGCACGTTGCCCGGCCAGGGCAGGCGGCCCAGGTATTCCTCGGCCTCCGGCGTCAGCTGCTTCGGCTCGACACCGAGCTCGGACGCCGATTGCTTGAGAAAATGGCGCGCCAGGGTGGGGATG
The DNA here is from genome assembly GCA_001785175.1 of Candidatus Muproteobacteria bacterium RIFCSPHIGHO2_01_FULL_65_16. Lineage (GTDB taxonomy): Bacteria > Pseudomonadota > Gammaproteobacteria > Acidiferrobacterales > Sulfurifustaceae > MFSY01. The sequence goes on along the minus strand of MFSY01000044.1, from coordinate 1,600 downwards.
TCCTCGCGCCGCTCCCGCAGCGGCGGCAGGTGGATGCGGATCACGTTCAACCGGTGGAACAGGTCCTCGCGGAAGCGGCCCTCCTTTACCCGTTGCTCCAGGTCCTGATTGGTGGCGGCGACGATGCGCACGTCGGTCTCGATCTGGTCGTGTCCGCCGACGCGATAGAACCGGCCGTCCTGCAGCACGCGCAGGAGGCGCGTCTGCAGCGCCGGCGGCATGTCGCCGATCTCGTCCAGAAACAGCGTGCCGCCGTTGGCCTGCTCGAACCGCCCCTTGCGTTGGGCCTGGGCGCCGGTGAAGGCGCCTTTTTCGTGGCCGAACAGCTCCGACTCGAGCAGCTCGCCGGGGATGGCGGCGATGTTGATGGCGATGAACGGCCCCTGCGCCCGCGGGCTGTGGTTGTGCAGCGCGCGCGCCACCAGCTCCTTGCCGGTGCCGGACTCGCCGTTCAGGAGCACGCTGAGATTCGAGCCCGACAGGCGGCCGATGGCGCGGAACACCTCCTGCATCGAGGCCGCCGAGCCGATGATCTCCGGCGCGCGCTCGGCGGCCGGCGTCGGCTCGATCTTGCGGCGGCGGTGTTCGATCGCGCGCCGCGCGAGGTTCACCGCCTCGTCCACGTCGAACGGCTTGGGCAGATACTCGAACGCCCCGCCGCGGTAGGAGGCCACCGCGCTGTCCATGTCGGTGTAGGCGGTGGTGATGATGACCGGGATCTCCGGCGCCTTGGCGTTGATCGCCGCGAGCAGGTCGAGGCCGCTCACGCCCGGCATGCGGATGTCGGTGATGATCGCGTCCGGCTGCGTGCGCGCGAGCAGCTCGGCGACGCCTTCGGCGGAATCGAAGCAGCGCACCGCCATGCCGGCCTGCTCCAGCGCCTTCTCCAGCACCCAGCGGATGGAGCGGTCGTCGTCAATGACCCACACCGTCTCCGGCCTAGCCATCGGCGCCCTCGAGCGGCAGGTAGATGGTGAAGACGGTCTGGCGCGGGCGGCTCGTGCACTCGATCAGGCCGCCGTGGCGGCTGACGATGTCCTGGGCGATGGACAGACCGAGCCCCGTGCCTTCCGGCCGGCCGGTGACCATGGGGTAGAAAATGTGCTCCTGCAAGTCCTCGGGTATCCCCGGGCCGTTGTCCTCGAAATCGGCGCGCAACACCAGGCGGTGGCGCTTATGGCCGATCGTGAAGTTGCGTTCGGCGCGCGTGCGGATCTTGATGACGCCCCGGTTCTCGACCGCCTGGGCGGAGTTGCGCACGATGTTGAGCACCGCCTGGACCAACTGCTCCGCGTCGCCCTCCAGCTCCGGCAGGCTCGGGTCGTAATCGCGCTCGATGGTGAGTCCGACGGGCGCCTCGACCAGCATCAGGCGCCGCACGTGCTCGAGGATCTCGTGGAGGTTGACCGGTTGTTTCTTGAACGGCTTGTGCGGGCCGATGATACGGTCCACCAGGTTGCGCAGCCGGTCGGCCTCGTGGATGATGATGCGGGTATACTGCTTGAGCCCCTTGTCGGCGAGCTCGCGCTCGAGCAGCTGCGCCGCGCCGCGCAGGCCGCCGAGCGGATTTCTGATCTCGTGCGCCAGCCCGCGCATGACG
>MFSY01000043.1:10028-13085 GCA_001785175.1 Candidatus Muproteobacteria bacterium RIFCSPHIGHO2_01_FULL_65_16 | reverse complement strand
AATGCCGCGGGCGCAGGGATGCGCAGGAGCGGCCGGTGCGCGGGCGCGCCATACGGGGACCCAAGCAAAGCACACACCTCAGACCTGTGCTTCTGGTGCCCTTCGGTGTCGGCGAACCCTTGGTGTGCGATTCAAGCTGACCGCTGATAGCTTATTTTTAGCTGATAGCTGATAGCTTTTTTTATTTCTTATCCGCGTTCATCTGCGTTTATCTGCGGTTCCGTTCATTTGTTTCTTAAATCTGTGTTCATCTGTGGTTCCGCCGTTGCCTTTTCTCCGCGCCTCTGCGCCCTACAACCGGTCTTCCTGGCGCCGGCGCGGGGTCTGGCAGCGGTAGGCGTAGTGCTGGCTGACGGGGTCGCGCATATGTTTGTACAGACGCTCGAACAGCGGCAGGGCCTGGTCGGGCTTGTCCGCGCGGAAGAGACGGTAGGCGCGCGCGAAATCATCGAGCCACGCGAGATCGCGGTACTCGCCCTCGGGAATGAGCTCGAAGATCCGCACCGGCTCCTGGCGGCCGCGCACGCGCGTGACGTCAACCTCGCGCACATTCCTGAATTCATCCTGTACCTGACGGAAGGTGAACTCGCTCAAAAGGATGTGGGTGCCGTAGACCTTGTTCAGGTCCTCGATGCGCGAGCCGAGATTGACCGCGTCGCCGACGACGGTGTAGTCGAAGCGGTTCTGCGCCCCCATGTTGCCGACGACCATGGGGCCGGTGCTGATCCCGATGCCGATGTCGAGCGCGGGCTTGCCCGCGCGCCGCCAGTGGGCCTGCAGGTCGCGCAGCGCGCGCATCATGTCGAGCGCGGTGCGGCAGGCGAGCAGCGCGTGATCCGGCCGGTGGATCGGCGCGCCGTACACCGCCATGATCGCGTCGCCGACGTACTTGTCCAGCAGGCCGTCGTTCCGGAACACCTGCTCGGTCATCTCGGTGAGATAGACGTTGAGGAACTTCACCAGCTCCTCCGGCGACAGCGTCTCGGAAACCGTGGTGAAGCCGCGGATGTCGGAGAACAGCACCGTGAGCTCGCGCTTCTCGCCGCCGAGCCGCAGGCGGCCGACGTCGCGCATGATCTCGTCCACCACCTTCACCGGCACGTAGAACTGGAACGCGGACTTGATCTGGCGCCTCTCGGTTTCGGTGGTGAAATATTTGACGATGGTCGAGGACATGAACAGCAACAGCATCAACACCGACGGATGGACCACGTTCAGCCAGATCAGGCGCGCGTGGAAAAAATAGAGCGCCGCGCCGACGCCGAGCGCGAACAGCGCCAGGGTCAACGCCGCGCCCGACGGCAGCGCGAGCCGCGGCAGCAGCAGGCTGAGCGCCAGCCCGACCCCGAGCAGCACCGCCAGGTCGAGCAGCATCATCCATCCGGGGCGGTGGATGAAGTCGCCGCGCAGCAGGTTCTGCGCGATCGTGGCGCGGATCTCCACCCCGGGAAAGGCCGTGCCGTACGGCGTGACGCGGACGTCGCCGATGCCCTTGGCGGTGGCGCCGATCAGCACGATCTTGTCCTTGATTTGCCCGGGCCCGACGCGGCCGTCGAGGATGTCGGCCACGGAGAAGGTCGGAAAGGTCTTCTCCGGGCCGTAATAGCGGATCAGCGCCTGGCCGTACTCGTCGGTCTCGATCATGCGGTAGCCGATCTCGAGCGCGGATATGCCGTAGGCGGTCGTATGCAGCGTAAGCTTCGTCGCGCCGAGATAGGCGCGCACCGCCTGCACGTCGCCCGAGGGAAAAAAGCGGTCCTGGTAGCGCATCACCAGCGGCACCCAGCGCAGCACGCCGTCCCGGTCCGGCAGGCTGTTGATGTGGCCGGTGTATTTCGCCGCCGCGCGCAGCTCGGGCAGGTTCACCAGCAGCCCCCTGGGCTCGCGCATGGGGAAATCGAGCCGCCCGCCGCCGCTGTCCTTGATGGCGTGGATCGCCTGGTCCTCCACGGCGGCGAGCGCGCGGCGCGCGTCCAGCATCGAAAAGTGGCGGGTCTCGTCCTCGGACATTAGAAACACCATGCTGAGCACGACCCTGCCGCTGCGCGCGATCGCCCGGCCCAGCTGGCTGTCCGCCACCAGCGCCTCGCGGATGCGCGTGTACGGGCTGTTGGCCTCGGTGTATCCCTTTTCCGCCTCGAGCCGGGCGATCTGGTCGAGCAGGCCGCTGTTCTCGGCCTCGGAGAAGAAAACGTCGAAGGCGATGACGCGCGCGCCGAGCCGGTCCAGCCGGCCCACGAGCCGGCCCATGGTGGCGCGGCTCCAGGGCCAGCGGCCCAGGGCCGCCAGGCTCTTTTCGTCAATTGCGGCGATCACCACGTTCTCGGCCGGTTTTTCCGGGGACGCGGCCCGCAGGCGCATGTCGTAGGTCTTGAGCTCCATGGCCTCTAGCAGCGGGTTGCCCGCCAGGTACATAATTAAAACCGTTAATGTCAGCGCGAGGCCGAGGAAGACGGGGAATTTTCGCGGGACGGATTTTGCGCGGGGACCTGGCATTGAAAATGGCTTATCCTTAAGTAAATTAAAGGATGGTTTATGGCCTCCCCTGTTCTGCTGCATTTTAGTGACAATCCCGGCCGATGTCGAAAGCGCGCGGCGCGTGTCTGCGCGCTGGCGGCGCTGGCCGCCGTCGGTTTCCGCCTGCTGCTCGCGCCCGCGCCGGGCGTCGCCGCCGAGGGCGACATCCAGCTCTTACAGACCTACACCGCCGGCGAGCGGAGCAAAAAATTATTCGCGGAGATCGGCGGCGTCCACCTCGACCCGGACGGGACGCTCTATGTCACCGACACCGCGTCCGGCGCGCTCGTCGTGTTCACGCCGTCCGCGCAGCAGGCGCACCGCCTCGCGGGCAAGGAGCAGGTGTTCCGCTCCGGCAAGCTCGCGGGCATCGCGCGCCTGGACGACGGCACGCTCGCCATCGCCAACAGCGGCGACGACGTGATCGCCGCCCTCGACCGGGAGCGCCATGCGCGTTACCTGATCGGCGAGCCGGGGAGCAACGAGGGCCGGCTCGACGGTCCCGCGGGCCTCGCCGTTTCCGCGCGCGGGCGGCTGTAC
>MFSY01000043.1:3577-9922 GCA_001785175.1 Candidatus Muproteobacteria bacterium RIFCSPHIGHO2_01_FULL_65_16 | reverse complement strand
TCCAGGTGGCGGTGGACGCCGAGGAACGCGTGTACGTGCTCGAAGACAAGGAGGGCGGGCGGATCTCGATATACAGCCATGTCGGGGAGTTTCTCCAGCGCCTGACGCCCGAGCAGTTCAAGGGCTACGCCGAGCGCACCCCGCGCTTCAGCGCCATCGCCGTTGACGCCCAGGGACAGCTGTACGCCGCCGACCGCAACAACGGCAAGATCCTGCAGCTCGACTGGAAAAACGCGAAGCCAGCCCTGGCGTTCGGCAGCAAGGGCGCGGGCCGCGGCCAGTTCGCCGAGATCACGGCGATGACCGTCACCGCCGAGCGCCGGCTGGTGGTCGGCGACAGCGGGAACCTCAAGATCGAGATCTACCAATTGCCGCCGGTCGCGGCGCCGGCGGCGGACGGGCCGAAACTGCCGCTGGTCGCGCGCGGTCCCGCCATCGCCGCCGGCGAGAACGCGCCCGCGTGCGACACCGCTTATCCCCTGCCCGGCGGCGCCATGCTCTGCCTGCAGCGCGGAAAAAAAACGGTCCTGCGCGTCGGCGCGGACGGCAAGGCCGAGACCTTCGGCGGACCCTATGACGAGCCGCGCCTCGCCGCGGTGGATGAAAAAACCGTCGCCATCGTGGACGGGGACCGGGTGCGGCTTCTCGGCCACGACGCCAAGCCGCAATTCGTCATCGGCCGCAGCGGCGTACGCGACGGCGAATTCGACGCCCCCGGCGGGATCTGCCTCGGCGACCGCATCTATGTCGCCGACACCGGCAACTCCCGGATCCAGATCTTCTCGCGCGACGGCGTCTATCTCGCCAAGATCGCCAACACCAAGGAACGCGCGGTGCTGAAGCAGCCGGTGGCGCTCGCGCTCGACTCGCAGAACAACCTCTACGTCGCCGACAACGGCGCCAACCGGATCCGCGTGTTCTCGCCCGAGCGCCAGTTGCTCTACGAGCTCGGCGAGGGCGAGTCCGCGCCGCACCGCTTCCGGCAGATCCACGGCCTGGCCCTGGACCAGGACGACAATCTGTATGTGCTCGCCGCCACCGCCGTCAACGACAACAGCGTGCGCATCTACAGCGGCCCGCGCCTGCTGTTCGCCTTCGGCGCGCAGCTCGAGCGCGGCGTGGGCATGACCAGGGCCGCGACCCTCACGCTGCTCGAGTCGGAAAAGGCCGCGCTCGCCGTCTACGACAGCGGGCGCCGGCGCCTGCAGACCTATAACTACCTGCAAGTGCCGGCGCAGGTGGGCGGGCTGATCGTGCACGGCGGGCCGCAGCAGACCGCCCTGCGCTGGGGCAAGGCGCCGGGCAGCTTCATCGAGCGCTACCGGGTCTACGGCGCGCGCGAAGCCAAGGGCCCCTACGAACTGTTGCTCGAGACCAAACAAAACACGGCCGCCCTCACGCCCGCGCCGGGGAAGGACTATCTGTTCTACCGCGTGGGCGCCGTCAGCAATAACGACGTGGAAGGGGCGCCGTCGCTCGAGCGCCTCGACCGCTTCCTCGCCGGCTACCGCCGGTTCCAGGAGCAGCGCTACGCCGAGGCCGCCGAGATCCTCGCCCAGGCCCAGCAGGAGACCCCGAACAACGGCCACGCGCTGGAATATCTCGGGCGCAGCCGCCTGGAGCAGGGGCGGGTGGACGAAACCCTGGCGCTCGCCCAGGACTTGGCCAAGATCACCGGCTTCGAGGCCGTGGCGGTGAACCTGCAGGTCGAGGCGCTGCTGCGCGGCCGGCAGCTGCTGCCGGCGCGCGCGCTGCTGGACAAGGCCCGCGCCGAGCGCCGCGGCGACGCGCAGTCGCTGGTGCTGTGCGGCCGGCTGAACCTGCTGCTCAACGACGCCGTCGGCGCGGTGGACTGCCTGGAAAAGGCCGTGAAGCAGGGAAAGACCGGCGAGGAAACGCATTTCCTGCTCGGCCAGGCCTATGTCAGGCTCGGGGCGGTCCAGAGAGGGCTCGCGGAGTTCGACAAGGCCGTGCGGCTGGCGCCGGCCAGCGCCGCCAGCTGGGTACAGAGCGGGCTCGCCTACCAGGCGCTCAACATGCACAAGGAGGCGATCGAGCGCTTCGAGAAGGCGCTCGCGCTCGACGACCTGAACGCCGGCGCGCGCCTCGGGGCGGCGCAGAGCCACATCGCCCTCAAGAACCATGACAAGGCCCACTCCATCGCCATCTCCATGTCCGGCAGCCCGGAGCAGGAGGCGGCCGGACAGTATCTGCTCGGCGTGATCGCGCTCGCCAAGAAACAATACCAGGACGCGGCGCTCGCCCTGACCCGCGCCGGCGCGAAGGACCCCGCCAACGTCTCCATCTGGATCGCGCTGGCCGACGCCCAGACGGCGCTGAAAAATCCGTCCGGCACCATTGACGCCCTGCGCCAGGCGACCAAGGCCGATCCGGATTCGTTCGACGCCAACCACCGTCTGGCGCGGCTGCTCCAGGACGACGGCCGGCACGCCGACGCCGCGCCGCTCTTCGAGCGCGCCGTGGCCCTGCGGCCGGGCCATTACGAGGCACGGTATGCGTTCGCGCTCGCGCTCGCCGCGTCCGACCGGCTCAAGGACGCCTCGCTCCAGGCGGGCGAGGCGGCCAAGCTCGCGCCCAAACAGACCGATCCGATCCTGCTGCTGGCCGACATCGCGCACCGCCAGGGAAAACACGGCGAGGCGATCGGTCATCTCACCCGGCTGCTCAAGCTCAGGCCCGCCTCCGCCGAGGCGCAGCTGAAGCTCGGGACGGTGTACCTCGAAACCAACGCCTATGACCAGGCGCAGCCGCACCTCGAGAAGGCCGCGCTGCTCGGCCCCACGAATTCGCGCCCGCACGAGCTGCTGGGGGCGATGTACCTGGAGCGGCGCCTGTTCGACCAGGCGATCAGGGCGCTCGCCCGGGCGGCGGAGCTGAATCCGTCGCAGGAAAACACCATGCAGCTGAACGCGGCCTACGCGGAAAAGAAGAAATCGCTCGAGTTCAAGCAGACCGCCCCGCGCATCGTGCTCCAGGACCTCAAGCTCAAGCGCGTGTTCTCCGCCGCGTACAAACAATACGCCACCGAGCCGCTCGGCTCGGTCAAGCTCAAGAACGTCGGCCCCGCGGAATACAGCGGCCTCAAGCTGTCGTTCCACATCAAGGGCTACATGGACTTCCCCGGCACCATGGATCTGCCGGCGCTCAAGGCGGGCACGACGCTGGAGGTGCCGCTGACCGCCGTCTTCAACAACAAGATCCTCGGCATTGACGAGGACACGGGCGTGCAGGTGGAGGTGAAGCTCGCCTACTTCCAGGACGGCCGCCAGGACACGGTCGAGATCACCCGCCCCATGACCATCTACGGCAAGAACGCGATCCTGTGGAGCAGCCCGCTGCTGGTGGGCTCCTTCATCACGCCCAAGGACGAGACGCTCAAGGATTTCGTGCGCCAGGGCGTCGGCCAGTTTCCGCAGGAGGAGACGGCGCTCAACCGCAACCTAGTGACCGCCATGATCATGTTCGACCTCATGTCGGCGCACGGGATCCGTTACCTGGTGGACCCAAACACCCCCTACTCGCGTCTGGGCGCGGATCAGGTGGACTACGTGCAGTTTCCGCGCGAGACCCTGCGCCTCAAGACCGGCGACTGCGACGATCTGTCGGTGCTGCTGAGCGCGGCCCTGGAGAATCTCGGCCTCGAGACCGCGCTGGTGGATATCCCGGGCCATTTGTTCCTCATGTTCAATACCGGGCTGCCGGCGAAGAACCGCGATCTCATCAGCCTGCAGAACGACCTGCTGGTGCTGCGGAACGGCGAGGTGTGGGTCCCGCTTGAGGCGACCATGATCGCGACCTCGTTTTCCGAGGCCTGGACCGAGGGGGCGAAGAAATACCGCGAGGCCGAGACCACCGGGCGGCTCAAGCTGCTTCCGGTCAAGGACGCCTGGGCGCGCCACATGCCGGTGACGCTCGCCCCGGCGAATTTCACACTCGAGCCGCCCGCGACCGAGCGGGTGCGGGCGCGCATCGAGCGCGAGCGCTCGATCCTGCTGACCAAGAGCCTCGACCGCCTGGTGCGCCCCTACCGCGCCATGGCGCAGAACAGCCCCGCCGACCAGGAGGCACGGATCCAGATCGCCATCCTGTACGCCAAGAACGGCCTGCACGACCTGGCGCTCAAGGAGCTGGACCAGATTCTGGAGGCCGAGCCCACCAACAGCGCGGCGCACAACAGCCGCGGTAATATCTACTATAATTTGAATGACTACGACCGCGCCCTGGAGGCGTACCGCTACGCCGGCCAGCTCGACCCGACCGACGGCGGCATCAAGCTCAACATGGCGCTGGCCTATTACCGCCAGGGCAAAATCAAGGAGGCCGTGGAAAGTTTCAACGAGGCGGTCACGTTGAACCGCGACCTCGAAAACCAGTACAAATCACTGAAGAATCTGCTTGGAAGCTGAGGTGATCCCATGAAACCAATTTCACTCATCGCGCTGTTCATGCTCTTCCCCCTGTCCGCCCTGGCCGCGGACGCCGAACGCACGGCCGACAAGGCGCGCGCGCCGGGCGCCGTGGTGCAGAAGGTGGAGGGCGAGAGCCCGTTCAAGCGACTAATGGAAGAGATGTGGGCGAAGCTGCGCTCCTACGGGCCCAGGCTCAGCACCACGGACGCCGGCCGCACCACCCAGGTGGCGGGCGTACGCGGGGCGGAAAGCACCGCCAGCCAACTCAAGCCCTACTGGAAGGGCGACCGTGCGAACGACCCGGCCTACGCCCAGGAAGTGGACGCCTTCAACAAGGCGCAAGAGCTGGCCGACGCGGGCGACCTGCCGCAGTCGGCGAAGGCGTTCGATGATTTTCTCAAGGCCTATCCCAAGAGCACCCTGAAGCCCAACGCCCAGTTCGGCGCCGGCCTGTCCCACGGCGCGAGCGGCCAGAAGGACAAGGGCCTCGCGGCGCTCAACGGCTTCATCAAGGACAACCCGAAGCATCCTCTGGTCCCCGAGGCCCAGCGGCTGATCGCCGAGCTGCAAAAATAATCCCCGCCCGCACGGCCTCCGGCAGCGGCGTTGTCGTGACGCCGACCGTCACCCGCGCGCCGCGGGCATGCGCGCCCAACGACCCCGGGGCGGAACTGGACGGTCTTCTTACAGTAATCCTCCTGAATAAAACCGCGCCTTTTCATACACATAAGAAGGGCCCGGCTGACCCGGCGACTGGCACCGCTTTTGCTACCATATGACGTATGCCAAAAAATACGGATTCAGGCGCCGGCAAAGCCAAGGGGGATGAGACGATGCTCCCCGGCGGAGCGGCAAAATCAGGCGGGCGGAAGGCCATGAGCGTGAACGCTGGAACGACGCGAAGGGACACCATCAGCGGCGAAGACATCGTGCGCCTGCGGCTGTTCGCCAACGCCAGCCGCGAGGCGGTCGAGGGCCTGCTGCACGCCTGCCCCATACGCGAACTGGAGGCCGGCGCGATATTGCTCGCCCCGGGACAGACAAACCGCGCGCTGTACGCGGTGCTCGAGGGCCGCCTGCGGATCCACCTGGACGCGCCGGACAACCAGCCGATCGGCATCGTGGATGCCGGGGAAAGCGTCGGCGAGCTGTCCGTGATTGATCAGAAGCCGACCGCGGCGTTCGTCATCGCCGATACCACGTCGCGGCTGCTGGTCATTGACCAGGAAATCTTCTGGTCGCTGATCCATGCCTCCCACGTCGTGGCCTGCAACATGCTCGTAAGTCTGGCGCAGCGGCTGCGCAACAACAATTCCGCCGTCTCCGAAAGCAAGCGGCTGCAGCAGTTGTACAAACGCCACGCCGCCACGGACGAGCTCACCGGCCTCTACAACCGCCGCTGGCTGATGAATCTGTTGAAACGCCAGGTGACGCGCAGCTCGATGAACCAGAAGCCGCTGTCCGTCATCATGGTGGATGTGGATCACTTCAAGACATTCAATGACGAGTTCGGCCACATCGCCGGCGACCACGCGCTGTATGCGGTGGCGCAGACCATGCTCAACATTGTGCGCCCGACCGACATGGTGGGGCGTTACGGCGGCGAGGAATTCGCCGTCATGCTTCCCGACACCGATATCAAGGGCGCCCACATCGCGGCCGAGCGCATCCGCCAGGCGGTGAGCGAGGCCGTGATTGTCATGTCCGACCAGAGCATCCTGCCGTCGGTCACGATCTCGCTCGGCGTGGCGCAGATGCGGCCGTTCGAAACGCTGGAGGCGCTGATCGAGGCGTCCGACGCGGCCCTCTATCGCGCCAAGAAACTGGGCCGCAACCGCGTTTCGGATTAAGACCGCCCTGCTGACCGAACACCGAGTTCACCGCGGAGGCGCAGAGGCGCGGAGTGATTGAAGCT
>MFSY01000043.1:0-3400 GCA_001785175.1 Candidatus Muproteobacteria bacterium RIFCSPHIGHO2_01_FULL_65_16 | reverse complement strand
GACGACGGCGCCGTCCGCCACGAAGCGATAGGCCGGCAGCGCCTCGAGCCGTTCGCCGCCGAAACGCAACCGGCGCTCCGTCTGGTCGAAGGGTATGTGGTGCTCCTGCAGAAAAAAATGGACTTCCTCCAGGGCATCCGCCGTGACGTGCAGCTGCACCTCGGAGGCCTCGGTGATGATCCCGCTCAAAACCACGCCGACCAGGCGTGGATCGAAGCGCTCCAGGAAACGCATGGCCTTGACCGCGATCTCCCGCAAATGGCGCCCGTGACGGGCGAGACGCCCGGCATGGAACAGCCGCAGATACTGTTGCAGTGCGGATTCCACCTCGTGGTTGGCCGGCAGGTTTTTGCCGGCCGGCAGGTTCAGGCGCTCCGCCGCCTTGCGTTTGGCCGCGTGGAAATCGCCCACGCCCTCCTCGGCCATGATGCGCGCCGCCTCGGCGCAGATATGGCGGCGGTCCAGGTCGGGACCGCCGCCCTGGTGTTTCGCGCGCCTGCCGCCACGGTCACTTGCACCCATCAGAAAAGCCGCTCGCGCGCATTCTCCGGCGCCTGCTCCGGCGTCGCACTGTCCGGCGCCTCCTGTTCGGCCGTGGGCGCGCCGGTCGCGGTCTCCGTGCCCTTGACGAAATATTCCTCGATCGCCTCGGGATCGCGGGCATCGGTCGGTTTGCCGGTCTCGCTGTTGACGTGGATCTTGACCACGTCCGCCGGCGGCGTCGGCGGCTTGTCCGGCGCGCCCTCCAGGGCGACGCGCATGTAGTCAATCCAGATCGGCAACGCCGCGCGCCCGCCGGTCTCCGCGCGCCCGAGCGAGGCCGGCTGATCGAAGCCGATCCAGGACGTGGCCACCAGACCCGAGTTGAAGCCGGAGAACCAGGCGTCGCGGTATTCGTTGGTGGTGCCGGTCTTGCCCGCCAGGTCCCTGCGCCCGAGGGCGAGCGCCGCCTGCCCGGTCCCGGCGCGGATGACGTCCTGCATCATGCTGGTCATGATGAAGCTGATCTCCGGGCTGAGCACGCGGGGCGCGGCCGGCGGGGCGGCATTCTTGTCCTTTTCCGCGGCGGCGATCTTTCCGCGCTCCGGCGCCGGCGGCGCGGGACTCTGCGGCGCGGGCGGCGCCGGACACTTGCGGCAGACCACCGCGGGATCAGCCTGCTCCAGAATATTGTGCCCGGCGTCCTCCACGCGCGCGATGAAATAGGGCTGGACGCGGAATCCGCCGTTGGCGAAGACCGCGAACGCGGACACCATCTGCATGGGCGTGATCGAGGCCGTGCCCAGCGCCAGCGACAGGTTGTGCGGCAGCTTGCCGGGGTCGAAGCCGAAGCGTTCCATGTAATCGGCGGCGTACGAGGCGCCCGTGGCGCGCAGCAGCCGCACGGCGACGAGGTTGAGCGAGAGCGCGAGCGCCTTGCGCAGGCGCGTGGGGCCGTAGAATTTTTTGCTGTAGTCCTCTGGGCGCCACTCGTCCTCGAGCGTGGCGTCCTCGATCACGATCGGGGCGCCGCTCACGGTGCTCGCCGCGGTGAACCCCTGCTCCAGGGCGGCGGTGAATATGAAGGGCTTGAAGCTCGAGCCGGGCTGGCGCTCGGCCTGGGTGACGCGGTTGAAGCTGCTCTGGTAGAAATCAAACCCGCCGGTGAGCGCCAGAACGGCGCCGTCCTCGGGGTTCAGCGCCACCAGCGCGCCGGCGACTTGCGGTATGTGCGCCAGGCGCCAGAAATTCACGGTCTTCCCGGACGCATCGGCCTCGCCGGCCGCCTCCAGGTAGATGATGTCGCCCGGGCGCACGACGTCCGCGGCCCTCCTGGGCGCCGGCCCGATGGTGTTTTCGTCAATATAGGCCCGGGCCCAGGACAGGCCGTCCCACCCCAGCTCGATGATGTCGCCGTCCTGGGTGTAGACCGCGGCGGTTTTATCCTCCGCCTTGAGCACGACGCCGGGGAGCAGGTCCCCGGTCACGCGATAGTCCTTCAGCGTCTCATCCAACTGACCCTTGTCCAGCTCGCCGCGCAGCCGGATGCGCCCCGCCGGCCCACGGTAGCCATGCCGGCGCTCGTATTCGAGCAGGCCCCTGCGCAGCGCGCGGTTCGCCGCCTGCTGGTGTCTGGCGCTGATGGTAGTATAGACGTGAAAGCCCTCGCCGTAGGTCTTTTCGTCGTAGGCCTCGAACATGTATTGCCGCACCATCTCGGCGACGTGCGGCGCGTCGACATCGTATTTGACCGCGTGCTTGCTCGCGGTCAGCGGCGCGGCCAGTGCCTCCTTGATGGTGCTCTCGTCAACGAATCCCAGATTGAGCATGTGCTGCAGCACGTAATTGCGCCGCTCCAGCGCGCTCTCCGGATTGCTCAGCGGGTTGTCGCGCGAGGGCGCCTTGGGCAGGGCGGCGAGCATGGCCATCTCCGGCAGCGTCAGCTCGTGCAGACCCTTGCCGTAATAGATCTGGGCCGCGGCCGCGAACCCGTAGGCGCGGTGCCCGAGAAAGATCTTGTTCACATAAAGCTCGAGAATCTCCTTTTTGTCGAGCTCGCGCTCGATCTTGAACGCCAGCAGGATTTCCTTGATCTTTCTGGTGTAGGTTTTTTCCGGACTCAGAAAGAAATTCCGCGCCACCTGCATGGTTATGGTGCTGGCGCCCTGGCCGGCGCTCTTGGTGCGGAAGTTGTACCAGGTCGCGCGCAGGATACCGAGGAAGTCCACGCCGTGATGCTGATAGAACGAATGATCCTCGGCGGCGAGCATCGCCTGGATCAAGCGTTCGGGGACGTCGTCAATCTTTACGGGTATGCGCTTTTCCTCGCCGAACTCGGCTATCAGCTGGCCGTCGGCGGTATAGACGCGCATCGGCACCTTGAGCCGGCCCTCGGCCAACTCGTCAATGGACGGGAGCGTCGGCGTCAGGATCAGGGCGACGAGGGCGAGCAGGACCACGGCGGCGGCGGCGAGGCCGAACGCGGCGACCAGAACGAGCTGCCACGGTCGGCCCGGCAGATGCCGGGCAAGTCGGGCGCGAAGATGCTTGTCGGCGCCGGAATTGTCAGAATAAATCATCGGTGGGGATTGTCTTGCCGGGAAAGCAGGAGATCGAAATCTTTAATCTACCGCCACAGTATAAACCCTATTTTTCTCCCTCGGTCCATATGCGCCATAATTTAAATCTAAACCGAAAGATACGCGATTTTATTGATGCACCGTCTTCTGAACCTGCTTTTTTAATGACCGGTCTTCTCCTCGTTGACCACGCATCTGGCCGAATCGTAATCACAAGAGGAAATGACAAGGTCTAAAAATTTTCAAGCCACAGACCGTTAAACCTAGGAAAAGCAGTCTAACCGCCAAGACGCCAAGAGCGCCAAGTGTATGCAAGACAGAGCGCCAAGTGTATGCAAGAC
>MFSY01000042.1:6088-10008 GCA_001785175.1 Candidatus Muproteobacteria bacterium RIFCSPHIGHO2_01_FULL_65_16 | reverse complement strand
AAGGTCGTCATCGTTGCCTGCATGAGAAAGCTGTTAACCATCATGAACGCCATGTTGAAAAACAATGCCGCCTGGGACCCTAAGATTGCTTGACTTCGAACACGGTTGCTCTCCCGGAGGGAGAGGGGAAGTTGGTGAGAGTCACCATTTCGATCGGATGGGGATGAGGGAGAGAAGCGACATGCACTATTTGACGACCGGATCAGTAATAATCATTCTTAAAATCTGCGGAAATCTGCGTAATCTGCGGATACAATCGCCGTTTTTATGTTCAAAGAGTTTCCGACGCGTAATCCGCCAGCCGCGAGCGCTCGCCGCGCTGGAGCGTGATGTGCCCGCTGTGGTCCCACTGCTTGAAGCGATCCACCACGTAGGTCAGGCCGGAGGTGGTCTCCGTCAGATAGGGCGTGTCTATCTGGGCGATGTTGCCGAGGCACGCGATCTTGCTGCCGGGGCCGGCGCGCGTGATCAGGGTCTTGATCTGGTGCGGGCTCAGGTTCTGGGCCTCGTCCACGATGAGGAATTTCTTCAGGAACGTCCGGCCGCGCATGAAGTTGAGCGACTTGATGCGGATGCGGTTGCGCAGGAAATCGTGGGTGGCGGCGCGTCCCCAGGCCCCGTGTTCCTGGGTGCCGGTCTCGTGCAGCACGTCGAGGTTGTCCTCGAGCGCGCCCATCCACGGTCCCATCTTTTCCTCCTCGGTGCCGGGGAGGAAGCCGATGTCCTCGCCCACCGGCACGGTCATGCGCGTCATGATGATCTCGCTGTAGCGCCGCGTCTCCAGGGTCTGGGTCAGCGCCGCGGCGAGCGTCAGCAGCGTCTTGCCGGTGCCGGCCTGGCCGAGGAGCGTGACGAAATCCACTTCCGGGTCCATGAGTAGATTGAGCGCGAAGTTCTGTTCCCGGTTGCGCGCGGCGATGCCCCATATCTTGTTGTGTTCCGTGGTGTAATCCCTGACGACCTCGATGACGGCGGTGTCGCCCTCGACGCGGCGCACGATGGCCTCGAACGCTTGCTTGTCCTCGGTGTACAGGAACTGGTTCGCGCACCAGCCGCGCGCCTTGGGGCCGGTCATGCGGTAGAAGGTGCGGCCATCCTCCTTCCACGACTCCATCTCCCGGCCGTGCCGGTCCCAGAAGTCGGCCTCCAGCTTGCTCATGCCGGCGTACAGCAGGTTGGCGTCGTCGAGCACGTGATCGCTCGCGTAATCTTCGGCGCGGATGCCGAGCGCGTGGGCCTTGATGCGCAGGTTGATGTCCTTCGAGACCAGGATGACGTCGCGGTCGGGGTGGCTCTTGCCGAGGTCGAGCGTGACGCCGAGGAGGGTGTTGTCGGGGGTGCCGGCCGCCATGCCGTCGGGCAGGCGGCTGCGCACCGCCTCCATGTGAAAGTGCAGGCGCCCCGTATCCAGCTCCGGCGCGTGCGACGGCAGCCGCACGCCGCGGCTGATGTCGCCCTCGGCCTTTTCCACCAGCTCGTCCAGGAACCGGCTCACCTGGCGCACGTTGCGCGCGACCTCGGACATGCCGACCTTGGCCTTGTCGAGTTCCTCGAGCACGACGATGGGGAGGTAGACGTCGTGCTCGTGGAAGCGCAGGATCGCGGTCGGGTCGTGGATCAGGACGTTGGTGTCGAGAACGAAGATTTTGCGTTTTGTCGTCATATAAATAAACCCAAAAAAGGCGGTTATCCGCAGATTACGCAGATTGGCGCAGATAAAACAGAATACGAAGCTTATAGCCTATGGCTTGCAGTTTGAAGCTGGCAGCTTGCTGCTTGCAGCTTGTAGCTCAAGTTTATCAATCCGCCTCGCGCTCGACGCTGCAGCAGTGCGGCGCGGCCACGCCTTCCTCCACGCCCGTGAGCACGGCGCCGGTGACCGGATTGGGCCGGAACGTGGTGCAGCCCTTGAGCCCCTGGTCGTAGGCGCGTTCATAAATGTCCTGGAAGCGTTCGAAGGCGTAATCCAGCGGCACGTTGATGGTCTTGGAGATGGAATTGTCCACGAACGGTTGCAGCGCCGCCTGCATGGCGAGATGCTCCTCCGGCGCGAGCGTGTGGGCGTTGACGAAGGTCCGCGGCGGGGGCCTGTCGCCGTGCAGCTCGCGCCACAGCCGGAAGGCGTAGTCCGTCAGCTCGTATTCGGAATAGGCGCCGCTGCGCTCCAGCACCCGACGCGAGTAGCGGAAATCGTACACCGGCTCCAGCCCGCTCGAGATATTGTTCGCCAGCAGGCTGATCGTACCCGTGGGCGCGATCGCGGTGAGGTGGCTGTTGCGGACGCCGTATTGCGCGATGCCGTCGCGGATGTCCCGCGGGAGCGAGCGGATGAACTCGCCCCGCGGATATTTCTCCTTGTCGAAGAACGGGAACGCTCCCTTCTCGCGCGCGAGCGCGATCGAGGTCCGGTAGGCGGCGTGGAGGATCGCCTGCATGATCCGCGCCGCCAGCGCGCGCGCCGGCTCCTCGCCGTAGTGCAGGCCGAGCATTATGAGCGCGTCGGCGAGCCCGGTCAGGCCGAGCCCGATGCGGCGCGAGCCGCGCGCCTGCGCCACCTGTTTCTCGAGCGGGAACTGCGAGGCGTCAATGACGTTGTCCATCATGCGCACGGCGGTCTTCGCGGTTTCGGCGACGTCGTCGAGATCGAGCCGCGCCTTGTCCGTGAACGGATCGTGTACAAAGGCGGTGAGATTGATCGAGCCCAGATCGCAGGCCCCATAGGGAGGCAACGGAATTTCGCCGCAGGGGTTGCTTGAGCTGATGTATTCGCGGTACCAGAGATTGTTCATGCGGTTGATGCGGTCTATGAAGAGCACGCCGGGCTCGGCGTACTCGTAGGTCGCGCGCATGAGCTGCTCCCACAGCGCGCGCGCCCGCAGTTTCTTGTAGACGCGGCACGCCACCGGCCCGGGCCGGCCCGTCCACGGGCGCTGCACGGTCTCGCCCACCGGCGCCGCGCCCTCGTCGGCGGGAAACACCAGCGGCCACTCCTGATCGCGGCGCACGGCGTCCATGAAGGCGTCGCTGACCAGCACCGACAGGTTGAAGTGCCGCAGCCGTTCGCGCTCGTGCTTGGCGGCGATGAACGCCTCGATGTCGGGATGGTCGCAGCGCAGCGTCGCCATCATCGCGCCGCGGCGCGCGCCCATGGACAGCAGCGTGGCGCACATCGCGTCCCAGATCTGCATGAACGACACCGGTCCGGAGGCGATGGTGCCCACGCCCTTCGCCGGCAGGCCCTGGGGACGCAGGGAGGAGAAGTCGTAGCCCACGCCGCCGCCCTGCTGCATCGTGAGCGCGCCCTCCTTGAGGCCGTCGAAGATGCCGTCCATCGAATCCTCGATGACACCCATGACGAAGCAGTTGAACAGCGTCACCCGCCGCGCCGTGCCGGCGCCCGCCTGGATGCGACCGCCGGGGAGGAATTTGAAATCCTCGAGCGCCGCGTAGAAGCGACCCTCCCACCCCGCCGGATCGGATTTCTCCACGGCCGCGAGCGCGCGCGCCACGCGGCGCCAGGTGTCCTCGATGCCGCGGTCGTGGAGCACGTCGCCGTCGCGGAACCGGTACTTCGTGTCCCAGACGTGGCGCGAGATGTCGGCGGTGAAATGATCGCGGTTCATAAGGTCAGTGAAAAGTGCAAAGTGAAAAGTGTAAAGTTCGAAGCGAATGGGGTGGGGCTCTTCACTTTACACTTTTCACTATTCACTTTTAACGTGTCGTTTGTTCGTCCACCTCCACGGCCAAGCGCTCGAGCGCGGGGGCGATGGCGACGGGGTAGGGCGGCTCTTCCTCCGACAGCGCGCGCAGGTGCGCGGGCAGCCGCGCCAGCTCCTGCGCCGCGCGCCGGCGGATGTCCGCGAGTGTTTCGGGCGCGGCCAGGCGCCGGCCACCGCGCATCACCTGGCGGATCAGCCCCG
>MFSY01000042.1:5776-6066 GCA_001785175.1 Candidatus Muproteobacteria bacterium RIFCSPHIGHO2_01_FULL_65_16 | reverse complement strand
GACGGTCAGGACGTCGCCCGTCATGACGCCGCTCGCGTCGTGCTCGCGGAAGACCTGCTTGCGTCCGGGCCAGGTGGCCTTGCCCTCCGAGCGCTTGCGCCGCGCGCTGCCGGCGTATTCCTCGAGCTTGTAGGCGCAGTCGAGGTAGGGCGCGTCGTTCGAGGTGCCCATGTGCGTGCCGACGCCGAAACCGTCAATCGGCGCGCCGCGCGCGAGCAGGTCGCGCACGATGTATTCATCGAGATTGCCGCTGGAGAAGATGCGCACCTCCCCGAGCCCGCCGTCGTCCA
>MFSY01000042.1:3136-5705 GCA_001785175.1 Candidatus Muproteobacteria bacterium RIFCSPHIGHO2_01_FULL_65_16 | reverse complement strand
CCCTGCCGCGCGAGGCGCGGCGCGAGCCGCACGACCTTCTGCGCCGCGGCCTCGGTGTCGTAGGTGTCTATCAGGAGCGTCACGTTTTCCGGCTGCGCCCGCGCGAAGTGCTCGAACGCCTCTTCCTCGCCGGCGTGCGCCTGGACGAACGAATGGGCCATGGTGCCGTACGCCGGGATGCCGTACTCGGCGCCGGCGAGCACGTTCGAGGTGCCGCTGAACCCGGCGAGGTGGCTCGCGCGCGCGGCGAACATGCCGGCCTCGGCGCCGTGCGCGCGGCGCAGGCCGAAATCAACCAGCAGCTTGTCGGGCGCGACCAGCACGCAGCGCGCGGCCTTGGACGCGACCAGGGTCTGGTAGTGCAGGATGTTGATGAGCCGGCTCTCCACCAGCTGCGCCTGCGGGATCGGGGCGGTCACGCGCAGGATCGGCTCGTTGGCGAAAAAGACCGTGCCCTCGGGCATGGCGTGCACGTCGCCGGTGAAGCGCAGCCGGGCGAGCTCGTCGGGGAAATTCTTGTCGAAGCGTCCGCTCTTCCGCACCCAGTCGAGCTCCTCCTCGGTGAAGCGCAGGTTCTCGAGGAAGGCGAGCGCCTGTTCCAGGCCCGCCGCCAGCAGGAAGCCGCGGTTCGGCGGCAGCCGGCGGACGAAGAACTCGAACACCGCCGTCTCGTTCATGCCCTGCTCGAAATAGGCCTGCAGCATGGTGAGCTGATACAGGTCGGTGAGCAGGGGCGATGACAGGGGATTGATCATTTTGGCGGGACGAGCGAGCAGGGCGACTCAGTAGATGACAAGACGAATGAGCGAAGCGAGTAGGGCTTCTCGGTAATGGACAAGACGAACGAGCAGAGCGAGTAGGGCTTCATTTACGCGGCGAGCATCTCGCGTTGCAGCGGCCTGGCCCCGAGGCGCCGCATCTCGTCCTCGGCGCGGCGCCCGTCGTCGGGCTTCACGTTGACGGCGCGGATCGCGTCGGTGAGCAGATAGACCTCGAAGCCGTTCTTGCGCGCGTCCCTCACGGTGTTGAGCACGCAGTAGTCGGTGGCGAGCCCGCCGATGAACAGACGCCGCACGCCCTGTGCGCGCAACCGCGCTTCGAGGTCGGTGCCTTCAAAACCGGAGTAGGCGTCCTTCGCGGGGGTTGTCGCCTTGGAGATGATCGTCGTCCCGGCCGGCAGCTCGAGGTCCGCGGAGAAGCGCGCGCCGGCGGTCTCGGCGACGCAGTGCGGCGGCCACGGCCCGCCCTGGGCCTTGAACGAGCAGTGATTCGCGGGGTGCCAGTCGCGCGTGGCGAAGATCGGCAGCCCCGCGGCGTGGAAGGCGGCGAGATAGCGGTTGAGCGGCGGCACCACCTCGTCGCCCTTCGGCACCGCGAGGCTGCCGCCGGGGAGGAAATCGTTCTGCACGTCCACGGCGATCAGCGCGTCGCCGGATTGAAGCGTGATGCGTTCAGCCATGTTCCGTTCAACCCACCCGCGTTTATTCGGGAAATCATACGCCGTCGGTGCGCCCGGCGCACCAACGCAGCCCTCATCCCCACCCTTCTCCCGCAGGGAGAAGGGCTTGAATAAATCCCCCTCCCCGCGAGAGCGGAAGACGGACTTTAAAACCACTCTCCCTGCGGGAGCGGGGAAGGGGTGAGGGCCCAATGGCACTAACTTAAGGAAGCTCTGATTAAGTACCACTTCGTCATTCCGGCGGGGGCCTGCCCCGGCATGATGAAAGCCGGGGCCGGAATCCAGAAAATTCATAAACTTCCTGGATCCCAGCTTTCGCTGGGATGACCTGTTCAGAGCGTCCTTTGTTAATCTGCGTAAATCTGCGCAATCTGCGGATAAAATTTCCCCTGCATGTCCTACGACATCGTACGCCTGAGCAACGGTATTAACAGCTTGAGCGGCCGGGTGTTGAGCACGTCCTCCTTCCCCAACCAGCCGCGGCGCGCCTGACCCACGCCGTATATAAGGTTATTGAAATCCTGCACGCCGTGGGCGTCGGTGCTGACGGCCACCAGCACCCCCTCGTCCTTGGCCATCTGGCAGTGCACGTCCAGCAGGTCGAGGCGCTCGGGGTGGGCGTTGAGCTCGAGGAAGCAGCCGCGGCCGCGCGCCTGGCGGATGATCTTGAGCATGTCCACGTCGTAGGGCGCGCGCGCGTCCAGCAGCCGGCCGCTGGGATGGGCGAGGATGGTGAAGTGCGGGTGGTCCATGGCGCGCAGGATGCGCTCGGTCTGCTTCGCGCGCGGGAGATTGAACTTCGAGTGCACCGCGCCGACGACGAGGTCGAGCTCGGAGAGCACCTCGTCCGGCAGGTCGAGCGCGCCGTCCTCGAGTATGTCCACCTCGATGCCCTTGAGCAGCGTGATGCCGTCCAGTTTCTCGTTGAGCCGGTCAATCTCGTTGATCTGCCGGCGCAGCCGCTGCGGGTCGAGGCCGCGCGCCACGGTGAGGCGGCGCGAGTGCTCGGTGATGGCGAGATACTCGAGCCCGAACGCCTTCGCCGCCTCGGCCATCTCCCTTAAGGTGTTGTGGCCGTCGGTCGCCTTGGTGTGGGCGTGCAGGTCGCCC
>MFSY01000042.1:0-3097 GCA_001785175.1 Candidatus Muproteobacteria bacterium RIFCSPHIGHO2_01_FULL_65_16 | reverse complement strand
GCGCGCGCGGCCTCGATCTCGCCGCGGTTCTCGCGCAGCTCGGGCGCGATCCACGGCAGCCCGACGGTGCGGTAGACCGATTCCTCGGTGTCGCCGGCGATGCGCTTTTCGCCTCGGAACACGCCGTACTCGCTGATCTTGAGCTTGCGCTCCTGGGCCAGGCGCCGGATCTCGATGTTGTGCGCCTTGGAGCCGGTGAAGTACTGGAGCGCCGCGCCGAAACACTCCTGCTCCACCACCCGCACGTCCACCTGCAGGCCGGATTTGAGCATCACCGTCGCGCGCGTCCCGCCCTTTGCGAGCACGTCTTTCACTTCGTCGTAGGCGGTGAAGCGGTCCATGGCCTTCCCGGGGGCGGTGGCCGTGACCAGGATGTCAATGTCGCCGACGGTCTCCTTGAAGCGGCGGTAGCTGCCCGCGAGCACCACCTGCTGCACGCCCGGGGCCTGCTCCAGATATTTTTTCAGCGGCTCGGCGTACTGCGCCGCGATGGCGAGCTTGAAGCGCCGCGCCGCCTCGGCGTGCTGCTCCAGCGCCTCGCGGATCGTGGCCTCGGTCTTCTCGCCGAAACCCGGCAGGTCGTGGATTTTCCCCGCGCGCACCGCGGCCCTGAGCTGCGCGATGGTCTTTATGTCGAGCTTGTCGTACAGCACCTTGACGCGCTTGGGGCCGAGGCCGGGAAGCTTGAGCAGGGTGGTGATGGTGGGCGGCAGCTTGGCGCGCAGTTTTTCCAGCGCCTTGCATTTTCCGGTCTTGACGATCTCCTCGATCTTCGCCGCCAGGTCGTCGCCGATGCCGGGCAGCTCGGTCAGGTCCTCGCCCCCGGCCACCATGTCCGCCGCCGGCACGCCCATCGCCTCCATCTGGCGCGCGGCGTTGCGGTAGGCGCGGATGCGAAACGGGTTCTCGCCCTGGATCTCCAGCAGGTCCGCGATCTCCTCGAAGACAGCGGCGATGTCGGCGTTATGGATGGGCATGGGGTGTAATTCGATCCCTGTTTACCTATATGCTACTCAACACTATTCCAATTTTGCACGGCGTAACGTATAAAAACCGGTAATCCGCCATTGTACTTTGAAAAAATAGACAGATTAACGATGCCGAAGAAGCGCTGGAAAGAGCCTAAACCGCGGGCGGCAGGAGGAAAGAAGCTGATCGCGCTCATGCGAGGAAGGGGCAACAAGCGCATGGCCACCGACGCGATCATGGCCTTCACCAGCGGTGGAAGAGCGGCATCGCGCCTGAAATGAGAGCGCACGGCACCGTGTTCCGCGTGGCGTGGCCATGCTGACCGAGCTGGAGGTCTTGCGGGATGTCGGCGAACGGCTGGAGAAGGGAGGCATCGAATACATGCTGACTGGATCGGTGGCCATGAACTATTACGCCGAGCCGCGCATGACGCGCGACATAGATCTGGTAGTTGCGCTCGATCCCACCGATGCACCGCGGCTGCGGGCGCTGTTCGAACCCGACTACTACGTCCCGCCCGACCTGGAACAGGCGATTCGGTCAAGGGGCATGTTCAATCTGGTTCATATCGAGAGCGTGGTAAAAGTGGATATAATCGTTCGCAAGGACGACGCCTACCGTCGGGTCGAGTTCGGTCGCCGTCGGTCGGTCGAGTTGCCGGACTTTCATGCCTGGATCGCAAGCAAAGAAGACCTGATCCTCTCCAAACTCATCTGGGCCAAGGACTCGGCCTCGGAGCTGCAACTGCGCGACGTGCGCAACCTGCTCGCCTCGGGAGCGGATGATGAATATTTGCGTGAGTGGGCCGCGCGCCTCGGCGTCGCGGAATTGTTGGAGAAATGCCGGCATGCGTGATACCACCCCGGAGGTCGAGCGCTACCTGCGTGAACGCTACCGCGCACTCACCGGCGCCGAGCGGATCGCGATGGGCGCAAGCATGTTCGAGACCGCCCGCGCGCTGGCGCTCGCCTCCTTCCCGCCCGGGTTGTCGCAACAGGAGGTGCGGCGCCGGCTGTGCGAGCGTTTTTACGGCGCGCTCGCCGGGCGCGTGTACCCGGCCGGGCGCTGAACTTCTCGGCGCGCGCAGCTTGCGATTGTGCATGAGGTAACGGTTGGCCTTGATGGCGAAGCGGAACTCGCGCGGGGTGGCGACGAGCCAGCGGTGGAAAGTCTCGCGGCTCTGAAAGCGGTGGAAGCTCGCATTGATCTCGATCGCGCCGAAGCGGCGGGCGCCCTGGGCGAGCCAGTCCTTGCGCGCGATGCCGGCATAAGAGGCGTCGTGTCGGCACCGCTTCGCCCGCAAGTGGCCGAGAGATTGCGCGCGGCGGCGCAACGGTACAACGACACGGAGAAACCACGGTGAGCAAAAGCAAAACGCCGGTCTATCGAATCAAGGTTACGCTGCGGCATGTGGCTCCGCCGGTGTGGCGGCGAATCGAGGTTCCCGCCGACATCAGGCTCGGCAAGCTGCACAACGTTCTGCAAGCGGTCATGGGTTGGACCGACAGCCACATGCATGCTTTCAGGCTGGGCATGGAGCAGTACGGCACACTCAGCCGTGAATTTCCCGACATGTTCAAGAACGAACGCACCGTGCCCCTCGACCAGATCGTCGCTGTCGGCAAGAAACTGATCTACGAATACGATTTCGGCGATGGCTGGGAGCACGAGATGAAGATCGAGAAGGTTCTTGCGGCCGAGGCAGGCAAGCGCTACCCGACCTGTCTCGACGGCAAGCGCGCCTGTCCGCCCGACGACTGCGGCGGACCTTGGGGCTACGCGCGCCTGCTCGAGGTGCTGCGCGACCCGAAGCACGAAGAGCACGAAGAGATGGCAGAGTGGATCGGGGAGGACTTCGACCCAGAGGCGTTCGATCTCGACGCCGTAAACCGGCAGCTCAAGCGGCTCAAGTAACGCGCTACCCCGCGGGCGAGGGCTCGCGGTCTTGGGGCGTAAGTCGTGCATCCACTTGGCGATCCTGGCGGTCAGACTGCTCTTTAATAGGTTTATCAACCGCGGCGATCGCCATCGGGCGACACACAGCGCGGAAGGGCGCGCTACAAATCGGCGAAAGGCAGCGCCACGACGCCGCCTCCGAGCGGCAGCGTGACATCGCCCGTATGCACGA
>MFSY01000041.1:10071-10407 GCA_001785175.1 Candidatus Muproteobacteria bacterium RIFCSPHIGHO2_01_FULL_65_16 | reverse complement strand
CTAGCGATAGCCCTGGCTGAGTTTGCTGCGAGGCGGTCCCGAATCTGGGAATACAGCTCCTTCTGAAACGGCTGAAGCTCCGGCAAAACTACTGGCCCTTCCAGCCGTTCGAAGTCCGGTAACCTGTCGGGTGAGAGAAGGCCGGTTAGTTCTTGGGGGAAGCCGCACTGCTGAACAAACTCGATGGCGGCTTCCTTGCCGGGATGCCATGCATCAGGAACATTGACCTTTATTTTGTTGGCTTTACCGCTCGCTTTGGCAACTGCGATGCGAACGTCTTTATCAGCGAACAGGTCTCGGCCATGCTTTATAAGCAGAGCGTTAGCGTGGGTTTCC
>MFSY01000041.1:6340-10014 GCA_001785175.1 Candidatus Muproteobacteria bacterium RIFCSPHIGHO2_01_FULL_65_16 | reverse complement strand
TAAGTAGCCTCCTGCTCAGTCTCTGGTATCTGCCTGCGATGATGAATCTTTGCGACAAACCCACCGACTTTCCCGCGTGCAGGTTCGAGATCTTTCTTGTACCGTTTGAGCACCTCTTTCCTGAGTTCCGGCCAATCGTCGGGGTTAAGAGAAAAGATCAGTTGTATGTCCCTGCTCGCTAATCTGCCCCGTTCTAGCACCTCGTCTCGGACTTGACGAGCGATCTCAGCAAAATCGGGTTTGGACGTGCGCGCGGCCAATGCCGCGGGCTGCTCAGGTGATGTGTTCTCGTTCATGCCTTGAACGCCCCCTATTGGTAGCTCTGATAACCATACAATCTACAGCCATTTAAGCAATATGCACAAATGCTGAATAACCTTCTGCCCGCGTAGGGCGGAATAGCGAAGCGCATTCCGTCGTATGGCTCAGGTTTTTTCTGGTCCCCGTAGATGTGGCCGAAGGTGGGTCGACAACCCACCCTCTCACCTTTCCATAAAAAGCACGGGATCCACGTTGAACCGCTTGCCAAGCGCCTTCGCCTGGGCCCAGGTCGCCGGGCGCTTGCCGGCGAGGAACTCCGACGCGAGGCTTTTCTGGCTTAAGCAGCCGGGGGACGAGATCCGACTTCGGACTGCGTTTCCGTGTGAATGGACGCTAGGGGAAATATCTCGTTCAGCGCGCGGAAGGCCTCCCTGCCCGACGGGCGAACGCACTTCTCCATAAACTATGCCGTTTTCTTCAACCGCTTGCTCGCATGCAGAACGGTATAACCGATTATCTCATCACCCTCGTACCGAATGATTATGTCATCGTCCGTCATCTCGCTGTCTGTGGCGACGCTCGGTTTCTTGAAGTTCACATAGAAGGTATCGGCTTCCGCGTCATAGGAGAGCCACAGCGTGTGCTGCGGGGTCTTGTTCACCGCTGGGATTAGTTTCAGATATTCCTGGATATCGGTTATGGCCATAGCTGTTTCCTCTTCGCCAATGATCGAATCCGGCGTGTCAGGAACGCCGTGATAATAAAACCATCATCCCCCAATTCCCGGTAAACAACAACCAGATACTTGCCGGTTTTCACCTCCCTGAGAGCGAGCAGCTCACCCTCCCCGCCAGCCAGTATCCGCTCCGGCTTAGATATCGTCTCAAGCACCTCTGCGCGCATACCGCCCAGTTCGCCGTGCTCCTCGGCGATGTGCGTCCAGCGTTCGTCCGTAAGACGTATAGTAGTACCGTTCTTGGAGGTGGCAGTGATATTCATTCCCTTTCTCTAAGAAAAACGCCGCCCAAAGGGCGGCGTTTCGGTTATTTCTCTACCGTCTCAATCTCCTTCACTTCCCGGTGTCCCTTCGGCAACTTCGAGCCGCGTAAGGCCCGCTCGCTGACGTATTGATCAATATCGTTGCCGGATCTGAGCTTCAAGTCGCCCTTGCCGGTGCGCAGCAGGAGCTGCCGCCCTTCCTTGAACACGGCGACGCCGGCGAGGTATTCCTCGCGGCTCGCCACCTTCTTGCCGGGGATGGTGATGATCTTGTCGCCCTTGCCTTTCGGCATCTGCGGCAGGTCGCCGACCGCGCACACCAGGATATTTCCGGTGGTGGTCGCTGCGGCGAGCCAGTCGTCCTTGTAGTCCAGCACGCGCTGCGGCGGCAGGGCCTTGGCGCCCTTCGGCACCTTGAGCACGGCCTTGCCCGCGCGGCGGTCGGTGATGAGCTCGCCGAGTTTGGTGACAAAGCCATAGCCGGCGTCGCTCGCCAGCAGATAGAGATCGTTCGGGTCGCCCATCATGACACCCGACCAGGTGGCGCCGGGCGGAGGATTCAGGCTCGATGCAAGCGGCTCGCCGTGGCCGCGCGCCGAGGGCAACTTGTGCGCCGGCAGCGTATAGCTGCGGCCGGTCGAGTCGAGAAACACCGTCAGTTGATTGCTCTTGCCGTGCGCCGCCTGAAGGAATTTATCGCCGGTCTTGTATTCGAGCGTGCGCGGATCCATCTCGTGGCCCTTGGCGGCGCGCACCCAGCCCTTCTCCGACAGCACCACGGTGATCGGCTCGGTGGGCAGCAGTTGCGTCACGTCAATCGCCTTCGCCGCCTCGCGCTCGACGAGTGGGCTTCGGCGCTCGTCGCCGAACTCCTCGGCGTCGGCGCTGATCTCATCGCGCACTTTGGCCTTCAGCTTCTGCGGCGACTTCAGGATCTTCTCAAGCTCCTCGCGTTCCTTGGACAGCTCCTTCTGCTCGCCCTTGATCTTCATCTCCTCGAGCTTGGCGAGGTGGCGCAGCTTGGTCTCGAGGATCGCCTCGGCCTGGGCCTCGCTGAGCTTGAAGCGCTTCATGAGCACCGGCTTGGGCTCGTCCTCGCGGCGGATGATGCGGATCACCTCGTCGAGATTGAGGTAGGCGATGAGCAGGCCGTCGAGGATATGCAGCCGCGCGAGCACCTTGTCGAGCCGGTGCTGGAGCCGGCGGCGCACGGTCTCGATGCGGAACTTGAGCCACGCGCCGAGCAGGTCCTTGAGATTGAACACCCGCGGCCGGCCGTCGAGGCCGATCATGTTGAGATTCACGCGGTAGCTGCGCTCGAGATCGGTGGTCGCGAACAGATGGTCCATCAGCTCCACGGCGTCCACCCGCCCCGAGCGCGGGGTGATCACGAGGCGTGTCGGGTTCTCGTGGTCGGATTCATCGCGCAGGTCCTCGACCATCGGCAGCTTCTTCTGCTGCATCTGCTGCGCGATCTGCTCCAGCACCTTCGCGGGCGAGACCTGATGCGGCAGCGCCGTGATGACGATGTCGCCGTTCTCGCGCACCCACCTGGCGCGGGCGCGGATCGCGCCGGTGCCGGTGTTGTAGATCGCGCGGATCTCGTCGCGGGGGCTTATGATCTCGGCCTCGGTCGGATAGTCCGGGCCACGGATGTGCTTCATCAGCTCGCCGACCGTCGAGTCGGGCTTATCGAGCAGCCGCACGCACGCCGCCGCGACCTCGCGCACGTTGTGCGGCGGGATGTCGGTCGCCATGCCGACGGCGATGCCGGTGGTGCCGTTCAGCAGCACGTGCGGCAGGCGCGCGGGCAACATCCGCGGCTCCTGGAGCGTGCCGTCGAAGTTGGGCGCCCACTCAACCGTGCCCTGCTCCAGCTCGCTCAGCAGCACCTGCGCGAACGGCGTCAGGCGCGACTCGGTGTAACGCATGGCGGCGAACGACTTGGGATCGTCCGGCGAGCCCCAGTTGCCTTGGCCGTCCACCAGCGGATAGCGGTAGGAAAACGGCTGGGCCATGAGCACCATGGCCTCGTAGCAGGCGGAATCGCCGTGCGGGTGGAACTTGCCGAGCACGTCGCCCACGGTGCGCGCGGATTTCTTGTACTTGGCGGCGGCCGAGAGCCCGAGCTCCGACATGGCGTAGATGATGCGCCGCTGCACCGGCTTCAGGCCGTCGGCGAGGCTCGGCAGCGCCCGATCCAGCACCACATACATCGAATAATCGAGGTAGGCCTTCTCGGTGAAGACGGCCATCGGCAGCCGCTCGATGCTCGCCGCACGCGAACGCGCCCCGATCGCCGCGCCCTTGCCGCGCGCGGGCTTCGCGGCCTTCTTCGAGCCTTTGTCTCTACCGGTGGTCTTCTTGGCCATGGTTCACCATATGATCATTTGACGCAAAGGCGCAAAGACGCA
>MFSY01000041.1:3640-6326 GCA_001785175.1 Candidatus Muproteobacteria bacterium RIFCSPHIGHO2_01_FULL_65_16 | reverse complement strand
AGCAACAGGAAAATTTAACCCGCCTTGTTTTAACTCTACCTGTTTAACTTTGCGCCTTTGCGCCTTTGCGTCGAAAACTCATATCAAATCACTTCCGCCTTGTTGCCGTTCTTCTCCAGCCACTCCTTGCGGTCGGCGGCGCGCTTCTTGGCGAGCAGCATGTCGAGGATGCGGTTGGTGGCGTCGCCGGTCCTGATCTCGAGCTGCACCAGCCGGCGCGTGTTCGGGTCCATGGTGGTCTCGCGCAACTGCTCCGGATTCATCTCGCCCAGGCCCTTGAAGCGGGTCACGGTGGGCTTGGCGCGCGGGTTGTCTTTACCGATGCGCTCGAGGGTCTGCTTCTTTTCGTCGTCGTCGAGCGCGTAGTACACCTGCTGGCCGACGTCTATGCGATAGAGCGGCGGCATGGCGACATGCACGTGGCCCGCGGCCACGAGCTGCTTGAAGTGCCGCACAAAGAGCGCGCACAGAAGCGTGGCGATATGCGCGCCGTCGGAATCGGCGTCGGCGAGGATGCAGACCTTGCCGTAACGCAGCCCTTCCATGTTATTCGAGCCCGGGTCCACGCCGAGCGCCACGGCGATGTCGTGCACCTCCTGCGAGCCAAGAACTTCCGCCGGGTCCACCTCCCAGGTATTCAGAATCTTGCCTCTGAGCGGCATGATCGCCTGGAATTCCTTGTCGCGCGCCTGCTTGGCCGAGCCGCCGGCGGAGTCGCCCTCGACCAGAAACAGCTCCGTGCGCGCGAGGTCCTGCGCCAGGCAATCCGCGAGCTTGCCGGGCAACGCCGGGCCCTGGCCGACCTTCTTGCGCTCGACCCGCTTCGCGGTCTTCATCCGCAACTGGGCGTCCTCGATCGCGAGATTGGCGATGCGTTCGGCGTCGGCCACGTGCTGCGACAGCCACTGGGCGAACGCGTCCTTGGTCACGCCGCCCACCAGGGTCGCGGCGTCGCGCGAGGTGAGCCGCTCCTTGGTCTGGCCCGAGAACTGCGGGTCGCGCATCTTGAGCGAGAGCACATAGCACGAGCGGCCCCAGACGTCCTCGGGCGCGAGCTTCAGCCCGCGCGGCAATAGGTTGCGGAACTCGCAGAACTCGCGCAGCGCGTCGGTCAGCCCCTGGCGGAAGCCGTTGACGTGCGTGCCGTCCTGGATCGTGGGAATCAGGTTGACGTAGGACTCCATGATCGGCGCGTCGGCCTCGGGCGCCCAGACGACGGCCCAGTCGAGCTCGCCGTCATTGTCCTTGAAGCGGCCGACGAAAGGATCGGCCGGAATCAGCTCCTGTTTGCCGAGCTCCGTGAGCAGATAATCCTTCAGGCCGTCCTCGTAATGCCACTCCTCGTTGTTCTTCTTGTCGGCCTCGTCGGCGAAAGTGATGTGCAGCCCCGGGCAGAGCACGGCCTTGGCGCGCAGCACGTGCTTGAGCCGCGGGACGTTGAATTTGATCGAGTCGAAAAACTTCTCGTCCGGCCAGAACCGCACCGTGGAGCCGGTCTGTTTCTCCGGCACCTTGCCGATGGGTTTGAGCTCGGAAGTCTTCTGGCCGTCGGCGAAGGTCATCTTGTATTCCTTGCCGCCGCGCCTGACGTTCACCTCGAGCTTCTTCGACAGCGCGTTCACCACCGACACGCCCACGCCGTGCAGCCCGCCCGAGAAGGTGTAGTTCTTGTTGGAGAACTTGCCGCCCGCGTGCAGCCGGGTGAGGATCACCTCGACCCCGGAGACGCCTTCGCCCTTGTGCTTGTCCACCGGCATGCCGCGACCGTCGTCCGCGGCCGAGAGCGAGTTGTCCTTGTGCAGCACCACCTCGATGCGCTTGGCGAAGCCGGCGATGGCCTCGTCCACCGAGTTATCAATGACCTCCTGCGCGAGGTGGTTCGGGCGCGTGGTGTCGGTGTACATGCCCGGGCGGCGGCGCACGGGCTCGAGGCCGGTGAGTACCTCGATGGCGGAGGAGTCGTAAGCGGAACTCATGATCTGGCGGGGATCGCGGGCCGGGGATTGTTCATCTATCTTTGATACTTGATCGCCTCCACGAGCTCGCGTGGCGCGCGCGCGGAAGAGTTGCCGTCGCAGACGTAATGTCGGTACAAATGGTAGCGGAAGGCGTTTTTTTCGTTCCGGGGAATTTCCCGCCACCGGGGGTCATTCACGGCGACCAGGCTGCGGTCGGATGTCCCGACGGCGTAGGTCTTGTACTCGCGCGTCTCGCACCGGATACCGTCATAAAAGACGTTCCTCGCCCCGGATGGCGTCTCCACCACAAGCGTGAGGCG
Source organism: Candidatus Muproteobacteria bacterium RIFCSPHIGHO2_01_FULL_65_16 (assembly GCA_001785175.1). Classification (GTDB taxonomy): domain Bacteria; phylum Pseudomonadota; class Gammaproteobacteria; order Acidiferrobacterales; family Sulfurifustaceae; genus MFSY01. Next base: position 4,048 of record MFSY01000041.1, on the reverse strand, counting down.
CGCCACCCGGTCCGCGGCGCGCGAGACGGAATTCTCGTCTATGTGGAGTTTCAGCGTGTCCGACGGTGGCAGCGGCACCGCGAGCAGGTGGCGCTCCTCCGGATAGGGCGGGATGGCGACCGCGCTCTCCTTCCACTGCTCCACGCGGCTCGGGTCGAAGCCGGGGCCTTCCGGCCACTTCTCCATCGGATCCCTCTGGCCCAGAACGGAATCCGTGGAACCCATGCCGGCAATCAGGACGAGCAGGGGCAGAGCGCGCTGGAATTTCAATAAGAATCCGCCGGTTCTCATCGGGTGTGGGGGCGGGCCATGCGGCCGCCAAATTCCGGCGCAGTATACAGGAGATCGCCGCGGTATTCGAGGCGAACGCGGCGGGAAGGATTAGCAGTTCGTTGAGAAACGAACTGC
>MFSY01000041.1:0-3611 GCA_001785175.1 Candidatus Muproteobacteria bacterium RIFCSPHIGHO2_01_FULL_65_16 | reverse complement strand
ATCAAACACGCAAGTGTTTGATTCTCGATGCGAGGCGCGGACCGGCGCCGCGCCGAGCGAGTTGAAAAACGCCGTGAACGGCGTTTTTCAACAAACTATTGGCCGGCCAGGTCCGCGGCCAGAGAATCGCGCACGGAGGCCGGCACCGGGTCCACCGCGTGGCTGTAATCCTGGTGGTCAATACCCATGCCGACCGCGGCGCCGCGCTTGACCGCCCCGATCATCTCCGGCGTCAACTCGAAGCGCAGGAAGTGCACCGACGATGTTTTGACCTCGTCCTCGCGCTCGAGGTCCTCGTCGGCGATCGCCCACACCTTGCCGCAACCGTGCACCTCCACCCAGACCCTGGATTCGACGCCCCTGAGTCGCATAAGCGCCGCGCGCCGCTCCTCGATGTCCGGATACTCCATCATCAAGGTCGCTTTCCAGTTCGTGCCGTCGGGAATTAGCGGGTTGTAGGCCGCGAGCTCGCCCTCGATTCCTGCGGGCTCGAAGATGCGCTCGACGCGCAGCATCTCCTGCACCTGATACTGCATCGTCATGTGGTCCTCGAAATACAGCGTGGCGTGCGGGCCGATGGCAACCCGGCGGTCCTTCTTGTGCGCCGTCACCTGGGCCCGGAACCACGGACGAACAGCGGCGTATTTTTCAAGGCTGTAGAGGTCATCGCGCTTTAGTTTCTGCATCGGATCATCTCGGCTGTTGGCTGTTGGCTTTTAGCTGATAGCTGATAGCTTTTTATACCCCATACGCCAGACGCAGAAGCGACATCGGATGCGTCGGCTTCATGCCGTTGCGCAGCCCGTTCTCGATCTGGTGTCCGGCCATGGGGCAATCGCTCGAATAATAATCCGGGTCGGCCTGCTGGACGCGGTTCACCACCGGTCGTGCGATCTTCATCGAGATCTCATGGAACTCGCTTTTTACCGCGTAGGTGCCGTCGTGGCCGGAGCAGCGCTCGATCGCTTCGATGGTCGTGTCCGGCACGAGGCTCAACACATCCCGCGCCCTCAACCCTATATTCTGCGCACGCAGGTGACAGGCCGCATGGTAGGCGACGGCGCCGAGCGCCTGTTTGAAGTCGGTCATAAGCCTTCCGTCCTTGTGCCGCAGCCACAGGTACTCGAACGGATCGAAGATCGCCTTGGCGACCTTGGCGACCTCGGGATCGTCCGGGAACATGAGCGGCAGCTCATTGCGGAACATGAGCACGCAGGACGGCACCGGGGCGACGATGTCCCAACCGTCGTCCACGAGCCCGGCGAGCACGGGTATGTTCGCCTCCTTGGCACGCGCCACGGCGTCGAGATCGCCGACCTCGAGCTTCGGCATGCCGCAACAGCGTTCCTTCTCCGCCAGCCGCACGGGGATGCCGTTGTGCTCGTACACGGCGATCAGGTCCGCGCCGATCTGCGGCTCGTTATAGTTGCCGTAGCAGGTGGCGAAGAGCGCCACGCGTCCGCGCGTGCGCCCGGCCGGCACGGCGGCGCGCCCATCGGGCGTGCGCCCGGCGGTGCGCCGGCGCAGCGTGTCGCTGTGATACTCGGGCAGCAGCGCGTCCGGATGCACACCCAGCGCCTTGTCCAGCACCTTGCGCATGACGCCCGATTTGTTGGCGGCGTTCACGACCTGCGCGACCACCGGAATGCCGGCGAGCTTCCCGACCATGTCGGTGCTGGTGAGCAGCCGGTCGCGCACCTTGACCTCGCCGTTCTTAAACCGCACCGCCTTGGCCCGCAGCATCAGGTGCGGGAAATCTATTTTCCATGGATGCGGCGGGACATAGGGACATTTGGTCATGTAACACATATCACAGAGATAACAGTGATCCACGACCAGTCGGTGGACATTCTTGCCGATGCCGTCGGGCTCCAGTGTTTCGGAGGCGTCAATCGCGTTGAACAAGGTCGGGAAGGCGTTACACAGGTTGAAACAGCGACGGCAACCGTGGCAGATGTCGAAGACGCGATCGAGCTCATCCGTGAGCGCATCTTCGTCATAGAACCACGGCTTCTTCCATTCCAACGGTTCCCGCTCCGGCGCCTGCAGGCTGCCCTCGGCCAAAACCTTATTTGCCGTGATAGTCACGCGTGGGCGGTCCAGGCTCTACTTGCCGAGTGAATCCAGGGCCTTCTGGAACCGGTTGGCGTGCGAGCGCTCGGCCTTGGCCAGCGTCTCGAACCAGTCGGCGATCTCGCCGAACCCTTCCTCGCGGGCCTTCTTCGCCATCCCCGGATACATGTCGGTGTACTCGTGGGTCTCGCCGGCTATTGCCGCCTTAAGATTGTCCGCCGTCACGCCGATCGGCAGACCGGTCGCCGGATCGCCGCATTGCTCCAGGTATTCCAGATGGCCGTGGGCATGGCCGGTTTCACCCTCCGCGGTTGAGCGGAATACCGTGGAAACATCGTTATATCCCTCGATATCGGCCTTGGTGGCAAAATACAAATAACGCCGATTGGCCTGGGATTCGCCGGCAAAGGCGTATTTGAGATTCTCTTCCGTTCTGCTTCCTTTTAATTTCATGGGGTTTTTCCTCTATTGATGCATAATTAACGCATTGAAATATAACGACAAATAGATTTAATCTTATTGATTTAGAATAATTCTAAGCCCAGATATGAAGACTGTCAAACTGGATTTTTCCTTCTATTCCACGGGTTCTCGATGGAGTGCGGCCGGCTTGGGCTATCATTAGAAATAAAGTCTGAATGGCCAAAAATCGTCGCATTACCGCCAATCAGATCAGGAACTAGAATTAACAGGGCATAACATATCCTTGCAGGGGAAGGCCCCTCAGCTTTTTCTGACATCATCCACCGAACCATGGCAACCGTAAGCACGGCGACAAATCTAGGCGGACTGGCGCTCCGGCTGGTGCGCGAGAACCTGCTCAGCCCCGGAGACGCGGAACGCGTCCAGGCCGAGGCCCAGAGTCAGAAGGTTTCGTTCGTCTCCCGGCTCGTTGAGAGCAAGAAGCTGGGCGGCGCCGTCATCGCCAAGATGGCGTCGGAGGAATTCGGCGTGCCGCTGTTCGAGATCGGCTCGCTGGACCTCGAATTGGCGCCGGTGAAGCTGGTGGACGAGAAGATCCTGCGGCGCCACCACGTCCTCCCGCTCTACAAGCGCGGCACCCGCCTGTACGTCGCCGTCAGCGACCCGACGAATCTGCAGGCCCTGGATGAAATAAAATTCCACACCGGGCTTGCGACCGATCCGATCCTGGTCGAGGACGGCAAGCTCGTGGCGGCGATAGAAAAATGTCTCGAGGCCAGCGATACGAGCCTCTCCGATCTCGCCGGCGCCGATGACGATCTTGATAACCTGCAACTAATCTCCGAGCAGGAAGAGCGGGAACAAACCGCGGGCGCGACAGGCGAGGAAGGGATTAATGACGCCCCAGTCGTCAGATTCGTCAACAAAATACTGACCGACGGCATCAACCGCGGCGCATCGGATATCCATATCGAGCCCTATGAAAAAACCTACCGCGTGCGCTACCGCCAGGACGGCATACTGCACGAGGTGGCCAACCCGCCGCTGGCGCTGGCCGGGCGCATCTCGGCGCGCATCAAGATCCTGTCCAAGCTCGATATCGCCGAGCGCCGCGT
>MFSY01000040.1:10655-14589 GCA_001785175.1 Candidatus Muproteobacteria bacterium RIFCSPHIGHO2_01_FULL_65_16 | reverse complement strand
GACGGGTGGGCGCCAAGTATTCCAGCCGCCCGCCGGACACTTTAGAATCTGGCATCCGGTCGGCCGGACGGGCCCGCCGGCCCACGACGGCGGAGGAGGGAAGGAATGGATCGGCAAACCGTGACCACGAGCGTTGGAGGCGACAGGCCCATGAGCGAGGAGAAGGTCTACCCGGTTCCCGCGGAGTTCGCGCGGCGGGCGCACATTGACGAAAAGAAATACCGCGCGATGTACGCGCGCTCGCTCGCGGACCCGGACGGCTTCTGGGCCGAGCAGGCGCAGGAGTTCGTCACCTGGTTCAAGCCCTGGAAGAAGGTCAGCGACTGGAGCTTCGACACGAGGAACCTTTATATCAAATGGTTCGAGGGCGCGCGGCTCAACGTCGCCTATAACTGCCTCGACCGCCACCTGGAGCAGCGCGGCGATCAGGTCGCGATCCTGTGGGAGGGCGACGATCCGAAGGAAGACAGAAAGATTACCTACCGCGAGCTGCACGCCGAGGTGTGCCGGTTCGCCAATGTCCTGAAGGGCCGCGGCGTGAAGAAGGGCGACCGCGTCTGCATCTACATGCCGATGATCCCGGAGACGGCGGTGGCGATGCTCGCCTGCGCGCGCATCGGCGCGGTCCACTCCGTCGTCTTCGGCGGCTTCTCGCCCGAGTCGCTCAAGGACCGCATTCTCGACTCCGACTGCCGCGTGGTCGTCACCGCCGACGAAGGCGTGCGCGCCGGCAGGAAGGTGCCGCTCAAGACCAACACCGACACCGCGCTCACGCGCTGCCCGGACGTGCACAGCGTGATCGTCTACCGCCGCACCGGCGGCGCCGTGCCGTGGCAGGACGGGCGCGATTACTGGTACCACGAGCTCATGGGCGGTGTCAGCGCCGACTGCCCGCCCGCGGAGCTGGACGCCGAGGACCCGCTGTTCATCCTTTATACCTCCGGCTCGACCGGCAAGCCCAAGGGCGTGCTGCACACCACCGGCGGTTATCTCGTGTTCGTGGCGGCGACGCACAAATACGTCTTCGACTATCACGACGGCGACATCTACTGGTGCACCGCCGATGTCGGCTGGGTCACGGGGCACTCCTACATCGTCTACGGGCCGCTGGCGAACGGCGCGACCACGATGATGTTCGAGGGCGTGCCGAACTATCCGAGCCCGGCGCGCTTCTGGGACGTGGTGGACAAGCACAAGGTCAACATCTTCTACACCGCGCCGACCGCGATCCGCGCGCTCATGCGCGAGGGCGAGGCGCCGGTGAAGCAGACCTCGCGCAAGAGCCTGAAGCTGCTCGGGACCGTGGGCGAGCCGATCAACCCCGAGGCCTGGGAGTGGTACTACCACGTCGTCGGCGACGGCCGCGTGCCGATCGTGGACACCTGGTGGCAGACCGAAACCGGCGGCATCCTGATCACGCCGCTGCCGGGAGCGACGCGGCTCAAGCCGGGATCGGCCACGCTCCCGTTCTTCGGCGTCGCGCCCGCGATCGTGGACAACGGCGGCCAGGCGCTCGCGGGCGAGTGCTCCGGCAATCTCGTGCTGACGCGCCCGTGGCCGGGAATGATGCGCACCGTCTACGGCGACCACCAGCGCTTCATTGACACCTACTTCAAGCAATACCCGGGCATGTACTTCACCGGCGACGGCGCGCGCCGCGACCGGGACGGCTACTACTGGATCACCGGGCGCGTGGACGACGTGATCAACGTCTCCGGCCACCGCCTCGGCACGGCCGAGGTCGAGAGCGCGCTGGTGCTGCACCACGCCGTGGCCGAGGCCGCGGTCGTCGGCTTCCCGCACGACATCAAGGGCCAGGGGATCTACGCCTACGTCACGCTCAAGGTCGGCGTGCCGCCGTCGGACGCGCTGCGCCGGGAGCTGGCGCAGCAGGTGCGCAAGGAGATCGGGCCGACCGCCACGCCCGATGTCATCCAGTGGGCGCCGGGACTGCCGAAGACGCGCTCGGGCAAGATCATGCGCCGCATCCTGCGCAAGATCGCGGCGAACGACATCGGCAACCTCGGCGACACCACCACGCTCGCGGACCCGGCGGTGGTGGATGACCTGGTGAAGAATCGGGCGGTGAAGTAAATAGCTATCAGCTATCAGCGATCAGCTTAAGGCTTGCCCATTTTTGGTGTAGCTGACCGCTGACCGCTCCCTCCCTGGCATATACGGCCCAATGCGCTAGAATGTGTCGCCTCGCATGAGGACGCAGCGCACCAAAAAGGAAGACGCTTGAACCAGCCACGCAACGGCGCAGCGAAGGACGACGTCCTGGTGGACATCCGGGACGTGCAGTTCGCGCGCGGCGACCGCCCGATTCTGAAGGGCGTCACCATGGCCATCCGCCGCGGCTCGGTCACCGCCATCATGGGCGGCAGCGGCTGCGGCAAGACCACGCTCCTGAATCTCATCGGCGGCAGCCTCAAGCCCGATTCGGGTGCGATCCTCGTTGACGGCATCTCGGTGCCGGACCTCTCCACCAACGATCTGTTCGAACTCAGAAAGCGCATGGCGCTGCTGTTCCAGACCGGCGCGCTGTTCACCGATCTCTCGTTGTTCGAGAACGTCGCGTTTCCGATCCGCGAGCACACCCGGCTCCCGGAGCCGATCCTGCGCAAGGTGGTGCTGATGAAGCTCGAGACCGTGGGCCTCAGAGGCGCGCGTGATCTGATGCCCTCGGAGCTCTCGGGCGGCATGGCGCGGCGCGCGGCGCTCGCGCGTGCGATCGCGCTCGAGCCGATGATGATCATGTACGACGAGCCGTTCACCGGGCTCGATCCCATATCCAAGGGCGTGATCGGCAAGCTCATCCGCGAGCTGAACCAGTCGCTCGGCATCACCTCGATCGTGGTGTCGCACGACGTGGCCGAGACCTGCCTCATCTCCGATTACGCCTATCTCATGGGCGACGGCCGCATCATGGGCGAGGGCACGCCGGCCGAGGTGCAGCGGTCGGGCTCCGAGCACGTGCGCCAGTTCATGGACGGGCTGCCCGACGGCCCGGTGCCCTACCAGTACCCGGCGGAGGCGTACCTGGAGGATCTGACGCGATGGAACAAGCACTGAATTCGCTCGCCAATCTCGGGCGCATCTTCCTGGACGCGATCGGGCGCCTCGGGCGCGCCGCGCTCTTTCTGTTCGAGGTCGTGCGCGCCGCGCGCGTGCTGGTCCGGCGCCATTTCCTCGTGATCCAGCAGGTCTACGCCGTGGGCGTGCTGACGCTGCTCATCATCCTGGTCTCGGGCCTGTTCGTCGGCATGGTGCTCGGGCTCCAGGGCTACAACACGCTCGTCCGGTTCGGCGCCGAGGAGTCGCTCGGCCTGGTGGTGGCGCTCTCGCTCGTGCGCGAGCTCGGGCCGGTGGTGACGGCGCTGCTGTTCGCCGGCCGCGCCGGCTCCGCGCTCACCGCCGAGATCGGCCTGATGAAGGCGACCGAGCAGCTCGCCGGCATGGAGATGATGGCGGTCAACCCGATCGTGCGCGTGATCGCGCCGCGTTTCCTCGCCGGCCTGGTCGCGATGCCGCTGCTCGCGGCGCTGTTCTCGGCCATCGGCGTGCTCGGCGGGCACCTCGTGGGCGTCGGCCTCCTGGGCGTGGACGCCGGCGCCTTCTGGTCGCAGATGCAGGATGGCGTGGACTTCAACGACGACATCGTGAACGGCGTCATCAAGAGCGCCGTGTTCGGGTTCATCTGCACCTGGATCGCCGTGTTCGAGGGCTACGACGCGGTGCCGACCTCGGAGGGCGTGGCGCGCGCCACCAACCGCACGGTGGTGTATTCTTCGCTCTCGGTGCTGACGCTCGACTTCATCCTCACTTCCTTGATGCTGGGAGAAATCTAAATGAACCGCAAAATCCTGGAGCTGTGGGTGGGTCTGTTCGTGGCGGCGGGGTTGCTGGCGCTCGCCATGCTCGCGTTCAAGGT
>MFSY01000040.1:0-10629 GCA_001785175.1 Candidatus Muproteobacteria bacterium RIFCSPHIGHO2_01_FULL_65_16 | reverse complement strand
GGTCGGCAACCTCGCGACCGCGGACGTGCTCAACGGTTACAAGATCAAGGCGCGCTTCGACAACATCGGCGGCCTCAAGGTCAAGGCCGCCGTGACCATGGCCGGGGTGCGCATCGGGCGCGTGTCGGACATCACCTTCGACACCGGCAAGTACCAGGCGGTTGTCACCATGGACGTGGACGGCCGCTACAAGACCCTGCCGACGGACACGAGCGCGACGATCCTCACCGCCGGCCTGCTCGGCGAGCAGTACGTCGGGCTCGAGCCCGGGGCGGAGGAGGAGTATCTGAAGGAGGGCGACACCATACGCCTCACGCAGTCGGCCATCGTGCTCGAGAAGCTCATCGGTCAGTTCGTGACCAGCTTCGCCGCGGGCGAGTCCAAGAGCAAGTAATTAGCAAGTAATTAAGGAGAACGACATGCGGCGCATCGCGGTGACGCTGGGGGTGATGTGGGCGCTGGGTGTTGCCGCCGCCTGGGCGGCGACCGCACCCGACGTGCTGGTGCGCGAGAACACCGACGAGATCCTCAAGCGCATCAAGACCAACAAGGACGCCTACGCCAAGGACAAGAAGAAGCTCTACGCCATGGTGGACGAGCTGGTGCTGCCGCACTTCGACTTCCGCGCCATGGCCAAGCTCGTGCTGGCGCAGGCCTGGCGCGAGGCAACGGAGGATCAGCGCGCGCGCTTCACCGCCGAGTTCCGCGATCTGCTGGTGCGCACCTACTCCACCGCGCTGCTCAAGTACAACAACGAGGAGATGATCTATCTGCCCTACCGCGGCCCGCTGGACGACCGGACCGCGGTGGTGAAGGTCGAGGTGAAGCCGGCCGCGGGCGGGCCCAACATCCCGCTCGAGTATTCGTTCTATCTCAAGGACAAGGACGCGCCGTGGAAGGTCTACGACGTGAAGATTGACGGCATCAGCCTCGTGACCAATTATCGCTCCACCTACGCCGACAAGATCCGCAACCGGGGGCTGGAGGCGTTGATCTCCGGCCTCGCGGCGGACAACAAGGCCGGCAAGACGGATCAGCCGCTCGGTCCGAAGTCGGGCGCGCGCCGGGACGCCAGGGCCGCGGAATGAACGGCAACGGCGTGGTCCGGCGCGCCGACGGCGCGATCGAGGTGAACGGGGCGCTCACGTTCGAGACCGTGCCGCAGTTTTTCGCGGGCAGCGGCGACTGGCTCGACGGCGGGCCGGAGGCGCTCACCGTGGACCTCAAGAACGTGACGCGCGTGGACAGCGCCGGGGTGGCGCTCATGCTCGAGTGGCGCGAACGCGCCCGCGCCGCGGGGCGCGAGCTGCGCTTCGCCAACCTGCCGGAGCAGGTGCGCCACATCATCCGCGTGAGCGGGCTCGATTCGGCCTTTGTTTAACAAAATGAATATGATTTTGAACCGCCAAGACGCCAGGGCCGCCAGAAGAACCGTCTGCTCACCGCGGAGGCGCAGAGGCGCGGAGTTATTGAAACAAAAACGGATTTTTCTCCGCGTACTCTGCGTTCTCTGCGGTGAAAATCATTCTTTCAGCCCAGGTAGGTTGGGTTGAGCGCAGCGAAACCCAACAAACCGCTGGGTTACGGCGCTTCGCGCCTAACTCAACCTGCATTGAAACCATAAACCATTTTGAGATAGATTTTACGAAGAACGCCGTTCCTGGCGACCCCCGCCTTACAGCCTGCCGGGGCAGGCCTGGCGCCCTGGCGGTTCAGGATCATATTCATTTTGTTAACGGCGGAACCACGAGGAAGCGACATGAACGTGCAGGACCGGATCAGACAACAGCTCGGCGCGGCTAAGATCGTGCTCTATATGAAGGGCACCCCGCAGTCCCCCCAGTGCGGCTTCTCGGCCAGGGCGGTGAAGCTGCTAGCCGCCTGCGGCGCGCAGTACCAGTCCCACGACGTGCTCGCCGATCCCGACCTGCGCCAGGGGCTCAAGGAGCACTCCAACTGGCCGACCTTCCCCCAGCTCTACGTGAACGGCGAACTCGTCGGGGGCTGTGATATTATGGCGGAGCTGTACCAGAAGGGCGAGCTGCAGAAACTGGTCGCCAGGGCGACGGGCTGAGTCCCGGCGCGCCGCGGACGACAAGGCCGCCTTCCGGCGGCCTTTGTTTTTTGTATTATCGCTTGACGCAGAGACGCAGAGACGCAAAGGCGCATAGAAAACCCAAGCTAAATCCGTTATTCATCGGATTTTATTGTTACTTTTGCTACCTTTGCGCCTTCGCGCCTTTGCGGCAAAAACTCATATAACCATGGACAAGCTGATAGTCACCGGCGGCATTCCGCTCAAGGGCGAGATCCGCATCTCCGGCGCGAAGAACGCGGCGCTGCCGGTGCTGGTGGCGTCGCTGCTGACCGACGAGACCCTGCGCATCGGCAACGTGCCGCACCTGCAGGACATCACCACCACCATGGAGCTCCTCGGGCGCATGGGCGTGCGCCTGGTGGTGGGCGACAAGATGGTGATCGAGGCCGACTCGAGCCACAACACCTCGGTGTGCGCGCCGTACGAGCTGGTCAAGACCATGCGCGCCTCGATCCTGGTGCTCGGGCCGCTGCTCGCGCGTTTCGGCGAGGCCGAGGTGTCGCTGCCGGGCGGCTGCGCCATCGGCTCGCGGCCGGTGAACCTGCACATCAAGGGCCTGCAGGCGATGGGCGCGGAGATCGCCCTCGACGGCGGCTACATCCGCGCGCGCGCGCAGCGCCTCAGGGGCGCGCGCATCTTCATGGACCTGGTGTCGGTCACCGGCACGGAAAACATCATGATGGCCGCGACCCTCGCGGACGGGACGACGGTGATCGAGAACGCCGCGCGCGAACCCGAGGTGATTGACCTCGCCAACTGTCTGAACGCGATGGGCGCGCGCATCAGCGGCGCCGGCGGCGACGAGATCACCATCGAGGGCGTCGCGCGCCTGCACGGCGCCGATCACGAGATCATCCCGGACCGCATCGAGACCGGGACCTACCTGGTCGCCGGCGCCATGACCGGCGGCGACGTGCGGCTGCGCGGCGCGCGCCCCGACCTGCTGACCGCGGTGCTGGATAAGCTGGCCGAGGCCGGCGCGCGCATCGAGACCGGGCCGAACTGGGTCCACCTCGACATGCAGGGTCGGCGGCCCAGGGCGGTGAATGTCCGCACCGCGCCGTACCCCGCGTTCCCGACCGACATGCAGGCGCAGTTCATCGCGCTCAACAGCATCGCCGACGGCACCGGCACCGTGACCGAGACGATCTTCGAGAACCGTTTCATGCACGTGTACGAGTTGCAGCGCATGGGTGCGAACATCGAGATGGAGGGCAACTCCGCCATAGTGCGCGGCGTGGACCGGCTCAAAGGCGCGCCGGTGATGGCGACCGACCTGAGGGCCTCGGCCAGCCTCGCGCTCGCGGCCCTGGTGGCCGAGGGCGAGACCGTCGTGGACCGCATCTATCACATTGACCGCGGCTATGAGTGCATCGAGGAGAAGCTGGCCCAGCTCGGTGCGCGCATCCGGCGCGTGCCGGGCCTGCGCGCGGACCCCATGAAGCAGACGGCGTGATTTTTTAGTTATAAAAACCACGGATAAACACGGATGAACACTGATGAAAACCGGTTGTCATCCATTCGTTTTATCCGTGTTTATCCGCGTTCATCCGTGGTTCCGAAAATAGTATGCTTGTTTTAAACATCGCTTTGTCCAAGGGGCGGATTCTGGAAGAGAGTCTGCCGCTGCTCGCGCGCGCGGGGGTGAAGCCGGTGGAGGATCCGCTCACGAGCCGCAAGCTGATCCTGGACACCAATCTGCCGGACGTGAAGCTCACCGTCATCCGCGCCGCCGACGTGCCGACCTACGTGCAGTTCGGCGCCGCCGATCTCGGCATCGCGGGCAAGGACGTGCTCATGGAATACGACGGCGACGGCCTGTACGAGCTGCTCGACCTCAAGATCGCCCGCTGCCGCATGATGGTGGCCGAGCCCGCGAGCCTGGCGGCGCGCGACGACCCGGAGAGCTGGACGCGCGTGCGCGTGGCGACCAAGTACGTCAAGACCACGCAGCGCCACTTCGCCGCCAAGGGCATCCAGACCGACATCATCAAGCTCTACGGCTCGATGGAGCTGGCGCCGCTGGTGGGGTTGTCCGACCGCATCGTGGACCTGGTCGCGAGCGGGCAGACGCTCAAGGCCAACGGCCTAATCGCCGTCGAGCGCATCGCCGACATCAGCGCCTGGCTCGTGGCGAACAAGGCCGCGCTGAAGATGAAGCGCGCGCCGCTCAAGGCGCTCGTTGACCGCATCGCCGGGGCGGTGGAATGAGCTTGATATGCGTTAATGAGCTTTATAATAATTTTTGACGCAAAGACGCAAAGGCGCAAAGTTTTTCCGAGTCAAAACATTGCGCTGAAATTGCCGTCTCAATACTTTATTTTCTTTGCGCCTTTGCGTCGAGCATTCATATGAAAATTGACGTGCGCGTATTGGATACCGCCGATCCCGGCTTCGCGGCCGAGCTCGCGCGCCTGCTCGATCGCGCCCGGACGGCGGAGGCCGGGGTCGAGGCCGACGTGCGCGAGATCATCGCGCAGGTGCGCGCGCGCGGCGACGCGGCGCTGCTCGACTACACGCGCCGGTTTGACCGCCACCAGCCGGCGTCGGCCGCGGCGCTGGAAATCCCGCCCCCCCGGCTGGCGCAGGCGCGGCGCTCGGTCGCGCCGGATCGGCTGGCGGCGCTCGAGACGGCGGCGGATCGGATCCGCGTCTACCACGAGCGCCAGAAGCTCGAATCCTGGAGCTACACCGAGGCCGACGGGACCATGCTCGGCCAGCGGGTGACGCCGCTCGAGCACGTCGGGCTTTATGTCCCGGGCGGCAAGGCGGCGTATCCGTCGTCGGTGCTGATGAACGCCATTCCCGCCCGGGTCGCCGGCGTGAGCGAGCTGATCATGGCCACGCCGGCGCCGGACGGGGAGCTGAATGACATGGTGCTCGCGGCGGCCGCGATCGCCGGCGTGGACCGGGTGTTCGCCATCGGCGGGGCGCAGGCGATCGCCGCGCTCGCGCACGGAACCGAGACGGTCCCGCGCGTGGACAAGATCGTCGGCCCGGGCAACGTCTACGTCGCCACGGCGAAGCGCCTGGTGTTCGGCGCCGTGGACATAGACATGATCGCGGGGCCGTCCGAGATCGTCGTCGTGTGCGACGGCAGGACCGATCCCGAATGGGCGGCGATGGACCTGTGCGCGCAGGCCGAGCACGACGAGGACGCGCAGGCGATCCTGATCAGCCCCGACGCCGGGTTCATCGAGAAGGTCCGCGCCGCCGTCGCGCGGCTGCTGCCCACGCTCGAACGGCGCGACATCATCGCGGCCGCGCTCGCGGCGCGCGGGGCGCTGATCGGCGTGCGCGATCTGGACGAGGCCGTGACGCTCGCCAACCGCATCGCCCCCGAGCACCTGGAGCTCGCGCTCGACGACGCCGAGGCGGTCGCGGCGCGCGTGCGCCACGCGGGCGCGATCTTCCTCGGGCGCAACACGCCCGAGGCGCTCGGCGATTACTGCGCCGGCCCGAACCACGTGCTGCCGACCGCGGGCACGGCGCGCTTCTCGTCGCCCCTGGGCGTGTACGATTTCCAGAAGCGCACGAGCCTGATCCGGTGCTCCGAGAAGGGCGCGACGGCGCTGGCCCGGACCGCCTCCGTGCTCGCGCGCGCGGAAGGGCTGGAGGCGCACGCGCGCTCGGCGGAGTATCGGATAAAAAAATAGACAGGATTCACAGGATTAAACAGGATTAACAGGATTAAACCCAAAAGCTTTACGAATTAATCCTGTAAATCCTGAAAAATCCTGTTAATCCTGTCCATTCGCTTTTGTCCTTATGACAATTGATGAAAAGGTCGAAGGCCTGATCCGCCCGGAAATCCGGGCGCTGCAGGCCTATCACGTCCCGGATGCGCGCGGGATGATCAAGCTCGACGCCATGGAGAATCCGTATTCCTGGCCGGAGGAGCTGAAGGACGAGTGGCTCGAGGTGCTGCGCCAGGTCGAGATCAACCGCTATCCCGATCCGGCCGCGCGCGCGCTCAAGGAGCGCCTGCGCGCGGCCCTGGCGGCGCCGGCGGACGCGGAGCTGCTGCTCGGCAACGGCTCGGACGAGCTGATCCAGATCGTCCTGCTGGCGCTGGCGCGCCCGGGGGCGGTCGCGCTCGCGCCCACGCCGACCTTCGTCATGTACGAACAGATCGCGCGCACCGTCGCCGTGCGCTTCGTCGGCGTGCCGCTGACGGCGGATTTCGCGCTCGACCTCGCGGCCATGCGCCGGGCGCTCGCGGAGCACCGGCCGGCGGTGGTCTTCATCGCCTATCCGAACAACCCCACGGGCAATCTGTTCGCCGCCGCGGATGTCGAGGCGTTGATCCGCGAGGCCCCGGGGCTGGTGGTGCTGGACGAGGCCTATCACGTCTTCTGTGGCGAGAGCTTCATGGACCGCCTGGGGGCGTTCGACAACCTGCTGGTCATGCGCACCCTGTCGAAGCAGGGCCTGGCCGGCCTGCGGCTCGGCATCCTCGCGGGCGCGCCCGTGTGGCTCGCGGAGTTCGACAAGGCGCGCCTGCCGTACAACATCGGCGGCCTCACCCAGGCGAGCGCCGAGTTCGCGCTGGCGCACCCGGCCGCGCTCGAGGCCCAGGCGGCGCGCATCCGGGCCGACCGCGACCGGCTGTATGCGGCCCTCGGCGCCATGCCCGGCGTGCGCGCCTGGCCGAGCCGGACGAACTTCATACTGTTCCAGGTGCAGGGGCGGGCGGCCGCCGACGTATTCACGGCCTTGAAACAGCGGGGCGTGCTGATCAAGAACCTGGACGGTCCCGGGCCGCTCCAGGACTGCCTGCGCGTCACCGTGGGTACGGCGCACGAGAACGCCGCCTTCCTGGCGGCGCTCGAAAAGGCGCTTTGATTCCGCTACTATTTCGGTTCAGAAACGGACTAAACACCCCGATGGCCGAACGCCGCGCTCGGGTCGAGCGCAAAACCAAGGAAACCCGGATCACCGTCGAGGTGAACCTCGACGGCGACGGTCGTTGCGCGCTCGCGACCGGCGTGCCGTTCCTCGAGCACATGCTCGAGCAGGTCGCGCGCCACGGCGGTCTGGACCTGGACATCAAGGCCGAGGGCGACCTGCACATAGACGCCCACCACACGGTCGAGGACATCGGCATCACCATGGGCCAGGCGCTGGCGCGGGCGGCCGGCGACAAGCGCGGCATCCGCCGCTACGGGCACGCCTACGTGCCGCTCGACGAGGCGCTGAGCCGGGTGGTCGTGGATCTCTCCGGTCGCCCGGGGCTGGAATTCCACGTGAACTTCCCGCGCGCGCGCGTCAACGACTTCGACGTGGACCTGGTGCAGGAGTTTTTCCAGGGCCTCACCAACCACGCCCTGGTGACGCTGCACGTGGATTGCCTGCGGGGCAAGAACGCGCACCACATCGCCGAGACCGTGTTCAAGGCCTTCGGTCGGGCGCTGCGAATGGCGCTCGAGGCCGACGCGCGCGCCGCGGACACGATTCCATCCACGAAAGGAGCTTTATAATAATTTTTGACGCAAAGACGCGAAGGCGCAAAGTTTTTTTGAGTTAAAATTTTGCACCCGGATCGTTAGGGAAGTCCTGATTAAGTCGTCATTCCGGCGCAAGCCGGAATCCAGGCCTTGAAAAAGCATCGGCCGTAAGGCCGATTCTGGATGCCAGCCTTCGCTTGCATGACAGCTTTACTACTTATTCAGAGGTTCCTTAGCTCAATACTTTATTTTCTTTGCGTCTTTGCGCCTTTGCGTCAAGAATTCATATGACCACCGTCGCAGTTCTGGATTACGGCATGGGCAACCTGCGCTCGGTGTGCAAGGCGCTCGAGCACGTCGCGCCGAAGGCGTCGGTCCGGCTCACCGCGCGCGCCGAGGACATCCGGCGCGCCGACCGCGTGGTCTTTCCCGGCCAGGGCGCCATCGGCGGCTGCATGACCGCGCTCGAGCGCGGCGGCCTGCGCGCGCCGTTGCTGGAGGCGCTGCGCGAGAAGCCGTTTCTCGGCATCTGCCTCGGGCTGCAGGCGCTCTACGAATACAGCGAGGAGGGCGGCGGAACGCCCTGCCTTAACATACTGCGCGGAACGGTGCGCCGGTTCCCGGCGGAGAAGATGCTGGATGCGGCCACGGGCCGTCCGCTCAAGGTGCCGCACATGGGCTGGAATCAGGTGCGCCAGGAGGCGGCGCACCCGCTGTGGCGCGGGATACCGCGGGATTCGCGGTTCTATTTCGTGCACAGCTACTACGCCGAATCCGCCGATCCGGCCGACGCCGCGGGAACGACCGAATACGTCATCCGCTTCACCGCGGCCGCCGCGCGCGCCAATATCTTCGCGGTCCAGTTCCACCCGGAAAAAAGCCAGGCGGCCGGGTTAAAATTACTGGAGAACTTCGTTTCCTGGGACGGCGGCGCCTGAACAAAGGCAATAGACAGGATTAACAGGATTTCTCAGGATTAACAGGATTAGGGCAAAAATTAAGTCATCTTTTTGGTTCTATCACGTAATGGTTTAATCTTGTGAATCCTGAAAAATCTTGTTAATCCTGTCCATTTATTTTTATGTCTTTGCTCATTATCCCCGCGATTGACCTGAAGGACGGCAAGTGCGTGCGCCTGCGCCAGGGCAAGATGGATCAGGCCACGGTGTTTTCCGACGATCCCGTGGCCACGGCCGGGCGCTGGGTCAAGGCCGGCGCCCGGCGCCTGCACGTCGTTGATCTCAACGGGGCGCACGCCGGCAAGCCGGTGAACGCGCCGGCGATCCAGGCGATCGTCAAGGCCTTCCCCGAGCTGCCGGTGCAGGTGGGCGGCGGGATCCGCGACGAGGACACGATCCAGGCCTATCTCGACATGGGTGTGCGCTGGGCGATCCTCGGGACCAAGGCGGTGAACGCCCCGCACTTCGTGAGCGACGTGTGCGCCGAGTTCCCCGGCCACATCATCGTCGGGCTCGACGCCCGGGACGGCAAGGTGGCGATTGACGGCTGGTCCAAGCTCTCCGGCCACGACGTGGGCGATCTCGCCCGCAAATACCAGGACGACGGCGTGGACGCGATCGTCTACACCGACATCGGGCGCGACGGCATGCTGAGCGGCGTCAACATCGAGGCCACCGTGCGCCTGGCGAACGCGATCTCGATCCCGGTCATCGCGTCCGGCGGCATCAACGACCTCGACGACATCCGCCGGCTGTGCGCGGTCGCCGACTCCGGCATCGTCGGCGCCATCACCGGCCGCGCGATCTACGAAGGCACGCTCGACCTCGCCGCCGCGCAGAAACTCGCGGACGAATTGAGCAAGTAATATCGTTTGACGCAAAGGCGCAAAGACGCAAAGAAATTCCAGGTCAAATTCGTTTCAGCGTTTATTCTCTTTGCGCCTTCGCGTCTGATTAAGTACCGGTCGTCATTCCGGCGAGACCTGTCCCGGCATGTGGTAAGCCGGGAGCCGGAATCCAGAGAATTCATATACTTCCTGGATCCCAGCTTTCGCTGGGATGACTTGTTCAGAGGTTCCTAAGTAATATCGTTTGACGCAAAGGCGCAAAGACGCAAAGAAATTCAAAGCCAAATTCGTTTCATCGTTTATTCTCTTTGCGCCTTCGCGTCTTTGCGTCAAAAATTCATATCAAATGGGTTTAGCCAAACGCATCATCCCCTGTCTCGACGTGGACAACGGCCGCGTCGTCAAGGGCGTCAGGTTCGTTGACATCCGCGACGCCGGCGATCCGGTCGCGATCGCGCGCCGCTACGACGAGCAGGGCGCGGACGAGCTTACCTTCCTCGACATCACCGCCAGCTCCGACGGCCGCGCGACCATGGCGCACGTGGTCGAGGACGTGGCGGCGCAGGTGTTCATCCCGCTCACGGTCGGCGGCGGCATCCGCGGCGTCGCGGACGCGCGCCGCCTGTTGAACGCCGGCGCCGACAAGGTCGCCGTCAACACCGCCGCCGTCGCCCGCCCCGAGCTCGTGCGCGAGGCCGCGGACCACTTCGGCTCGCAGTGCATCGTGGTGGCGATAGACGCCAAGCAGGCCGGTCCGGACCGCTGGGAGGTCTTCACCCACGGCGGTCGCAAGGCCACCGGCCTCGACGCCGTCGCGTGGGCCAGGAAAATGGCCGAGTATGGCGCGGGCGAGATCCTGCTGACCTCCATGGACCGCGACGGCACGCGCGACGGCTTCGATCTGCCGCTCACGCGCGCGGTGTGCGACGCCGTCGGCATCCCGGTGATCGCCTCCGGCGGCGTGGGCAATCTGGACCACCTGGTCGCGGGCATACTCGAGGGCCACGCCGACGCGGTGCTGGCCGCCAGCATCTTCCACTTCGGCGAATTCACCATCGGCCAGGCCAAGCAGCGCCTGGCCGCGGCCGGGATCGAAGTAAGGTTATAAGAGTTTTTGCCGCAAAGGCGCAAAGGCGCTAAGATTTCCCATAGTTTTCCGTGCCTTCCTTTGCGTCTTCGCGTCTTTGCGACAAATGATCTTATGACAGATTCCTGGCTCGATGCGGTAAAGTGGAACAGCGACGGCCTGGCGCCGGCGATCGCCCAGGAGGCGAATA
>MFSY01000039.1:6699-10279 GCA_001785175.1 Candidatus Muproteobacteria bacterium RIFCSPHIGHO2_01_FULL_65_16 | reverse complement strand
AATGGTGTCATGGCTACCCTGAAATCGCTTGACGTGGAACACAGTTGCTCTCCCGCAGGGAGAGGGTGAAAACGACATGCACTATTTGACGACCGGATCAGTAATATCAGCGGGGCGTGTGCTCCGCCGAAACCGCATCTTTTGGAAGGGGGATTGGTGAACGGCGATCTGCGACCGGTCTATCGGCTGCCGCTGCTCATCCTCGGATTCCTCGCCCTGGGCCTGGGCGTGGGCGCGGGGCTCGCGCGCCTCGGCTGGAATTTCCCGCTGCCGTCGCCGACACTGCTACCGCTGCACGGGCCGCTGATGATATCCGGCTTTCTCGGCACGCTCATCAGCCTCGAGCGCGCCGTAGCCCTCGGCCGGCTCTGGGCCTATTGCGCCTCCCTGCTGACCGCGCTCGGCGGCGCGGCGCTGATAGCGGGCGCTCCGGTTGCGGCGGGCGCGGGTCTGATGACCGCCGGCAGCGCCGTCCTGGTCATCGCCTCGCTGTCGGTGTACCTGCGCCAGCGGGCGATCTTCACCGCGACCCTGGCGCTCGGGGCGGCGAGCTGGCTTGCCGGCAACGCCCTGTGGCTCGGCGGCTTGCCGGTGCCCGAGGTGGCGCCGTGGTGGGCCGGCTTTCTCGTGCTCACCATCGCCGGCGAACGGCTTGAACTTTCCCGCTTTCTCCCACCGTCGCGCGCGGCGCAACGATTGTTCGCGGCGATCGTGGCATCTCTGCTCGCGGCGAACATGCTCACGCACATCGCGCCCGGTGTGGGCCGGCAACTGCTGGCGGTCGCATTACTCGCGCTGACGCTCTGGCTCAGCCGCTACGACATCGCCCGCCGCACGGTGAAGGAGTCGGGCCTCACGCGCTTCATCGCCGTCGCATTATTGGCGGCCTATGTCTGGCTCGGCGCCGGCGCGCTGATCGGACTGCTGTCAGGGGGGATGTTCACCGGTTCGAACTATGACGCGACCCTGCACGCGGTGTTACTCGGCTTCGTGTTTTCCATGATCTTCGGCCACGCGCCGATCATTCTGCCGGCGGTGACGCGCTTTGCCGTCGCCTATCACCCCGCCTTCTACATACATCTGGCACTGCTGCATATTTCAATCGCGCTGCGCCTCGCCGCCGACCTCTGGGGCGACGGCGGCCTGCGCGGCCTCGCGGGCCTGCTCAACGCCGGCGCCATCCTGGTGTTCGTGCTGAATACGATCGGCGGGGTTGTGCGCGGGGCGCGCGCCGGGCGGCGGGTCGCGTGAAACAATCATGCTAAGAATGACCTCGCCGGCTGCATATGCCGTCCGCTTTAACAGGCCGAACCCAACTCCCGGGGGACATCGCCGCCATGCGGGCCGGTTTTTACGCGGGTGGAACAGCCTTATTATTAATGCTATACGTTATTAATGCTATACGTTATCATATAGGTCATGATCAAGGGCTTTCGGGACAAGGAACCCCGGCGCCTTTTCGAGGGCCACTTTGCCCGAAAGCTGCCGCACGACTTGCAGCGGCTCGCGCGACGCAAGCTGCTGCAGCTCGACGCTGCAACAAGGCTCGAGACACTGCGCGTGCCGCCGGGCAACTGTCTGGAGGCCCTGAAGGGGGACCGCCGGGGTCGGCACAGCATCCGCATCAACGATCAGTGGCGGATCTGCTTTGTATGGCGCGATGGCCACGCCTACGAGGTGGAGATAGTGGACTATCACCGATGATGGAGGGTATCTCTATGAAGACGCGCAAGACCAAGGCAACCAGACGGGACATCCCGCCGATCCACCCGGGCGAGGTCCTCGCCGAGGACTTCATGAAGCCGCTCGGCATCTCGCAGTACCGCCTCGCCAAGGCGACGAGCGTGCCGCCGCGGCGCATCAATGAGATCGTGAAGAGCCTGCGCGGCATATCGGCCGATACGGCGCTGCGGCTCGGACGCTACTTCGGCATGGAGCCGCGGTTCTGGCTGAACCTCCAGGCGCGCTACGACCTGGAGGTGGCGGAGCTGGAGCTGGCCGCGCGGCTCGAGCGCGAGGTGACGCCGCGGGCGAAGGCCGCGTAGGGGCGCATGATTAACAACGAGCGGAAGCCGAGCACCTCGCCCTTCGGGGCCGCTGCCGCTTCGCGGCAGCGTTCCGCGCGCAGGTCGAACCCAAGGGTTCAAATCCAGCCGCATACGCGACGCAAACAACAAGGCCCAGCACATTGGCAGGGCCTTGTTGTTTGCATTGGCGTCCCCAAGGGGATTCGAACCCCTGTTACCGCCGTGAAAGGGCGATGTCCTAGGCCTCTAGACGATGGGGACGGAAAATTAGGACTGAGGATTTAGGGCAGAAGGACTGAGGGCAACCGAATTTTCACCTCAGTCCTCAGTACCCAGTCCTCGGAGTTGGTGGAGCTAGCCGGGATCGAACCGGCGACCTCTTGCATGCCATGCAAGCGCTCTCCCAGCTGAGCTATAGCCCCGTTAAAGGCGCGCTACTTTACCGCCGCGTCCGTTCGCGGGTCAAGCCGAAATCGCCGCTTTTTTAATGTATTCCAGGGCCTTATCGAGCCGCCGCAAGGTTTTGTCGCGCCCGACCAGCGCCAGCGTCAGATCAATCGGCGGCGACACCGCGCACCCGGCCAGCGCCACACGCACCGGCTGGGCGATCTTGCCGAGCTTGAGCCCGTGCGCCTCGGCCACGCCGGTCACGGCCGCATGCACGGCCTCGGCGCTCCACAGCGGCAGCGCCGCGAGACGGGCGCGCAGTTCGGCGAGCGGCTTCTCGACCTCGGGCCTTAAGTGCGCGGCGGCGTCCTTTGCTTCATAGGCGGACGGCTCCTTGTAGAAAAAGACGCTGTTGCCGGCCATCTCCGCCAGGGTCTTGGCGCGCTCGCGCTGGGCCTTGACGACCTCCACGATATCCGGCCCCGGCGCGGGATCGGCGCTGAGTTTTCCCAGGTGATAGCTCAGGTGGTGCGCGACGTGTTTCGGATCGCTCGTCTTGATGTAGTGCTGGTTGAGCCACGCGAGCTTCTCCGGGTTGAAGGCGGCGGCCGAGCTGTGCACCTGGCTGATGTCGAAGAGCTTCACCATCTCGTCAATCGTAAAAATCTCCTGATCGCCGTGCGACCAGCCGAGGCGCACGAGATAGTTGAGCAGCGCCTCGGGCAGAAATCCGTCCTCGCGGTACTGCATCACGCTCACCGCCCCGTGGCGCTTGGAAAGCCGGCCGCCGTCGGGGCCGAGGATCATGGGCACATGGGCGTAGACCGGCGGCGCGTGGCCGAGCGCCGCCAGCATGTTGATCTGGCGCGGGGTGTTGTTCAGGTGGTCGTCGCCGCGGATGACGTGGGTGATGCTCATGTCCATGTCGTCCACGACCACGGTGAAGTTGTAGGTCGGCGTGCCGTCGGAGCGGGCGATGATGAGGTCGTCGAGCTCGTTGTTCTGGAACACCACGCGCCCGCGGATCAGGTCCTCGACCACCACCGCGCCGTCCTGCGGATTCTTGAAGCGCACCACCGGCGGGACGTCCTTCGGCGGGTGCGCCACCCCCGCGCGGCATTTGCCGTCGTAGCGCGGCTTTTCCTTGCGCGCCGACTGCTCGGCGC
>MFSY01000039.1:0-6663 GCA_001785175.1 Candidatus Muproteobacteria bacterium RIFCSPHIGHO2_01_FULL_65_16 | reverse complement strand
GATAGGCCCGGCCGTCCTGCAGCATCCCCCGGATGACCTCCTGATAGCGCGGGAAACGGTGGGTCTGGAAAAACGGGCCCTCGTCGTATTCCAGCCCGAGCCAGGTCATGCCCTCGAGGATCGCGTTCACCGACTCCGCGGTCGAGCGCTCGATGTCGGTGTCCTCGATGCGCAGGATGAAGGCGCCGCCGTGCTTGCGCGCGTAGAGCCAGGAGAACAGCGCGGTGCGCGCCCCGCCGATGTGGAGATAGCCGGTGGGACTGGGGGCGAAGCGGGTGCGGATGGCCATGAGGTGTAGAGTAAAGAGAAAACGGTAAAGAGAAAAGGGAAATGGGTGTTATACTGGGCTTCGAACGAGCCGTTGCATGCAATATCCTCTTTTCTCCTTGCGCTTTTTTCTTTATTCTTTGACAGACTCGGGCGATTAGCTCAGTGGTAGAGCACTGCCTTCACACGGCAGGGGTCGCAGGTTCGAACCCTGCATCGCCCACCATCCCCTTCCCACCCGCGGCTACGCCTCCCAGTCCTCCAGCGGCGAGGACGGCGCGCGCTTGTCGGTCAGCAGCCGCCGCGCCTCGGGTTCGGTCGCGGCGAAGGCCATGCGGATGGCGTCGGCCTCCGCCGCCCGGGCGCGCCGCTCGGCGCGGCAGAAATCCCTGGCCTCGCTGAACTTGGCGCAGGTCTTGAGCAGCGTGACGCCCTTGCCGGCCGGGACGAGGAAAACGAAATATGGCATGACGCCTGGATTATATCGGCGCCGCCGGCGCCGGACTACTCGCCGACGTGCAGCAACTGGCCGCGGGTGCGGGCGCCGTTGAAGAACGCCAGAAACGAGCCGATGCCGGCCGCGAGATAAACGCCGTTCAGCAGGAGCGCGTTGACCAGCAGGTCCATGCGGAACGTGTGCTCGAACAACACCGCGCGCATGCCCTCGAACACGTGGCTCGACGGCAGCGCGTACGCGACGTATTGCAGCCACTTCGGCAGCACCTCGATCGGATAATACACCCCGCTGACGGGCTGGACCGCGAAGATCGCGACCCACGCCATGCTCTCGGCGCCGAGGCCGTAACGCAGCACGATCCCGGAGACCAGCAGCCCGATGGCCCAGCCCATCACGATCAGATTCGTGAAGAACGCCAGCAGCGGCAGGCCCAGACTGAAAATGGAATAATCGAACAGCGGGATGGCGATCAACGCCGCGCCGCCGACGCCGATGAGCGTGCGGATCAGGCTCATCACCAGCAGCGCCCAGATGAGCTCGATGGGGCGCAAGGGACTCACGAACAGGTGCCCCAGGTTGCGCGACCACATCTCCTCCATGAACACGAGCGACACGCCGAGCTGGCTGCGGAACAGCACGTCCCACAGCAGCACCCCGGAGAGCAGCACGCCCGAGGCCTGCGCCACCCAGGAGCTGTGACTCACCAGAAACACGGTGATGAACCCCCACAAGATCATCTGCACCGTCGGCCAGTACATCAGCTCCAGGATGCGCGGGCCGGAGCTGCGCAGCAGATACAGGTGCCGCAGCAGCAGCGCCAGGATGCGGCGCACGGAGAGCGCCAGCGCGTTCCGGTTTTGCGTGGCGGTTGTCATTTGGCGCTCTTCCGGGCGTCGAGCGCGGCGTCGAGGTGGCGCTCGCGCGCGATGTCTATGAACACCTCCTCCATGTTCCGCCGCCCGTAGCGCGTCAGCAGCGCCTCCGGCGTGCCCCGGTCCACGAGCTTCCCGGCGCGCAGCATGAGGACGTCGTCGCACAGGCGCTCGACCTCCGACATGTTGTGCGAGGCGAGCAGGATCGTGGCGCCGGTGCGCGTCTTGTAGTTTTCCAGCATGCCGCGCACATAGTCCGCGGTGTCCGGATCGAGCGAGGCCGTGGGTTCGTCGAACAGCAACAGCTCCGGCTCGTTCAACAGCGACTTGGCGATGGCCACGCGCGTCTTCTGGCCCGCGGAAAGCTGCCCGTATGGGCGCCGCATTATCTCGCCCAGGTTCAGCTCCTCCGCCAGTTGCCGCAGGCGCTCGCGGATGCGGCGCAGCCCGTAGAGGTGCGCGTACACGGTAAGATTCTCGCGCACCGTCAGGCGCCGCGGCAGATCCACATAGGGGGAGGAGAAATTCATGCGCGGCAACACCCGGTAGCGCTGGCGCTGCACGTCCACGCCGAAAATGTTGATCTGCCCCGCGGTCGGCAGGAGCAGCCCCAACAGCATGGACAGCGTGGTGGTCTTGCCGGCGCCGTTGCCGCCCAGGAGCGCGACCGTCGTCCCCCGGTTTACCTCGAAGCTGATGTTGTCAACGGCGACCAGCGCGCCGAAGTGCTTGCTGACGTTGACAACGCTGATGACGGGGTCGGGCATGCCGGCGAGATTAGCTTAAATCGTCGGCGTTTGTCAGCCCGCCGTGACGTCGAGGAGAAACTGCCCGGCCGCGTCAGGCGATCGCATTGGATACGCGCACTATTGCCGCGTGTTCGGGCTTTCCAGTTGCTTCCAGACGCACTTGCCGCCGCTTTGCTTCTCTATGTCCTCGAGCCAGGCCTGATGCGCCGCCGACTCCTCCGCGCTCGCCGCAATCACCGGCAGGCGCGGGCGGTTGGGGTCGAGGCGCCTGATCTCCGGCATGGGCGCGCCGGCGATGGCGGGTCCGCGTGGATCCTCGAACAGGCCGGTCTGGCCGCCGGTCATGGCGAGGTAGACGTCGGCCAGGATCTCGGCGTCCAGGAGCGCCCCGTGCAGCGTGCGGGTGGAATTGTCCACGCTGTAACGCCGGCACAGTGAATCGAGGTCGTTCTTCTGGCCCGGGTGCAGGCCGCGGGCGAGCGCGAGCGTGTCCACGACCGCGCAGATCTCCTCGATGCGCAGGGGCGTCGCGGCGCCCGCCATGAGCGCCAGTTCGTTATTAAGAAAGCCGACATCGAACGTGGCGTTGTGGATGACCAGCTCCGCGCCCCTGATGTAGTCCAGAAGATCCTTGGCGATGTCCTGAAACCTCGGCTTGTCTGCGAGCATCTCGTTGGTGATGCCGTGGACCTCCACGGCGCCGGCGTCAATCGCGCGCCCCGGATTGAGGAACTGGCGGTAGCGATTGTCGGTCTTGCGCCGGTTGATCAGCTCCACGCAGCCGATCTCGATGACCCGGTGCCCCTCGGCCGGCTCGAGGCCGGTGGTTTCGGTGTCGAGTACGATTTGGCGCATACGCTATCTCAGTTTTCCACCTTCCACTGCATTATGATGCTTGCACAACACTCTTGCATTCTCGATTGTTGCACGTCCACCCTTGATCCAAGGCAAGATATGATCTGCCTTATAATTGCTCCATGGCACTGTTGCTTCCTCCCTATTTTTACCCTCCTTTAGTAAGAGGATGGTGACAGATTTATTTTTCACCTGTATCCTCACGCGAAAGTAAACAAATGAAAATTAAGGACGAAGCTTACTAAAGTTACCGTGCCTTTGAAACGCGTCGGACGCCAGGAGGCTGTATGGTGATACCCAGGCTGCTCGTAACCACCGCGCTCGCGCTGGGATTCGCCGGCGTCGCGCCGGCGGCGGACCCGGCGCCGGATTTTTCGCTGCCCACGGCGACCGGCGTAATCAAGCTGCAATCGCTGCGCGGCAAGACCGTATATCTCGACTTCTGGGCGAGCTGGTGCGGACCCTGTCGCAAGTCCTTTCCCTGGATGAACGAGATGCGACGCCGCTACGCCGACAGGGGCCTCGTCATCGTGACCGTCAACGTTGATAAGGACCGGAAACTGGCCGATCGCTTTCTCGAGGAGTACCCCGCCGATTTCACCGTCGCATACGACCCCGAGGGCAAGGTGGCGAGCACCTACAAGGTGAAGGGCATGCCGAGCAGCTACCTGATCGACCGCGCTGGATACATTCGATACCGCCACATCGGCTTCCGCGAGGCGGCCAAGGCGGAGATCGAGTCGCAAATCGAGTCGTTGCTGGCGCCGTAATGCCGCCGGCTGCGATGGAATAATCAAGGAGCAATCATGTGCATGCGTCTTCGAATCGCCCTGTTACTGCCGCTGGCCTCGCTGATCGCGGGCTGCGCCTTCGAGCGCGTCGCGCCCTGGGACCGCGATCTACTGGCCGAAAGCAAGATGCAGCTCATCCCGGATCCGCTCGAGAGTTATCTCGACGAGCATATCTACTTCTCGAAAGAGGCCTCGAGCGGCGGCCAGGGCGTGGGCGGAGGGGGCTGCGGGTGCAACTGAAGCGCCACCAACCTATCCGCGGCGCGCTGGCCGCGGCGACCTGCGCCCTGGTCTCGGCCGCGCCCGGCATGGCGTGGGCGGTCGAGGCCGGCGGCGACTGGAATGTCGATTCGGCGTTGCTCGTCTATTCCGAGATCGACCGCGTGACCGTCGTCGAGCCGCTGGTCAACATGAAGAAACAGATCGGCGAGGACGAATACTTGAGCGGCAAGCTTGTGCTGGACGCCATGACCGGGGCCTCGCCCAACGGGGCGACGGCGACAAACCGGCCGCAGACGTTTACCAGCCCCTCCGGCAACCTGTATACCGCGCCGGCGGGGGAGACGCCGCTGCGCGATTTCCGCGATCAGCGCGTGGCCGTGAGCGGCGAGTGGGACAAGCCGCTGGATCGGATGCTGCGCGGACTCTTCGGCGCGAGCCTCTCGGGCGAAACGGACTACACCTCCGTCGGCGCGAGCGCGCAACTGAACTGGGACGTCAACGACCGCCTCACCACGCTCAGCGCGGGCCTCGCCTATTACGCGGATACGGTCAATCCCGAGTCGGGCGCGCCCGTCGGCCTCGCGACCGTGGCCACCGCCACGACCGGTGGAAACGCCCTGAGCAAGGATACCGCGGACCTGCTGCTGGGCGTCACGCAGGTGGTCAACCGGCGCACGCTGACGCAGCTCAACTACAGCCACAGCGCAGCGAGCGGTTACCTCACCGACCCCTACAAGATCGTCAGCATCGTAGACGGGACGACGGGCGAGACCGTGGACTACCGCTATGAGAAGCGCCCGGACAGCCGCGCGCGCGACGCCGTCTTCTGGAAGCTCGTCTACCGCCTGCCGGAGGATGTGATCCATTTATCGTACCGCTACCTCTGGGACGACTGGGGCGTCGCCTCGCACACGGCTGATATCAAGTACCGCTACGAGCTCGACGGAGGAGCCTACGTGCAGCCGCACCTGCGCTACTACGCGCAGACGGCGGCCGACTTCTATCGCCACAGCCTGATCAACGGCGCGGCCCTGCCCGAGCACGCGAGCGCCGACTACCGTCTGGGCGATCTGACGACGATCACGGCCGGACTGAAGTACGGCTGGTCGCCGACCAAGCGCGCGAATTGGAGCGCGCGGGTCGAGTACATGCTCCAGAGCGGCGAAAGCCACCCGAGCGACGCCATCGGCGTCCAGAAGGATCAGAATCTGTTCCCCGACGTCGCCGCCTGGATCCTTCAGGTGTCTTATTCCGCCCAGTTCTGAGGTGAGGGCCGAACCGGCCGCAGGCCCCCGGCGCCCGATGCTCGAACGAGCCAACGGCTACTTTGTCGGCCGCTTCCAGGCGCTGGGCGGCCCCTGCGAGGTCCTCATGGATGTGGCCGACGAGGCGCTCGCGCTGCGGCTGCTCGACTTGGCGCGCGGCGAGGCCGAGCGCATCGAGCGTAAATTCAGCCGCTACCGCCGAGACAACATCATCCACCGCGTCAACACCGCCGCCGGCCGGCCGGTCGAGGTCGACGAAGAAACGGCCAACCTGCTCGATTACGCCGACCGCTGCCACCAATTGAGCGAAGGCCGGTTCGACGTCACCACCGGCGTCCTGCGCGAGGTCTGGCGCTTCGACGGCGGCGACCGCGTGCCGAGCGCGGCGGCCGTCGCCCGGGTGCTCGAGCGCGTCGGCTGGCACAAGGTCCAATGGAGGCGGCCGGTGATCGCGCTGCGCGCGGGCATGGAACTCGACCTCGGCGGGATCGGCAAGGAATATGCGGTCGACAGTACGGTGCAGCTCATCCGGCGGCATGCGGACGCCGCCGTCCTCGTCAACTACGGCGGCGATCTGGCCGCCACCGGTCCGCGCGCGGGCGACAACCCCTGGATTGTCGGCGTGGAAGATCCCGCCGCGCCCGGGCGCGCGAGCGTGGGCGAGATCCGGCTCGGCCACGGCGGCGTGGCCTCCAGCGGCGACGCGCGCCGCTTTCTGCTCAAAGACGGCGTGCGCTACGGGCACATCCTCGATCCCCGCACCGGTTGGCCGGTCGTCGGCGCGCCGCGCACGGTAACCGTCGTCGCCGGCACCTGCACGGAAGCGGGCATGCTCGCCACTTTCGCCATGCTGCATGGCCCGGAGGCCGAAGCGTTTCTGCGACAGCAGAACGTAGCGTTCTGGTGTCTCTGACCTGCGCCTCCAACGGGAGAAGGGACTACGCCAACATCTCCTCTATCGCCCGATTGGCCAGCTGATCGGCGCGCTCGTTTTCCGCATGCCCCGCGTGGCCCTCGGATGATCAATGCGATCAATGGGGTCAGACTCTGGATGATCAATGGGGTCAGACTCGATTGATTTTCACCTCGGGATCAATGGGGTCAGACTCGATTGATTTTCACCTGGTGACGGTATTTCTCCGATTTACGATCCCCGCCGCGGCTTTGGGGTGAGGCGCGCCGTTC
>MFSY01000038.1:16566-16926 GCA_001785175.1 Candidatus Muproteobacteria bacterium RIFCSPHIGHO2_01_FULL_65_16 | reverse complement strand
CACAAGGCGGGCGCAGGCAAGGCATTGACGAATCGGCGCGAGCTGGCCAACGCCATCCGTGCGCTCAGCATGGATGCGGTGCAAAAGGACAACTCCGGCCACCCGGGCGCGCCCATGGGCATGGCCGACATCGCCGAGGTGCTGTGGAATGACATCCTCAGGCACAACCCGGCGAACCCAAAATGGCCGGACCGCGACCGCTTCGTGCTCTCCAACGGCCACGGCTCGATGCTGCTCTATTCGCTCTTGCATCTGACGGGCTATGACCTCTCGATCGAGGACCTCAAGAATTTCCGCCAGCTGCACTCCAAGACCCCGGGCCACCCGGAATACGGTTATGCCCCGGGCGTGGAGACCACC
>MFSY01000038.1:6180-16552 GCA_001785175.1 Candidatus Muproteobacteria bacterium RIFCSPHIGHO2_01_FULL_65_16 | reverse complement strand
GAATACGGTTATGCCCCGGGCGTGGAGACCACCACCGGGCCGCTCGGCCAGGGCGTCACCAACGCGGTCGGCATGGCGCTCGCCGAGAAGGTGCTCGCGGGCACGTTCAACCGCGACGGCCACCACATCGTGGACCACTATACCTATGTCTTTCTCGGCGACGGTTGCCTCATGGAAGGCATCTCGCACGAGGCCTGCTCGCTCGCCGGCACCTTGGCCTTAGGCAAGCTCATCGCCTTCTACGATGACAACGGCATCTCGATTGACGGTCACGTCGAGGGTTGGTTCACCGACAACACCCCGAAGCGCTTCGAGGCCTACGGCTGGCACGTGGTGCGCGACGTGGACGGCCACGACCCGGACGCCATCAAGAAGGCGGTCATGGAGGCGCGCGCGGTCAACGACAAACCCTCGCTCATCTGCTGCAAGACCGTGATCGGCTACGGCGCGCCCAATCTCTGCGGCTCGCACGACTGCCACGGCGCGCCGCTCGGCAACGATGAGGTCAAGGCCACGCGCGAGAACCTCGGCTGGAACCACGAGCCGTTCGCGATCCCGAAGGAGATTTACGCCGGCTGGGACGCCAGGCCCAAGGGCGCCGCGGCCGAGAAGGCCTGGACCGATAAGTTCGCGGCCTACAAGCAGGCCTTCCCCGACCTGGCCGCCGAGTTCGAGCGCCGCGTCGTCAAGGGCGAGCTGCCGCAGGACTGGAATGCCAAGGCCGAGGAGTTCATCCAGGGCGTCGCCGCCAAGGCCGAGACCATCGCCTCGCGCAAGGCGTCGCAGAACGCGATCAACGGCTTCGCGCCGGCGCTGCCCGAGCTGCTCGGCGGCTCGGCCGACCTCGCCGGCTCGAACCTGACGCTGTGGAAGGGCAGCAAGGGCGTGAGCAACACCGTCTCCGACGGCAACTACATCTATTACGGTGTGCGCGAGTTCGGCATGTCGGCGATCATGAACGGCATCGCCCTGCACGGCGGTTTCATCCCCTACGGCGCCACGTTCCTCATGTTCTCCGAGTACGCGCGCAACGCCCTGCGCATGGCGGCGCTCATGAAGCAGCGCGTGCTGTTCGTCTACACCCACGACTCCATCGGTCTGGGCGAGGACGGCCCGACGCATCAACCGGTCGAGCAGACCGCGACCTTGAGACTCATACCCAATATGTCGCTGTGGCGCCCGTGCGATGCGGTCGAGTCCGCGGTCGCGTGGAAATTCGCCATCGAGCGCCGGCAGGGACCGACGAGCCTGATTTTCTCGCGCCAAAACCTGCCGCACCAGGCCCGTGACGCGCAGACGCTCGCCAACATCAAGCGCGGCGGCTATGTGTTGTCCGAGGCCGCGAACGGCAAGCCGGAGGCGATTCTTATCGCGACCGGCTCCGAGGTAGGGCTCGCCATGGAGGCGCAGAAGCTGCTTGCCGCCAAGGGCAAGCAGGTGCGCGTGGTGTCCATGCCCTCGACCGACACGTTCGACGCCCAGGACGCGGCCTACCGCGAGGCCGTGCTGCCGAAGGCCGTGACGAAGCGCGTGGCGGTCGAGGCCGGCGTCACCGACGGCTGGTACAAGTACGTGGGTCTTGGTGGGCGGGTCATCGGCCTCAACCGCTTCGGCG
Source organism: Candidatus Muproteobacteria bacterium RIFCSPHIGHO2_01_FULL_65_16 (assembly GCA_001785175.1). Taxonomy (GTDB): domain Bacteria; phylum Pseudomonadota; class Gammaproteobacteria; order Acidiferrobacterales; family Sulfurifustaceae; genus MFSY01. The sequence goes on along the minus strand of MFSY01000038.1, from coordinate 14,937 downwards.
AATCGGCCCCGGCCGGCGTGCTGTTCAAGGAGTTCGGCTTCACCGCGGACAACGTCGCCAAGACTGTTGAAGAGATCTTGTAATATCGTTTGACGCAAAGACGCGAAGGCGCAAAGAGAGGCAATTTTGATATTTAAAAACTTTGCGTCTTTGCGCCTTTGCGTCAAGAACTCATAAACGATTTCATATTTAACCTCCTGGAGAATCGGCAATGGCTATCAGAGTCGGCATCAACGGCTTCGGCCGTATCGGACGCATGGTGTTCCGCGCGGCCGCGAAGGAGTTCAAGGACATCGAGATCGTCGGCATCAACGACCTGCTCGAGCCGGACTATCTCGCCTACATGCTCAAATACGACTCGGTGCACGGCCGCTTCCCGCAGGCGATCGGCGTGGACGGCAACAACCTGGTAATCGCCGGCAGGAAGATCCGTCTCACCGCCGAGAAGGACCCGGCCAGCCTCAAGTGGAACGAAGTCGGCGCCGACGTCGTGGTCGAGTCCACGGGTCTGTTCCTGACCAAGGAGACCTGCGAGAAACACCTCGCCGCCGGCGCGAAGAAGGTCGTGCAGAGCGCGCCGTCCAAGGACGAGACCCCGATGTTCGTCTTCGGCGTGAACCACAGCAAGTACGCCGGCGAGCAGATCGTCTCGGCCGCCTCCTGCACCACCAACTGCCTCGCCCCCGTGGCCAAGGTGCTGCACGACAACTTCGGCGTCAAGCGCGGCCTGATGACCACCGTGCACGCCACCACCGCCACGCAGAAGACCGTGGACGGGCCCTCGAGCAAGGACTGGCGCGGCGGCCGCGGCATCCTCGAAAACATCATCCCGTCCTCGACCGGCGCGGCCAAGGCCGTGGGCAAGGTGATCCCGGAGCTCAACAAGAAGCTCACCGGCATGGCCTTCCGCATCCCGACCTCGGACGTCTCGGTGGTGGACCTCACCTGCGAGCTCGAGAAGCCGACGACCTACGAGGACATCTGCAAGGCGATGAAGGCCGCCTCCGAAGGCGCGCTCAAGGGCATCCTCGGCTACACCGAGGAGAAGGTGGTCTCGACCGATTTCCGCGGCGTCTCCACGCCCTCGATCTTCGACGCCGAGGCCGGGATCATGCTCGATCCCACCTTCGTCAAGGTCATCTCCTGGTACGACAACGAGTACGGCTACACCTGCAACCTGCTGCGCTTCGTGCAGCACATCGGCAAGTAAGTTACGAGTAGCAAGTGGCAAGTTACAAGTAGCAAGATAGTTTCTCTTGCCACTTGAAGGGGCGCGTAGCGCCCCGTCCTTGCTACTTGCTGCCAGCCGACAAATGCAAAGGAACTCTGAGCATCGTAATATGTCCGTAATCAAACTGACCGATCTCGACCTCAAGGGCAAGCGCGTGCTGATCCGCGCCGACCTCAACGTGCCGGTGAAGGACGGCAAGGTCAACTCCGACGCGCGCATCGCGGCGTCGCTCCCGACGTTCCGGCACTGCCTCCAGGCCGGCGCCAAGGTCATGGTGATGAGCCATCTCGGTCGCCCCGAGGAAGGCGTCTACAGCGAGGAGAATTCGCTCAAGCCCGTGGCCGACGATCTTTCCAGGAAGCTTGGGAAGCCGGTACGTCTCGTCAAGGACTGGATCAACGGCGGTTTCGACGTGGCGGCCGGGGAGCTGGTGTTGCTCGAGAACGTGCGCTTCAACAGGGGCGAGAAGAAGAACGCCGATGACACCGCGCGGAAGTACGCCGGACTGTGCGATGTGTTCGTGATGGACGCCTTCGGCACCGCGCACCGCGCCGAGGCCTCGACCCACGGTGTCGCCAGGTTCGCGCCGGTCGCGTGCGCCGGCATCCTGCTCACCGGGGAGCTGGAGGCGTTGACCAAGGCGCTGCTCAACCCAAAGCGGCCGATGGTCGCGATCGTCGGCGGCTCGAAGGTCTCGACCAAGCTCACCGTGCTCGAGTCGCTGTCGGAGAAGGTGGACCAGCTCGTGGTCGGCGGCGGCATCGCCAACACCTTCCTGGCGGCGGCTGGAAAGAAAATCGGCAAGTCGCTCAGCGAACCCGATCTCACCCCGACCGCCAAGGCGCTCATGGAGAAGATGGCCAAGCGCGGCGCCACCATCCCGATCGCCGTGGACGTGGTCGTCGGCAAGAAGTACGATGCGAGCGAACCCGCGACGCTGAAAGACGCCTCCGCGGTGGCCGACGACGACATGATCTTCGACATCGGCCCGAAGAGCGCGCAACAGCTCGCCGACATCATCATGCAGGCCGGCACCGTGGTGTGGAACGGCCCGGTGGGCGTGTTCGAGTTTGATCAGTTCGGCGCCGGCACGAAAAAGATCGCCGAGGCGATCGCCGCGACCAAGGCGTTCACCCTCGCCGGCGGCGGCGACACGATTGCGGCCATTCAGAAGTACAATATCTACGACAAGGTGTCGTACATCTCCACCGCCGGCGGCGCGTTCCTCGAGTTCCTCGAGGGCAAGAAGCTGCCGGCGGTGGCCATGCTCGAAGAACGAGCGAGGAAGTAGCAAGTGGCAAGTAGCAAGGGGCAAGAGAAAAAGCCATGAACCCCTTCGCCTTTGCTTGCTACTTGCAACGTGAAACTTGCTACTGATTTTATGCTGCGTAGAACGAAAATCGTCTCCACCCTCGGCCCGGCCACGGACGACCCGAAGGTCCTCGAAAAGCTCATCGAGGCCGGCGTGGACGTGGTGCGCCTCAATTTTTCCCACGACCTGGCCGACGTACACGTGAAGCGCGCCGAACAGGCGCGCGAGCGCGCCCAGGCGCACGGCCGCCACATCGGCGTGCTGGTGGACCTGCAAGGGCCGAAGATCCGCGTCGGGAAGTTCAAGGGCGGCAAGGCCGTCCTGCGCGACGGCGAACGATTCGTCATAGACACCGATCACCCGCTGGATGCCGGAACCAAGGAGCGCGTCGGGACAACGTACAAACAGCTGCCGCAGGATGTCAGCCGCGGGGTGACGTTGCTGCTGGATGACGGGCGCATCACGCTGTGGGTGGACCAGGTGCAGGGCCCCGAGATCGTCTGTCGTGTCGTCGTCGGCGGCGAGCTCGGCGACAACAAGGGCATCAACCGCCAGGGCGGCGGGCTGTCAGCGTCGGCGCTCACCGACAAGGACCGCCGGGACATCAAGACGGCGGCGGCGATGCGCGCCGACTATCTCGCCATCTCCTTCCCCCGCAGCGCCGCCGATGTCATCGAGGCGCGCGACCTGCTGCGCGCCGCCGGCGGACACGGCGGCGTCATCGCCAAGATCGAGCGCGCCGAGGCGGTCGCGGCGATCGAGGAGATCATCGTCGCCGCGGATGCGATCATGATCGCGCGCGGCGATCTCGCGGTCGAGATCGGCGACGCCGCGGTGCCGCCGATCCAGAAACGCCTCATCCGCATGGCGCGGCGGATGAACAAGGTGGTGATCACCGCCACGCAGATGCTGGAATCCATGATCGAGAACGCGGTGCCGACGCGCGCCGAAGTCTCGGACGTCGCCAACGCCGTGCTCGACGGCACCGACGCCGTGATGCTCTCGGCCGAGACCGCCACGGGCAAGCACCCCATCGCGGCGGTCGCCGCCATGGATCGCGTCTGCCGCGTGGCCGAGCAAGAGTACGAGGCCACCCATTCGCGTCACCGCGAGGACGTGACCTTCGCGCGCGTGGACGAGGCCATCGCCATGGCGGTGATGTACAGCGCCAACCATTTGCCGGTGCGCGCGATCGCGGCGCTCACCGAATCCGGCTCGACCGCGCTGTGGATGTCGCGCATCAGCTCGGCGGTGCCGATCTACGCCTTGACGCCGCACGTTGAAACCCGTAGAAAGGTCACGCTCTATCGCGGCGTGTATCCGGTGAGTTTCACCCTGACCAGCACCGACCCCGCAAGAGTCATGCGGGAAGCGGTGGATGAGCTGCGCCGCCGCGGCGCGGCGCGCGACGAAGACCTGGTCATCCTCACGATCGGTGAGCCTTTGGCCAAGCCGGGCGGCACCAATACGATGAAGATTGTGACCGTCGGCGATCTGCGCAAGGACTGATCTCCGGCGCCCGCGCCGACGGTGATGACGGTTACAAAATATCCCAGGAGGACATTATGGCCCTAGTGACCCTGCGCCAACTGCTGGACCATGCCGCCGAGCACGGTTACGGCCTGCCGGCGTTCAACGTCAACAACATGGAGCAGGTGAAGGCGATCATGGAAGCCGCCGCCGCCGCCGACAGCCCGGTGATCCTGCAAGGATCGGCCGGCGCGCGTTCCTATGCCGGCGAGCCCTTCCTGCGCCACCTGATCCTGGGCGCCATCGAGATGTATCCGCAGATCCCGATCTGCATGCACCAGGACCACGGCGCCTCGCCGGGCATCTGTTTCCGTTCCGTGCAGTCGGGCTTCAGCTCGGTGATGATGGACGGCTCGCTGAAGGAGGACGGCAAGACCCCGTCGTCCTACGAGTACAACGTCGAAGTGACCCGCAAGGTCGCGGAACTCGCGCATGCCTGCGGCGTGTCGGTGGAAGGCGAGCTCGGCTGCCTCGGCTCGCTCGAAAGCGGCAAGGCCGGTGAGGAAGACGGTCACGGCGCCGAGGGCAAGCTCGACCACTCGCAGCTCCTCACCGACCCGAACGAGGCCGCGGACTTCGTCGCCAAGACCAAGGTGGACGCACTCGCGATCGCCATCGGCACCTCGCACGGCGCCTACAAGTTCACGCAGAAGCCCACCGGCAAGGTGCTGCGCATTGATCGCGTGAAGGAGATCCACAAGCGCATCCCGAACGTGCATCTGGTGATGCACGGCTCGAGCTCGGTGCCGGAGGACTGGCTCAAGATCATCAACAGCTTCGGCGGCGACATGGGCCAGACCTACGGCGTGCCGGTGTCCGAGATCGCGGAGGGCATCAAGAGCGGCGTGCGCAAGGTCAACATAGACACCGACCTGCGCATGGCCTCGACCGGCGCCATCCGCAAGCACCTGGCCGAGGACCGCAAGAACTTCGACCCGCGCAAGTTCCTCAAGGAAGCCACCAAGGCCATGACCGGCATCTGCAAGGACCGCTACCAGGCCTTCGGTTCCGCCGGCCAGGCGGGCAAGATCAAGAAGGTCTACGCGCTCGAAGAGATGCAGAAGCGCTACGACAAGGGCGAACTCGATCCGAAGGTCAATTAAAAGATCAAAAAGCAGGAAGAGCCGAGAGAAGAAAGGGGTCGCGCAAGCGGCCCCTTTTTATTCCGCGACCGGGCGGTCAATGGCTGGCAGTCGCGTTGCAATTCCTACCGCCGGCCGCGCTTGATTTTCCTGCTGGACTTGTTATTGCCTCCCGCCGTCGGCAGTGTCGCGGCTTCCGCGAGCATGAACTGCTTGTATGCCTCGGCCGCGGCCGACAGGCGCTTGCCCTTGCGGTGCACCACGTACCAGTGGCGCATGATGGGGAAGTCCTCGACATCGAGCACGACGAGGCGTTTCAGTGCCAGTTCCTGTTCAATGGTCGCGCGTGACAACAGACCCAGACCCAGCCCCGCCTGCACGCTCTGCTTGATGGCCTCGTTGCTGCCGACCTCCATGCCGGTCTTGAGACGCATGCCGCGCTCGGCGAAGAAGCGCTCCATGGCGATCCTTGTGCCGGAACCGCTCTCGCGCACGAGGAAGGTTTCATCCTGCAAGCGCGCCAAGGAGATTTTCTTTTGCCGCGCGAGCGGGTGATCGGGCGGGGCGACGACCACGAGCGGGTTGTCCATGAACGCCTCGGCCTCGACATCGGCCTCGGCCGGGGGTTGGCCCATGATGACCAGATCCACGGTGTTTTCGCTCAGTTGTCGGAGCAGCGTCTCGCGGTTGGTGACATCGAGACTCACGGTCACGTCCGGGTAGCGGCGCGAGAAGGTGCCGAGCAGGGTGGGGATGAAATAGTTCGCCGTCGTCGCGACCGAGATGCGCAACCTGCCGCCGCTCAGGCCCTTGATGCGGTTGAGCACGGCCTCGAGCTCGTCGAGCTGCTGGGCGATCGCGCGGGTGTAGGCATGCACTTCGCGTCCGGCCTCGGTGAGGTGGATGCGCTTGCCTAGTTGCTCGAACAGCGCGATTCCCAGACTTTTCTCGAGTTGGGTCACCTGCATGGACACGGCTGGTTGGGTGAGGTGTAGCTCCTCGGCGGCGCGGGTGTAGTTCAGGTGCCGCGCCACGGCCTCGAAAACCTTAAGCTGGCGCAGGGTCAGATACATGGTATAGGTCTCGGAATAACCATAAGCCGCAGCTTATCATAATTATCATAAAATGTGAGTGTTGTTTATGATTATTCCCGGCTAAGGTGTGCTCCATGAATCGGGCGCGAGCAGTTCCGCCCGGTAGTTCACCGGATTCAAACCGAGGAGGCCGTATGAGCAAAGGTGCCGTGAAGACCTACAAGGCGGGCGTCAAGGAGTACCGCGAAACCTATTGGGATCCGAAGTACACCCCGAAGGCCACCGACCTGCTGGCGTGCTTCAAGATCACCCCGCAGGCCGGCGTTCCGCGCGAAGAGGCCGCCGCCGCCGTCGCCGCTGAGTCGTCCACCGGCACCTGGACCACGGTGTGGACCGACCTGCTGACCGACCTCGACTATTACAAGGGCCGCGCCTACCGCATCGAAGACGTGCCGGGCGACGACACCTGCTTCTACGCCTTCATCGCCTACCCGATTGATCTGTTCGAAGAGGGCTCGGTGGTGAACGTGTTCACCTCGCTCGTGGGCAACGTGTTCGGCTTCAAGGCGGTGCGCGCGCTGCGTCTCGAAGACGTGCACTTCCCGATCGCCTACGTCATGACCTGCGGCGGTCCGCCGCACGGCATCCAGGTCGAGCGCGACATCATGAACAAGTACGGCCGCCCCATGCTCGGCTGCACCATCAAGCCGAAGCTCGGCCTCTCGGCCAAGAACTACGGCCGCGCCGTGTACGAGTGCCTGCGCGGCGGTCTCGACTTCACCAAGGACGACGAGAACGTCAACTCCCAGCCGTTCATGCGCTGGCGCCAGCGTTTCGACTTCGTCATGGAGGCGATCCACAAGGCCGAGAAGGAGACCGGCGAGCGCAAGGGTCATTACCTGAACGTCACCGCGCCGACGCCGGAGGAGATGTACAAGCGCGCCGACTATGCCAAGGAGATCGGCGCGCCGATCATCATGCACGACTACATCACCGGCGGCTTCTGCGCCAACACCGGGCTCGCCAACTGGTGCCGCAATAACGGCGTGCTGCTGCACATCCACCGCGCGATGCACGCGGTGCTCGACCGCAACCCGCACCACGGCATTCACTTCCGCGTGCTCGTGAAGATCCTGCGCCTCTCCGGCGGCGATCACCTGCACACCGGCACCGTGGTCGGCAAGCTCGAGGGCGACCGCCAGTCCACCCTCGGCTGGATTGACCTGCTGCGCGAGAAGTTCACCAAGGAAGACCGCTCGCGCGGCATCTTCTTCGACCAGGACTGGGGCGCCATGCCCGGCGCCTTCGCCGTCGCCTCCGGCGGCATCCACGTCTGGCACATGCCGGCGCTGCTCGCGATCTTCGGCGACGACGCCGTGTTCCAGTTCGGCGGCGGCACGCTCGGCCACCCCTGGGGCAACGCCGCCGGCGCGGCCGCGAACCGCGTGGCCCTCGAGGCCTGCGTTGAGGCGCGCAACCAGGGCCGTCAACTCGAGAAGGAAGGCAAAGAGATCCTTGCCGGCGCGGCCAAGAACAGCCCAGAGCTCAAGGTCGCCATGGAGACCTGGAAGGAGATCAAGTTCGAGTTCGACACGGTGGACAAGCTGGATGTGGCGCATAAATAAGCAGCAAGTTGCAAGCTACAAGTAGCAAGTAGTTTTTCTTGTCACTTGCTACTTGATACTTGCTACTGAATTCCAGAGCGTCAACCAAAGTCGCACGATCGGATTTCGAACACCGAACCTTAGGAGTAAGAAACATGAGCGAAGTGATTGAACTACAGGACTACAAATCGCGGTTGAGCGATCCGGGCTCGCGCAAGTTCGAGACCTTTTCCTACCTGCCGGCGATGGAACAGGCGCAGATCCGCAAGCAGGTGGAGTATCTGGTGAAGCGCGGCTGGAGCCCGGCGATCGAGCACACCGAGCCGGAGAACGCCTTCGACCACTACTGGTACATGTGGAAGCTGCCGCTGTTCGGCGAGACCAGCGTAGACCGGATCCTGGCCGAGGCCGAGGCCTGCCACAAGGCCAACCCGACGCATCACGTGCGCCTGGTCGGTTACGACAACTATAAGCAGACCCAGGGCGCGGCGATGGTGATCTTCCGCGGCAAGACGAAGTAGGCGGTACCGGACGTCCCGTGCCGTAACGAGGCCCCTGTCCGGCGTGTTCGGGCAGGGGCTTTTTGTTTTGAATCAGCAGCAAGTTGCAAGTATCAAGTAGCAAGGAACACATTCCCGCTACAAAGGTTTTTCTACTTGCTACTTGCTACTTGCCACTTGCTACTTAGCCATGAATGACACTGCACAATACCTGATAACGGAACAACCTTACTACAGGCCGGTTGCGAATGAGGTCGAGTTATACAACGCCGCCTACAGCGCGCGCATGCCGCTGATGCTCAAGGGCCCGACGGGTTGCGGCAAGTCGCGCTTCATCGAGTACATGGCGTGGAAGCTCGGCAAGCCGCTGATCACCGTCGCCTGCAACGAGGACATGACGGCGAGCGATCTCGTCGGCCGCTTTCTGCTCGATGCCAGCGGCACCAAGTGGCACGACGGGCCAT
>MFSY01000038.1:0-6089 GCA_001785175.1 Candidatus Muproteobacteria bacterium RIFCSPHIGHO2_01_FULL_65_16 | reverse complement strand
TTCAACTCGTCATCTCCTACAACCCGGGCTACCAGAGCCTGATGAAGGACCTGAAGCAATCCACCAAGCAGCGTTTCGGCGCGCTCGACTTCGACTACCCCGAGGCCGGGATCGAGGCCGAGATCGTGCGCCACGAAACCGGCGTGGAACCGGGTGTAGCGGAGAAACTGGTGCAGATCGCGCACCGCTCGCGCAACCTCAAGGGCCACGGGCTCGACGAGGGCATCTCCACGCGCCTGCTGGTGTACGCCGGGCAGCTGATCGCCAAGGGCGTCGCCCCGAAGGCCGCGTGCCAGATGACGCTCGCGCGGCCGATCACCGACGATCCCGACATGCGCGACACGCTGGACGCGGCCATTAATACTTACTTCTAAGAATTTTCGACGCAAAGGCGCAAAGGCGCAAAGAAAAATTGGTCAAAAAACTCTTGTAACCTTTGCGCCTTAGCGTCTTTGCGTCAAATAATCATATGAGCATCAAACTCGACGATTACCACGCGCAGCTCGACGGCCTCGCGCCGGAGCTGCATGCGATCATCGAGGCGAGCTTCGCCGAGGCTGCGCGCGTGATGTCGCCGGCGGGCCTGCACAGCTATCTGGAAGGCGCGCGCGGCCTGGCGCAGCTCGGGCGTGGCACGGATCTCGTGGTCGCCTACATCCAGAACCTGCCGGCGGTGGTGAAGGAGACCGGCGAGGACGTTATCCAGGACTGCGTTACGGGCGCGATGAAGCTCGCCTCCATGGTGAGCGGCGAGGTCATCGCGCTGTTGTTCGATACGCTTCCCACCGCGGCGCGGCGCCTCGGCGATGCCGAGCTGCTGCGCGGCTATCTCAATCTTATTCATCAACTCTCGGCCAAGGCCCCGCGCGGTCTGCGCCCGCTGCTCGCGCATCTCGACGAGCTGTTCGGCAAGCTCACGCTCGGGGGCTTGAGGCGCTGGGCGCTCTGGGGCGCGCAGGCGCACGCGCGCGACTTCGAGGCGCAACTCGCCTACTTCGACATCAAATCCGCCGACAGCCTCGCGGTGTTGCAGCAGGAGCGGCGTGGCACGTTGTTCGTGGACAGTCAGCGGCGGCTGAACTTCTACCTGCGCGCGCTCTGGGGGCGGGATTTTTTCCTGCGCCCGACCTCGGGCGACTACGAGAGCCGCGAGGGTTACCGGCCGTTCATCGAGCAGCGCACGATTCACCTGCCCGATGCCTACGACGACTACGACGGGATTTCCGGGCGCGAGCTGTATCGCGCCGCCGCGGCGCACGCGGCGGCGCATCTCGCCTATACGACGAAGCCGCTTTCGGCCGAGCAGTTGAATCCGGTGCAGATGTTTCTGATCGGCCTGTTCGAGGACGCGCGCATTGAAGCGCTCGCGATCCGTGAGTTCCCGGGCCTTAAAGGGTTGTGGCTTCAGTTTCACGGCACGACAGGCGCGACCGATCCGGCCGTGGCGCTGCTGGCGCGTCTGGCGCACGCGCTGCTCGACGACGATTATTCCGATGCCGACCCCTGGGTGCAGGAAGCGGCCGCGGCCTTCCGTGCGGAGTTTGCCGCACGGCCGGGCGACAACCAGCTCTCGTGGGACCTCGGCGTGACCTTTTACAACCGCCTGAACGAGCGCGGCGCGATCCCCTCTCTGCGTGCGCTTGAAACCCTGGCGATCCCCTATCGCGACGACAACCGCTATAGCTGGTTCTACGACGAGATCGCCTGGCACGAGGCCGAGTATGTGCCCGCGAGCCGGAAGCAGGTGCGCCGCAAGGTGAGCGCGGTCGAGATGGCGAACGAGGTGGACAACGAGCTCGCCGGCGACGACGCCCAGGAGATCTGGACGCTCGAATCCGAGTTCTACCGCGACGGCGATCCGCCCGGCGTCTCCGTCAATCGACTCGAGGGCAAGGAGCCGGTCTCGGAGCCCTATCACTATCAGGAATGGGATTATCAGGTCCAGCTCCATCGCCCCGACTGGGCGACGGTGCTCGAGCGGCGCCAGGGGCGCGGTGATCCCGCGGACATCGAACGCCTGCTCGCGGCCAACAAGCCGATCGCCGCGCGCCTGCGCCACATCATTGACGGCTTGCAGCCGCGCGGCGTGGTGCGCCTGCGCCGGCAGGAGGACGGCGACGACATAGATTTGAACGCCGCGATCCGCGCCATGATCGCCATCCGCATGGGCGAGACCCCTGACCCGCGCATCAACGTGCGCTACATCCGCAAACTGCGCGATCTGGCGGTGCTGGTGCTGCTCGATCTTTCGGAGTCCACCAACGAGAAACTCGGCGACTCCGACAAGCCCGTGATCCAGCTCGCGCGCGAGGCGACCGCGCTCCTTTCATGGGCCATTGACGGCGTCGGCGATCCGTTCGCGATCCACGGCTTTGCCTCCGACGGCCGCCACGACGTGCAGTACTACCGCTTCAAGGATTTCGGCGACGACTACGACGACGTTGTGAAGGCCAGGCTCGCCGGCATGCGCGGCGGGCTTTCAACGCGCATGGGCGCGGCGTTGCGGCACGCGGCGAGTTTTCTCCTGCGTCAGCCGCAGCAAAAGAAATTGATTCTGCTCGTCTCCGACGGCGAGCCCGCCGACGTTGACGTGCGCGATCCCCAGTACCTGCGCCAGGACACCAAGAAGGCCGTCGAGGAGCTTGCCACCCGCGGCGTCATGACTTATTGCCTCACGCTCGACCCGCGGGCCGACGACTACGTCGCGCGCATCTTCGGCCCGCGCGGCTACACGGTGGTGGACCACGTGAGCCGCCTGCCCGAGCGGCTGCCCATGCTTTACGCCGGTCTCACCCGATGAAACCCCGGACATGAAGAATATCGAAGATCTCATTGAAGGCTTCCGGCGGTTCCAGGACGCCCATTTCGGCGAGCAGCGCGAGGTCTTCGAGCGTCTGGCGCGGGAAGGACAATCTCCGCGGGTCATGGTCGTCGGCTGCTGCGACGCGCGCGTGGACCCCGCGCTCGTCACCGACTGCGATCCGGGCGACCTGTTCGTCGTGCGTAACGTGGCGAACCTGGTGCCGCCGTGCGAGGCGGGCGGCGGCTACCACGGCACGAGCGCGGCGCTCGAGTTCGCCGTGCGTGTCCTCAAGGTCGAGCACGTGATCGTCATGGGGCACGCCCGCTGCGGCGGCATCCGCGCACTCCTGGGCGACATCGGCGGCGGCGAATTCATTTCACCGTGGATGTCCATTGCGGAGGAGGCCCGGCGCGAGGTGCAGGCGGCGCTGCCTCAGGCGAGCGCAGAGGCCCAGGCGGCGGCCTGCGAGCAGGCGGCGATCCGGATCTCACTGCGCAACTTGGCGACCTTTCCATTCGTGCGCGCGGCGGTGGCCGAGGGACGGCTCGCGCTGCACGGCTGGTACTTCGATCTCGCGCGCGGCGAGCTGCTGGTGTGCTCGAGCGCGTCACCCGGGTTCGAAGTAGCGGCCTAGCCGGTCGGCGTCATTGGGAGGATATCGCGTGATTCAGTCCGTGGGCGAATGGTGGATGTGGGCGGGATTCGTCGCGTTCGTCGTGGCGATGCTGGCCGTGGACATGTTCGTGCTGGGCGGACGTGCGGCGCACAAGGTCTCGACGCGCGAGGCCCTCGGCTGGTCCGCCGCGTGGGTGGCGCTCGCGCTCGTCTTCAACGCCGGTCTGTGGTGGTACCTCGACGGCACGCTCGGGCGCGAGCCGGCCAACGAGAAGGCGATCGAGTTCTTCACCGGCTATCTCATCGAGAAGGCGCTGTCGGTGGACAACGTCTTCGTGTTCCTCATGATCTTCGGCTACTTCGCGGTGCCGGCGGAGTACCAGCGGCGGGTGCTGCTCTACGGCGTGCTCGGGGCGATCGTGCTGCGCGCGGTCATGATCCTCGCGGGCGTGTGGATCATCAGCCTGTTCCACTGGGTGCTGTATCTGTTCGGACTGTTTCTCGTCGTCACCGGCGTCAAGATGTTCCTGTTCGCCGAGCACAAGCCGGACCTGGAAAAGAACCCGGTCCTGCGCTGGATGCGCGGGCACCTGAAGATCGCGGAGGGCTACCACAACGAGAAGTTCTTCGTGGTCCGCGACGGCGTGCGCTACGCCACGCCGCTGTTCCTCGTGCTGGTGCTGGTGGAGGCGAGCGATCTTGTGTTCGCGCTCGACAGCATCCCGGCGATCTTCGCCGTCACCGAGGATCCATTCATCGTTTTCACCTCGAACATCTTCGCCATCCTCGGCCTGCGGGCGCTGTATTTCCTGCTCGCGGACGTGGCCGACCGTTTTCACCTGCTCAAGTACGGTCTGGCGCTGGTGTTGATTTTCGTGGGCACGAAGATGCTGATCGTGGACTGGTTCAAGATCCCGGTGGCGGTCGCGCTCGGCGTGGTGGCCGCGATCATAGCCACCTCCGTGATCCTGAGCCTCGCCCGGGCCGAGGAGAAGCGTTGACGCCGCACGGTCGTTACCGCGAGTGATGGGTCTGCCGTATCGCCCCGTATCGCCCCGCCGCCACTAACAGGTTGCTGAAAAAGTCCATCCAGGACTTTTTCAACCACGCAAAGCAAAAATGTAATTCTTGCTTTGCTTCATTTTTTAAACATTTGGATGCTTGAAAAATGGCGGTCGGTCCTCGACCGCGCCGCAGGTTGCTGAAAAAACGAGTTTTTCAGCAACCTGCTAAGATAGCGCGATGGAATTCGCCACTCTGCTCGGCTTCGCCGCCGGCGCGCTCACCACCGTCGCCTTCGTGCCTCAGGTGGCCAAGACCTGGCGCACGCGCTCGACGCACGACATCTCGCTCGGGATGTTCGTGCTCTTCAACACCGGGCAGGTGCTGTGGCTCGTCTACGGGTTTTTCATCAGCTCCTGGCCCATCGTCGTCGCCAACACCGTCACGCTCGCGCTGGCGCTGACGATCCTCTACTTCAAGCTCCGGTACAAATAGGGCACGCCCCCGATCTCAGGCCGGCTTGCAGGCCGCGAGCCGTGTGCGCCATTCCTTCAGCAGCCGCGCGCGGAGCGCGGGATCGGCGCGGCTGCCGAGCAGCTGGGCGATGTCCACGCCGATGGTCGCGGACTGCCAGCCGTCCACGAGCGCGCAGTCAATGCGGACCTCCCACAGTTCCGCGCGCGGCTCGACCTCGAACAGGTAGGCCGCAAGGTGCAGCTGCTCCAGCAGGGCGCGCGCGGCTTCCCTGGCCTCCGTCAGCGTATCCATCGAGAGGCCAATATGTTTCGCCTCGGTATCCATGGTTCGTTCCCCCCGGCTGTCCGGGCGCGCGTGAGGATATGGCGCTTATTTCGCGCCGCGCTCGAACATCGTCAGCTCCCAGCGGTCCGTGGCCGCGCTGTGGCGCAGGATATAGCGGCCGCCGTCGTCGGCCAGCACCTTGAAGTAGCGATGCGCCGGCGCGAGCCAGCGGTCCAGGACCTCGATCACCTCGAGCCGCCGGCCGCCGAGATAGAAGCAGCTCGGCGCCTCCTCGCCGCGGTGGCCGGCGCGGCACTCGACCCGCACGGACAGGTCCGGATCTTTTCTTTCGTATTGTTTGATGGTGTTCATCGCCGCTGCCCGGGGCCGACGGTTGTTTCAATACACCTCCAGGAAGAACGGGACATTGACCCGGGTCAATGTTCCGTGGGACGGCCGCCGGCTAAGTCTCTTTGAACATGGGCGTTGATTGCGCGACCGTTTGATTTGCATCAAAACGGGGCGCGGCGGCCCGTGCAAGACTGGATGCGGTCGGCGGGAGCGGATAAGGCCACACGGCGCACGCCCCCGGCCGAAAGTCACCGGCGCCATTGTGGAGGTGCGCTATGCCGACGGAAGAAGAACCGCGTGTGGGTACATGGTACGAGACCCCCGAGGGGCGGACGTTCGTCGTGCTCGCGGTTGACGGGACCGGGGACGTGATTGACATCCAGTACGTGCAAGGCGCCGTCGAGCAGATAGACAAAGACGTCTGGTCGGCCATGGAGACGGCGGAGGTCGAGCCGCCGGAGAATTGGCACGGTTCGATGGACGATTTCCTCTCCGGCAGGAGAAGGCGCTGGGAGTAGCGGCCCGAGGAAACTGGGCATGACGGTTTCCACGCGGCGCGCAGGAAGCCGCCCCGCCG
>MFSY01000037.1:32550-38999 GCA_001785175.1 Candidatus Muproteobacteria bacterium RIFCSPHIGHO2_01_FULL_65_16 | reverse complement strand
CGAAGCCGATGGCGCGAGGGCGACTGGGATGTCCCGTCGCGTTCACATTCGAGCGGCGCACTCTTTGAGAACCTGAGGAGAGTCGCCATGTTAGCCGCATTAGCAAACAAATTCGGCACCAATCGGTCCGAACCAGTCGAAACCGACATAATCGCGGCGCTGACCGCGGAACATCGGGTACTGCTAGAACTGCACAAAGCGATAAGCGACGCCGTCGCGGCGCGCAAATACGCCGCGATACCGAAGTTCGCCACGCAACTGCACGATCAGCTTCACAACCACCTCACGGTCGAGCACCTCAAGCTGTATACGGTGCTCCGGCGGAAACTCGAAAAGGACAATGAAAAGCTGCGCGAGATCTACAACCTGCAGCGTGAGATGTATTCGATCGGGCACGGCGCCGTTGACTTCATCCGCCGCGCGAGCGAGATCAAGCTGAGCGATGTGAGCGCCGAGCGCTTCAGCACCGATCTGAACGGGGTCGGCTCGGTTCTGGTACAGCGCATCCGCAAGGAAGAGGAAGAGCTCTACCCGCTGTATAACTCGCTGTAGCGGCTGGGGAACCCGGAGAAGTGGAGCGGTCAGCTATCAGCTAAAGGCTGACGGCTGATTGCCGAAAGTTTTCTCTGCGCCTCCGCGATGAGTTCGACCCCGGTTTTTTGGCTGATTGCTGACCGCTGATAGCTGACCGCTGTTCGTTATTTCCTCAGCAACCAAAAGATCAGCGACAACACCAGACTGATCAGGATCATGCTGGTGACGGGAAAGTATAATTTGAAATTTCCCCGCTCGATCACGATGTCGCCCGGCAGCCGGAACAGGCCGAGCTTCGCGAGCCACGGCCACGCCAGACCGATCAGCACCAGCAAAACGCCGAGAACAACAAGGGTGCGGGACATTCCGGTCATTCGTGTACGCGCGTGTAAAATATACAAGATACATCAGCACAAAGAACGCAAAGATTTTTTCTTTTGATTACCGCTGCTTTTCTTTGCGCCCTTCGCGTCTTTCCTGCCTGTGCGTTGCACGCAGACAGGGCGGCAAACAATCATACTTGATCAGTACTTCCTTGGCGCGCAACCGGCGCCGGGTGCACGCCCAGAAAATCCAGGATCTCCTGTTTGCGCGCGCTCGCGTCGCCGTAGCCGAGCGCGATCAGCTCGCGGCAATAAGGCTTCTCGAACAGGAGATAGCTCACGAGGTTCGAGCCGGTGCGGTCGAACGCCCCCAGGCCCCGCAGCAAGAACCGGATCGCGCGCGGCAGGTGGTGGGCGTGCCGGGCGGCGATTTTTTCCAGGTCCTGGCTCGGCGCGATGGCCAGCGCGTCCACCTTGCGCAGCGTGATGCCGCTCTCCTGGATCTGCTCCCGCGGAATGAGGCCGACGGTCCGGTTGATGCGCTGCAGGCGCTCCAGGTCGGCCTCGATCGCGTCCAGGAAAATGCTGTTCAGCACGTGGCCCGCCGTCTGCGCGAGCGACGGATATTCCGCCGCCTCGAGGCGCTCCGGTTGCGTGCCCTGGTCATGGCGCACGCCGATGACCAGGACGCGGTCGGCGCCCAGGTGCAGCGCCGGGCTGATGGGCGCGGTCTGGCGCATGGAGCCGTCGCCGAAATATTCGCGGTGGATCCGCACCGCCGGGAAGATGAACGGGATGGCGGACGAGGCCATCAGGTGATCGAGGGTGATGTCGGCCACGCACCCCACCCGGCTGGCGCGTTTCCACGGGGCCAGCGTCTCGACCCCCTGATAGAAGGTGACGGACTGGCCGGAGCTGTAGCCGGAGGCGGTCACGCTCAGGGCGTGCAGCGCGCCGGCCTCGATGGACGCCCTGATCTCCTGACACGGCAGCCGCTCCTCCAGCAGGGCGCGCAACGGCGCGCGATCGAGCAACGCATGCGGGTTGCGCCGACCCAGCCCGCCCAGGAGCAGCGCCACCAGCCAGCGCATGCCGGCCGCCGCGATGCCGAGGGGGTCGGCGCGGTACACCTGCGGCACGCGGAAATGCCGCCAGACATAAACGACGCGGCGCACGCCTTCGTGAAAATGGGTGGCGTAGATGGCGAGCGCGGCGGCGATGATCGCGCCCGCCGAGGTGCCGCAGATGATCGGGAATGGATTCGGCGCGCCCTCGGGCAGCATGTCGGCGATCGCCTTGATCACGCCCACCTGGTAGGCGGCGCGCGCGCCGCCGCCGGACATGATCAGGCCAACCATCGGTTTTTTATAGGTTTCCTTCATGGAAGACGCGCCCTGTCGTTCCACGGCGCCGACCCCGTGGTTTGGGCTTATTGATTTAGCCTCTTGCCCGGTTTTAGTCAACAAACGGAGGCGCCGGCCCGGCCTGGAAAAAGTCCAGGACGGGCTTTTTCAGCAATCTGCTAGACTGTCATCCTTAAAGAATCACCAACAAAATGAAATTGACCGCCATGACGCCAGGAGCGCCAGGGATGAAATCCCTCGAAGAACGCCGTTCCTGGCGACCCCCGTCTTACAGCCTGCCGGGGCAGGCTTGGCGTCCTGGCGGTTCAGAATCATAATTTATAGGGGCTCTTAGAACCCAGAGGGTGCACCCATGAACGCACGACCCACTGAAGAGAAGATCTACCAGGCGCTGCGGAAGGTGATTGATCCGGAGCTGCGGCACAACGTCGTTGACCTCGGCTTCATCCAGGACATTGACATAATGGACGATTACGTCCACCTCGACATCCAGTTGACCTCGCCCTACTGCCCGTTCGCGGACAGCATCGTCGCCATGATCAAGCAGGCGGTGGAGGGAGTGGAAGGCGTGAAGCGGGTGGAGGTGGAGCGCGCCTGCCTCAAGGGGGCCTGACACCAGGTCCGGTTCTTCCCGCCGTTGTTGCGCCGTCGGCGGACCTCCGTGGAGTCTTGAATTGGATAATCGCCGGAGAGATCGTGCCCTCGCCCTGGCGGGGATGTTCCAGGCCGCGCGCCTGACGCAGCAGCTCGCGCGCGAGGGCCGGGCGGAAAAGCCGGCCTTCGCCGCCAGCATCAACAGCCTCCTCATGCTCGACGCCGCCGTCGCCGCGGAGGTCTACGGCGGCGTCGGCGGCGTGAAGTTCGGCCTTCAGCTTGTGCGCGACAAATTCACCGCGGGCCTGTTCGCGCCGTCCCCGGCCGCCGGCGGCGGTCACGGCGAGCGCAAACCCGCGCTGTCCGCCCAGGCCGACATCGAGATCGCGCGCTATGTCGTCTCCCTGATCCATCTCGAGGGCGCGCTGCGCAAGCGCCCGGAGATACTCGCGGCCATCCGCCGCGGCATCGAGGCGATCGAATCGCAGATGAAATTCTTCGAACCCGGGGAGGCCGGGGATGCGGTCCATCCGCGGCTCGTGGATAAGCTCGCCGAGCTTTACACCCAGACCATCAGCACGCTTTCGCCGCGCATCATGGTCAACGGCGAGCACGACCACCTCGCCGACCCGACGATCGCCGCCAAGGTGCGCGCGGCGCTGTTCGCCGGCATGCGCTCGGCCGTGCTCTGGCGCCAAAAAGGCGGCAGCCGCTGGCAACTGCTGTTCGGCCGCCGCAAAATCGCCCAGGAGGCGGGGCGACTGTTGGCGGAGCCGCCTGAAACCTAACCCCCCCCCAATGGCACTACTTTAAGGCCCCCACAAGCAGAGACTCCGTCATGCCAGCGAAAGCTGGCATCCAGAATCGGCCTGTCGGCCGATGTTTTTCAAACCCTGGATTCCGGCTTTCGCCGGAATGACGACGACGTCGGTGATTTTTTTCCTTAAGGTAGCGCCATTGCCTGCCCCCCCCCTCAATCTGGCACGCCATTTGCTGTAGTTACGGTAGGCGCCGCGTGCAAGCGTGGCGTCTGAAAGGATGCCAACACCATGTTTTTACGGTGTTTTTGCCAAGAACCAGCCGGAAGTACCAGGCATTAGGCGGCGCGGACGGCGGTCAGTGAGCGGGCGGTGCAATATGCATGTTCTGATAACAGGCGGTGCGGGATTCATCGGTTCGCATCTGGCGGAATATCACCTGGCGCGCGGCGATCAGGTTTGCGTGGTGGACAACCTGAGCACGGGCGCGCTGTCCAACATCGAGCCCTTTCTCGGCGACCCCTCCTTCCGCTTCGTGGAGGCCGATATTCTCCATTGGAGCGATCTGGGCAAGACCGCGGCCTGGGCGGACCGCATTTACCACATGGCGGCGGTGGTCGGCGTGAAAAAGGTGCTGGAAGATCCGGTCGCGGTGATGGCGACCAACATGACCGGCACCGAGAAGATCCTGCGCGCCGTCCACGGCGGCGGCTGGAATCCGCAGGTGGTCATCGCCTCCACGTCGGAAGTCTACGGCTTCAACCCGAAAGGCAGCTTCGCCGAAACGGACGACATCGTGCTGCCGTCCGCCGGGCGCCTGCGCTGGACCTACGCGGTGACCAAGCTGGCGGACGAGTTCCTCGCTTTTTCCTACGCGCGCAAATACGGGCTGAACATCGTCATTGTGCGCCTGTTCAACACCATCGGGCCGAACCAGGTGGGTCATTACGGCATGGTGGCGCCCACCTTCGTCAGGCAGGCGGTGCACGGCGAACCGCTTACGATTTACGGCGACGGCGCGCAGACACGTTCCTTCTGCGACGTACGCGACACCGTGGTGGCGCTGGACCGCCTCGCCGCCTGCCCCCGGGCATGGGGCGAAGTGGTGAACGTGGGCAACGACCAGGAGATTTCCATTCGCGGGCTGGCCGAACTGAGCATCCAGCGCGCCAACAGCAGTTCGTCGCTGCAGTTCCTCTCCTACAAGGAGGCCTACGGCGAGGAATTCGAGGACGTCACCCACCGCCGGCCGGTGCTGGACAAACTGCGGGCCTTGACGGGCTTTGCGCCAAAATGGAAACTGACGGACACGCTCGACGACCTGGTCGAGCAAGAGCGCGCAAAGATGCTGCACGCAGTCAGGGACAGCCGCGAATGGCCACGACTCCTTACTTCATCCTCAGCCCGAACACGCTACTAAGCATCATCGGCCTCGTTCACGGGCCGGACAAAACCGTCCCCGCGCCGGCGCAGGATTGGCGCACCGCCACCGTGGACGTGGTCATCCCCACCTTCAACGAGGAAAACAACATCCCCCTGTGCCTGGCGTCCCTCGCGCGTCAGACGCGCAAGCCCGAGCGCATCATCCTCATAGACGACGGCAGCCGCGACCGGACGGTCGAGTACGCCCGGACTTTCTGTGAATTGAACGGCATGGAGCTGATCGCGATTCATCGCGATCACTCCATCGGCAAGACGCCGACGCTCAAGCGCCAGGCGCGCGAATTCGATTCCGACGTGGAGTTCATTCTCGACGGCGATACGGTGCTGGAGTCGGAGAACTATATCGAGCGCGTGGTGGAAGAACTCCACAAGGGCGCCGGCATCGCCAGCGCCTGCGGCACGGTGCTGCCGCTGCGCGATCGCGACCGGCGCGCCATGCTCGAGACCGAGGCGCTGCGGAAATTCCTGAGCGCCCACCCCGAGGCCACCATCTATCCGCGGGTGAGCTGGTTCCACCACATGCAGCGTGGCGTCACCGATCTGTACCGGGACGTCCTGTATTTCTTCCTGCAAAAATTCATCTATCACGGACAGATGGTGTTCTTCGGCGGCATCCTCAATCCGGTGGGTTGCGCCGTGGCCTATCGCCGCAGCGTGCTCAGGACCATCGTATTCGATCGTTATGAGCCGATCCTGGGCGATGATCTGACCAACTCGGAGGACATCTTCATCGGCTTCGCCATGAACGACAACGGCTACCGCAATATCCAGCTCACCGATATCTATGCCCGCTCGCAGGAGCCGGAGGCGCTGCGCGTGCCGGGGCAGATCTACCTCTGGTCCTCGTCCTTCCTGCAAAGCTGTTATTACTTCGACGAGCTGGTGCGCAGCCCGTTCAAGGCGCTCAGGCGCCGCCGCCGCAAACAGGAGGAACGGCGCGCGCTGGCGGCGGGCCTGGCGGAGAAGCGCGTTCATCCGGAACAATACCGTCAGCCCTTCGGCATTGACTACACCCTCAAATACGGCCGCCCCATCGGATGGGTGCTGTTCATGTCCGCGTTCGAGAAAATCGCTTTTCCGAGCGTGCTGCTGATCATGATATTGATGAAACTGTGGGAGCCGCTGGCCATCACCCTCGCGGCGGAGACCGTCATTACCAACGGCATCCTGGTTACCGTGGCCAGGGGGAGGCGGCTGGAATATCTGCTGAAGGGGCTGGCGGTGACGCCGCTGCGCTACGGCGTGCTGCTGTTCGATCTCGTCACCATCGGCCGTTTCGCCGCCGACCTGTGGATTTTCCGCAACCGGCGGTGGCGCAAATGAAGCCGCGCATTACACTCGCATTGGTTTTTTGCGCGAACGCGGCGCTGGCCGCGGCGGCGCAACCTGTTCCCGACGCCGGCCTGCGCGCCGAGGCGCGGGGGCAATGGGCG
>MFSY01000037.1:24384-32513 GCA_001785175.1 Candidatus Muproteobacteria bacterium RIFCSPHIGHO2_01_FULL_65_16 | reverse complement strand
GCCGGAGCGCGCGGCGGCGGCGCTGCAAGAGGCGGTGAAACACGCGCCCAAAGACGCGCGCCTGTACCACAAGCTTTCCCAGGCCCACGCCGCCGCCGGGGAAGCACCGGCCGCCCTGGCCGCCGTCAATCGCGCCGTCGAGCTCGAACCGGACAACGCGACCTACCTGCGCGCCCGCGGCGAGATCGCCGCCTTGACCGGCGACTACGCCCTCGCCCGCGACAGCCTCGAGCGCGTGCTGGCGCGTGCGCCCGAAGACGCGGTCGCTCGCAAGCAGCAGGCGCGCATCCTGGCCTGGACCGGGCGCCCGCGCGCGGCGCTGGCCGTCATCGCCGAGCTGGAGCCGGCCATGCGCGACGACTACGAGCTGGCCCACGCGCGCACCGTGGCGCTGGCCGCCGCGCATCGCCCGCGCGCGGCGCTGGCCGGCCTGGCCGAGGTCACGCGCCTGCGCCCGGACAGCAAGGAGACCACCGATCTCACGCGCGTTATCCGCACGCCGCTGCGCTCGAATGTCACCTTCGGCTCCGGCTATGTCACCGGCTCCGACGACATCACCATCCGCCACGCCGGCGTGCGCGCGGAGTACGCGGTCAACCCCGAGACGCGCCTGTTCGGCGGCGGCGAGCGCCGCCGGATCGGCGCCCGGGCCGGCAGCGGCTACGAAAAGCCGGACGGCGGCGCCGCCATCGGCTACGACCGCGCCTGGCTGGGAATCAGGCATCGCGCCGCGCCCGAGCTGGCGCTCGACGCGCGCGCCGGCACCGGCACCGCCGAGGGCGACGACCGGTCCATCTACGAGGTGGGCGCCGATTACCAGCCGCTCGATGATCTGGCCGTGCGCCTGGCGCGCCGGCAGGATCTGCACGCCGTGTCGCCGCGCGCGGCCAAGCTCGGTATCGAGCGCCGCGCCGACACGCTCGACGCGACCTGGACGCCGGACCCGCGCTGGACGCTCGCCGGCCGATTCGGCTCTGACGCCTTCTCCGACGGCAATCATCGCCGGGAAGTCGTGCTGGCGCCGCGCCGCGCCATCCTGCGCACGCAGCAACTGAATCACGATCTCGGGGTGAGCGGCCAGTGGTTCGGTTACGACCGCGATCCGGGTAACGGCTATTACGCGCCGACACGCTACGAGCGCTACGCCCTGACCGCCTTCACCTACCGGAAGATCAGCGACGACGACGGCGTGAGCATCGCGCTCGGCGTCGGTCCCTACAAGGACAACACCATGAGCGGCTTCCGCACCGGCGGCGACATCGTGGCCGAGGGTTTCTTCGGCATCTACCGCGACTGGTTCCTGAACGTGAAAGCCGCGCTGTCCGATTTCGGCGGCGGCGCCGCGGACGGCTACCATTCGCGCCTGATCGAGATCAATCTCACGCGACGCTTTTGAGCTTTCCTATGGAAACTCTGATTTAAGTATGATTATTTGCCGCAAAGACGCGAAGGGCGCAAAGAAAAGCATCGGATAATCAACAGTAATAATCTTTGCGTTCTTTGCGCCTTTGCGGTGAAGACTTCTTATTCAGAGGTTCCCTAGCCGCGCGCCGGCCGCTTGGCGAGCTTGCGTTGCAACGTGCGCCGGTGCATGCCGAGGCGGCGCGCGGTTTCGGAGATGTTGCCCTGGCACTCGGTCAGCACCTTCTGGATGTGCTCCCATTCGAGCCGGTTCACCGACAGCGGCTTCTGCGCCAGCGGGACGCTCGCGTCGCCCGCGTCGCGCTGGAACGCAGCGAGAATATCGTCGGCGTCCGCCGGCTTGGCGAGGTAGTGCACGGCGCCGAGCTTGATCGCCTCGACCGCGGTGGCGACGGAGGCGTAGCCCGTGAGCATCACGACGCGCGTGTTTTCATCGAGCTCCTTGAGGCGCCTGACGAGCTCCAGTCCGCTGGGCCCGGGCATCTTCAGGTCCACCACGGCGAATTCCGGCGGGTCCTTCTCCGCCGCCTTGAGACCATCGGCGACATTGTGCGCCACGCGCACGGCGTAGCCGCGGGCCTCGAACGCCTCGGCCAGCACCCGGCAGAAGGTGGGGTCGTCGTCCACCAGCAGCAGGCTCGGGCGATCTTCCGGTGTCTGTGCGCTCATGTCACGGGAGCCACCAGCAGCGGCGCCAGCGGCAGTATGAGGCGACAGCAGGCGCCGCCGCCGGCGCGGTCCAACAGTTGAACCGTTCCGCCAAGGCGCTGGACCGTCGCCCGGCTGAGATAAAGGCCGAGGCCCAGACCCTCTCCCGGCCCCTTGGTCGTGAAGAACGGCTCCCGGCCCGCGTTCGCGGCCACGGCCGGGGTCAGGCCGGCGCCGCGGTCGCACACCTCGAGCAGCAACTCGCGTCCGTCCCAGCGCGCGTTCACCTCGACGTCGTTCGGCGAGGCGTCCGCGGCATTATTAAGTATGTTCATTATGGCCTGGCCGAGCGTCTGCTCGGTGAGAATCTCGGGGCCGGGGCGGGTCCCCTCATAGCGGCACCGGCAGTTGACGCTGGGCCGCACGACGCGCCAGCTTTCCATTATCTCGTCCAGATATTCATCAACCGGCAGCCTGCGGCCGCCCTCGGCGCGCGCCTGGCCGGCGGCGGCGGAGAGCGTCGAGAGAATCTCCTTGCAGCGCTTGATCTGGGCGCGCAGGATGCCGAGCTTCTCCCGCGGGACCGCCTCCTGCCCCAGGTCCTTGATCAGCACCGCCATGGTCGAGAGCGGCGTGCCGAGCTCGTGCGCGGCGCCGGCGGCGAGCGTGCCGAGCGCGAGGATGCGCTCGTGCCTCAGCTCCTGCTCGCGCTGCTGCGCCAGAAGCTGGTCGCGCTCGCGCAGGGTGTTGGCCATCTTCATGGCGAAGTAGGCGATCAGGCCGGCGCTCAACACGAACCCCACCCACATCCCCAGCACGTGCCGGCTGAAGTCGTCGCCGTGCACGGAGGCGGCCGGCGGAAGCGGCGCATAAACGAACAACAGCAGGGAGTAGCAGGTCACGGTCACCACGGCCATGGCCCAGGCGTAGGCGCCGGGCAGCGCGGCGGCGGTCAGGGTGAGCGGCAGCAGGTAGATCGGCGCGAACGGGTTGGTCGAGCCGCCGGTGAAATACAGCAGCGCGGTGAGCGCGGCGACATCGAGCAGCAACTGCGCGAACAGCTCCGCCTCGCGCACCGGCCAGGCCAGGCGCATGCGCGCCCAGGTCACGAGATTGAGCAGCGTCATGGCCGCGATGACGGCCACCAGCGGGCGCCGGGGCAGGTCCATGCCGAGATGGAACACCGCGACCCAGACCGCCAGCGCCTGGCCGGCGAGGACGATGTTTCGCAGAACGATCAGGCGCCGCAGGTTGATCGCGGTCGTGGACGGCAGCGGCGCGGGGGATGTCGTGGACGGTGATGTCATGCAAAACAATTCTAACGAATTCGGGTTTTTGTGTCTCCCGGAGGTCCGTTTAAGGAACCTGATTAAATGAGTTTTGGACGCCGAGACGCGGAGGCGCAGAGATTTTTCTGTTGATTACCTTTGAGTTTTCTCCGCGTCTTTGCGTCTCGGCGTCGAATAGTCATATAAACAAACATTCCTTAAGGATGGCGGGTGCGGCAATTTGCCGCGCGACAATATGCCTTATTGTCCCCGGCGCCCGCCCCTTCTAGTTTCCAGTTTCCCCCTGACTCTCAACCAGTAGGAAGCATCATGAAACCAGAATCATTCCGGCGCTCCGTTGTGATCGCGGCCATCGGCGCCGGCCTAATCCTGCCGGCGCACGCGCAGGAGCCCGCCCCGGCGGCGACGCTGGAGGAGGTCGTCGTCACCGGCTCGCGCGAGGCCACCCCTTTGAGCGCCACCCCCGCCGCCATCGGCAAGATGGACAACAAGGCCCTGGAGGACGCGAAGGCGACCAACATCACCCAGGCGGTGAACCAGATCCCGGGCGTGCACATGGTGGACCTCGGCAACGAGCAGCACTCAATGAGCATCCGCCAGCCCATCACCACGAACGCGGTCTATCAGTATCTCGAGGACGGCGTGCCGATCCGCCCCCTCGGCGTGTTCAATCACAACGCGCTGAACGAAGTAAATCTGACCGGCGCGGGCGAGATCGAGGTGCTCAAGGGGCCGGCCTCGTCGCTCTACGGCAGCAACGCCGTCGGCGGTTCGGTGAACTTCATCACCCAGGCGCCGGCGCTCAAGCCGGAGGGCAAGATCGGGCTCCAGGCGAGCAGCGAGGGCTACAAGCGCCTCGACACCGGCGCCTCCGACACCTGGGGCGATTTCGGCTTGCGCTTCGCGCACTACAGCGCGCGCCTGCGCGACTCCTGGCGCCAGTACAACGACATGGACAAGGACTCGGTCACGCTGCGCGGGGATTACGCCGCGAGCGACCGCGCGGCGCTGCGCCTGCTGCTCACACACAACAACCTCGACACCCAGACGCCCGGGAGCCTGAACGAGAGCGACTACCGGAACCAGCCCGCCATCAGCTACCAGACGTTCACCTACCGCCGCGACGAGACCACGCGCCTGTCCGCCACCCTCGACCGCGAGTGGAGCAAGGACAGTCTGAGCACGGTCACGCTCTTCGCGCGCGACAACGAGCACGGCCAGAATCCAGCCTACTCCATCCGCAACTGCGCCGTCTCCGCCACCTGTCCCACGGGTTACGTCGGCAATATCAACACCAACAGCTACACCTCGCTCGGCCTCGACGCGCGCCAGCGGCGGGACTTTTCCTTCCTCGACTCGCGCCTGATCGCCGGACTTACCTACGACCGCAGCCCGAACAACTACGTCGAGGACAAGATAAACGTCACGCGCGACGCGAACAACGTCTACACCGGCTATGCCACGTCCACGCGCAACCGCGACTATGACACGCTGATCCGGAACAGCGCCCTGTACGCCCAGTACGAGCTCTCGCCCGGCGCCGCCACGCGCGTGGTCGCCGGCGGGCGCTACGACACCATCGGATACGACTTCACCAACAATCTCACGCCCGGCAGCAGCACCGGCGCGCCGAGCGAGACGCGCTCGTTCCACCACTTCAGCCCCAAGCTCGGGATGACCTACAAATTCACGCCCGCCACGCACATGTACGCCAATTACAGCCAGGGCTTCATCCCGCCGGAGGTGAGCTCGCTGTACGCGCGGCTGGCGGTGCCGGACCTGAGATCCTCGGTGTTCGACAACTACGAGCTCGGCGTGCGCAGCGCCTTCGGCGGCGGCAAGGGCAAGCTGGATGCGGCCGTCTACCGGCTGGACGGCAAGGACGAGCTCGTCAGTTATCAAATCGCCGTGGGCAACTCGGAGCCGCGCAACGCGGGCAAGACGCGCCACGCCGGCGTCGAGCTGGGCGCGAGCTATGCGCCGAGCGCGCGCTGGGACACGCGGCTCGCCGCCACCGTCGCCCATCACGAATATGTTGACTACGATGTAAGCTCCACGCTCATCGGCGACGGCAAGGGCAAGCTGGATGCGGCCGTCTACCGGCTGGACGGCAAGGACGAGCTCGTCAGCTATCAGATCGCCGTGGGCAATTCCGAGCCGCGCAACGCGGGCAAGACGCGCCACGCCGGCGTCGAGCTGGGCGCGAGCTATGCGCCGAGCGCGCGCTGGGACACGCGGCTCGCCGCCACCGTCGCCCATCACGAATATGTTGACTACGATGTAAGCTCCACGCTCAGTTATGACGGCAAGGTCATCAAGGGGGCGCCGCGGAACATCGGCTTCGCCGAGGTCGCCTACAAGCCGGTCCACGGCCTGCGCCTCGGGCTCGAGGCGCAATACGTGAGCGAATACTGGATGAACGACGCCAACACCGTGGAATACCCGGGACACACCGTGTTCAACCTGCGCACGTCCTACACCAGCGGCGCGTGGGAGACCTGGCTCAAGCTCATGAATCTGCGGGACGAAAAATACTCCACCAGCGCCGGCAGCAGCTACTCCGGCGTCGGGGCCTACAACGCCGACACAATGAACACCTACACCCCGGGCGATCCGCGCACGCTCTGGCTCGGCGTGGCCTATCGCTTCGGCGCGGAGAAGCAGTGACCGCGTCCGTTATTAAAGGTCTGGCATTGGCCGGCATGATCGGCCTCGCCGGCTGCGCCGCCGGCGGCGGGCACGCACGGCATGCGGCGGCGAAGGCCGGCCCGCCCACGCCCGCGGAGCGCGCGCAGATGTGGCAAAAATCGCTCGCGCGCGACCCGCTCTCGATGACGGCGGCGTTCGACCCGAAAGGCGCGCTCTGGCTCGCATCCGTGAAGGGCGGCCGGGTTCTTGTGAGCTACTCCGGCGACAAGGGCAAGAGCTTTAGCGAACCGGTCCCGGTCAATCCCGAACCGGAGCACATCGCCGCCGACGGCGAGAATCGCCCCAAGCTCGCGTTCGGGCCGAAGGGCGAGGTCTACGTCTCCTGGACCCGGAGCCTGGAGGCGCCGTTCAGCGGCCACGCGCGTTTCGCGCGCTCGCTCGACGGCGGCAAGAGCTTTTCGGCGCCGATCACCGTCAACACCGATTTACAGGAGATCAGCCACCGCTTCGAATCAATGCTCGTCAGCCGCCGCGGCGACATCCATCTATTCTGGCTCGACAAACGCGCCGCGGCCGCCGTCGAGGGCAAGGGCGGAAAATATTCCGGGCTTGCGGTCTACCGCGCCCGATCCACCGACGGCGGCGCGAGCTTCGGCGCCAACAACAAGGTGGCCGATCACTCCTGCGAGTGCTGCCGCATCGCCGTCGCGCTCGACACCGACGACGCGCCGGTGCTCTTCTGGCGCCATATCTTCGGCAAGAACACGCGCGATCACGCGCTGCTGCGGCTCGACGGCAGGTCCGCGCTCGTGCGCGCCTCCGAGGACGGCTGGGAGATTGACGCCTGCCCGCATCATGGTCCGTCGCTCTCGATCGCGGACGACGGCGTCTATCACCTCGCCTGGTACACCGGCGCCGAGGGCCGCGCCGGTCTCTATTACCGTCGCAGCCGCGACCACGGCAAGACCTTCACCGCCCCCATTCCCTTCGGTAACCGCAACGCGCAGCCGGCGCGCCCGCAGGTGTTGAGCCTGGGGACGCGCGTGTTCCTGGCGTGGAAGGAGTTCGACGGTACCAGCACGGCCGTACGCTGGATGCGTTCGAGCGACGGCGGCGCCACCTGGTCCGCGCCCGCCGTCGTCGCCACCGCCGCCGGCGCCTCGGACCATCCGCTGCTCGCGAGCGACGGCGTCAGAGCTTACCTCTCCTGGTACGCGGCGAAGGAAGGCTATCGCCTGCTGGAGCTTGAGGCCACGCCGTGAACCGCGGCGCGCGTGATCTGCTCCTCACGGTCGCAACCTCACTGGTGCTACTCGCTCCGGCGGCCTCCGGCGCGCAGGAGCTAAAACCCTTCGCCCCGGGAAGCCTCAAGGAGATTCAGGCCGCGCGCGCGGGGCGGCCGTTCGTGCTCGCCTTCTGGTCGCTCACCTGCACGTACTGCCACGAGGAGTTCGCCCTCTTCAGCGCGCTGCGCAAGAAATATCCCGCGCTCGACATCGTGCTCGTCGCCACCGACACGCCCGCCGAGAGCGAGGCGCTCAGCGACACCCTGCGCCACTACGGCCTGGAGGGGATCGAGTCGTGGGTGTTCGCGGACGAGTTCGCCGAGCGGCTGCGCTACGACGTGGACCCCAAGTGGGGTGGCGAGCTGCCGCGCACCTATTTCTACGCTTCGGATCACGGCCGCCGCGCCCAGAGCGGGCGCCTCGACCGGGAGCGGCTGGAGGCCTGGATCAAGCAGCAATTCGTCACCACCCCGCCCCACTGACCGGTTTATCCGCAGATTTCACAGATTGGTCTTGCCGCCTGTCCCCTCCCCCTCGCCCTCACACCCTCCCCTCTCCCACAGGGAGAGGGGTAACAAGATTTCTTTCAGCAAACTGTTCATCTGCGTTCATCTGCGGTTACCTGTTTTCTGGGTTTAATCTGCGTAAATCTGCGTAATCTGCGGATAGCCCATGGGTGCGACAAAATGTCGCGCGACACCATACCGCATCCTCTATTTCCCCCGCCTTTATTACGATGACGGCATGAGCACAGCGTCCGCCGCCACATATTCGGAATTCGTCACACCGCGCACCGAGGCCACCGCGGCCAACTGGCTCGCCGCGCTCGCGCTGG
>MFSY01000037.1:20609-24374 GCA_001785175.1 Candidatus Muproteobacteria bacterium RIFCSPHIGHO2_01_FULL_65_16 | reverse complement strand
GCACGCCGCGGTGTGGTGGGGCTTCACGTACAAGCCGTTCGGCGCCACCGCCCTGGCGCCGCTTCCGATCGTGCAGGTGTCGCTCGTGACGCGCCTGCCGCCCAAGAACAAGGTCACGCCGCTGCAGGCGAAGACGCCGCCGGAAACGGCCGCTAAACCGGACGCCGGCGCGCACGAGACCAGGGATTACGCCGAGCCGATCTACAGCGCCACCTACCTCAACAACGATCCCCCGGCCTATCCCA
This sequence comes from Candidatus Muproteobacteria bacterium RIFCSPHIGHO2_01_FULL_65_16, assembly GCA_001785175.1. Lineage (GTDB taxonomy): Bacteria > Pseudomonadota > Gammaproteobacteria > Acidiferrobacterales > Sulfurifustaceae > MFSY01. Next base: position 24,129 of record MFSY01000037.1, on the reverse strand, counting down.
TGGTCGCGCGCCGCCGCGGCCAGGAGGGCACGGTGATCGTCAGCGCCATGATCCACGACGACGGCCACTGCCATCATGCCCTGCTCAAGAAGAGCAGCGGCCACGACATCCTCGACAAGGCCGCGCTCGACGCCGTCAGGGGCTGGCGCTTCACGCCCGCGCGCCGCGGCGGCCAGACCACCGTCGCCTGGGTTGACGTGCCGATCACATTCCGCCTGAGCAGTAACTGAGATGTTCGGGGCGTCCTCGCTCGTCGTCATCGCCACCCTGTGGGTGCTGATCGTATTCTCCGTCACCACCTGGACCATCATCGCCATGAAGGGCCGGACGCAATGGCGGCTGGCGCAGCTCAACCGCGCCTTCAGCAAGGCCTTCTGGGGGGCGCACAACGTCGCCGAGGCCGAGACGGTTGCGAACGACGGCGCGGGTCCGCTCGCGCGGGTGTGCCAGGCGGGTTTCCACGCCGTGCACGAGAACGGCGAGCACAACCTGCAGTCCAGCGGCGACAAGAAGGACGTGCTCGAGTCGAGCCTGCGCCAGCAGATTCAGAAGGAACAGCACCAGCTCGAGTCCGGCCTCATGATCCTCGCCTCCATCGGCAGCACCGCGCCGTTCGTGGGCCTGTTCGGCACCGTCTGGGGCATCATGCACGCGCTCCAGGACATCTCGCGCGCCGGCAGCGCCAGCCTGGAGGTGGTCGCGGGCCCGGTCGGCGAGGCGCTCGTCGCCACCGCCATCGGCATCGCCACCGCGGTGCCGGCGGTGCTGGCGTACAACTACGGGCTCAGGCGCGCGCGGCTGTACGTGGCCGAGATGGAGGACTTCGCCGCCAGCTTCATGCGGATCGCGCTGAAAGCGGGCCCCGGCGGCAAGCGGGGCAAGTGATGGAACGCCATCGCATCTCTGAAACCTCCGATTATCACCGCAGAGACGCGGAGGCGCGGAGGGAATCAAAAGAAATAGAGGTTTTCTCTGCGCCTCTGCGCCTCCGCGGTGAATCCCGCCTTTCCGACCCGGCAGCGACCGCCTAGGCGGCACAGATGGCTTTTCAAACACGCTCCGACCACGCCGCGATGAGCGAGATCAACGTCACGCCGCTGGTGGACGTGATGCTGGTGCTGCTCGTCATCTTCATCGTCACCGCGCCGCTCCTCATCCAGGCGGTGCCGGTGGAGCTGCCCAAGACCGCGCCGACCAAGCCCGCCGCCGAGCCGCGCAGCGTGTCGCTGACGATCAACCGCCAGGGCGAGATATTCCTCGACCGCGATCGGGTCGCGCTCGAGGCGCTCGAGCACGAGCTCGGCGCGCGCCGCGCGCGGAACGCCGACGTCAACCTGCTCGTGCAGGCCGACGAGGGCGTGAACTTCGGGCGCGTGGCCCAGGTGCTGGCGCTCGTGCAGCGCGCCGGCATCACGCGCCTCTCCGTCGTCACGGCGCCGACCAGGCAATAGCAGGGAAAAGAAAATTATCATCCGCAGATTTCGCAGATTTTCGCAGATTAGTCTTGCCGCATGCCCCCTCGCCCTCACCCCTTCCCTTCTCCCGCAGGGAGAGGGGGTAACAAAATTGTTTCAGCAAACTGTTCATCTGCGTTCATCTGCGGTTACCTGTTTTTTTTTGGTTCTGCGTAATCTGCGGATTATCAAAAACGCCGCGGGTGCGGCGGACCGTCGCGCGACACCATGCCGCATTCCGGCGCGCCGGCGCTGTCCGTATGATCGCCCGGCGCTGATCAATTACTGCGATTCCTCCTAATGCCTCTCGCAGCAGTGTGTGGCGCAGCGGCGCCGGGGCGGTGGCGACCGCCCCGGCGCTTTTATCTCGGGGACTGGTATTGTTGGTGAAGCGAGTTGCCACGGGCGGTGTGACCGCCCGTGGTTTTTTTTCGCCACGACCGGATACAGGAACCGCGGAAAACCCGCCCTCACCCCTTCCCCTCTCCCGCGGGGAGAGGGGTTTTGAGCCCAATGGTACTAACTTAAGGAAAAAAATCTCTGATTACGTCGTCATTCCGGCGAAAGCCGGAATCCAGGGCTTAAATAACATCGGCCGATAGGCCGATTCTGGATGCCAGCTTTCGCTGGCATGACGGCAATTTTGTCTCTGGAGGCCTTAAGTTAGTGCCATTGGGTTTTGAGCCCTTCTCCCTGCGGGAGAAGGGTGGGGATGAGGGCCGTATTTTAATTTTGATAGGCGGGCGCTCTTAATACTCAATACTCAAAGACCTTGAAGTTGCGGGTGAAGGCGGCCAGGCCGCTGGCCATCTTTTTCTGCTCGTGGTTGCCGTCCATGCTGTAAACCACCGTGTACAGCAGCGGCGCCGACGCCAGCCGCTCCGGCGCGATGCCGCCCGCGTGGACGGCGCCGATCACCGTCATCTTGTCCTCGAAATAGGCGGAGCTGTTGAAGGGATGACGCCGGCCGCTGATGTTGTCCCACCGGCCCTTGTACTTGTTATCCATCTCGGCGGCCGGCTTAGTGTTTCTGGTCATGACGATCGCCGCGCCGGTGTTCTCGTCCTCGCCGGCGATGATCCGGGCGACGTCCCACACGGTGCCGCCGTTCTCGTTGAAATAGGCGAAATCCAGTTGCAGCTCGCTGCCCTTCGTGATCTTCATGAGGCTTGAGTCATAGGCGAATGACAGCCGCCGCGATTCGAAGCGCACCGACTTGCCGTAATCGAACGAGAATTTGATCGTGGCGAAGACCGGCGGGAGCTGCTCCTTCATGGCCAAGTACTCGCGCCACTGGTTCAGGGTTCCGTAATACGTCACGTAGAAGAAATCGGCGAGCGCCTTCATGTCGGCGATGTGGCTGCTGATCATGCCCGACGACGCGGAGCGCATGAATCCCGCATACCCGCCCGGGACCGGGAGCGCGAAGATGACGACCTTGCTGTCGAGATACTCGATGGGCCATATCCGCACGGTCCACCGGCGCTTGTAGGAATCGGTGAAGACGTATTCCTCCTCGGCCTTGCCGAGCGAGGTGATCTTTATCTTTTCCGGGCCGACGTTCCTGGTGGCCGGCATCCCCTTCAGCATCAGGTCCATGAACAGCTTGGAGTCCTTGTAGAACCGGTCGAGCGGAACGTCGTCCGGCTTCCGGAGATACAGCACGAGCGAGTGCCACAGGCCGCCGTAGGAGAGCCGCCCGTTCGCGCCCAGCTCGGCGTCGTTGGTCTTGCCCGGCACGAAGGCGTCCCAGTTGCCGTCCTGCCCCTTGGCGATGAGCCGCGGAAATACGGAGGAGTAGACGGAATGCAGCAGCGTGGTTGCGCCCTTGCCGCTGGGGAAGATGTTCGCCTTGTTCTCGTCGAGCAGCTCCTTGAGCAGCTTGTCGGAATGCTGATCCATGGTCTTTACCAGCTCCTGGTGCAGCTCGTCGAACGCCTTCGGCAGCGGGATCTCCTTCTGCAGCAGCCCCATCTTGGTCATGTCCATGTTGTCCAGCTGGTAGCCTATCTTCTGGTCAACCACGGCGAGATTGTCCTTCGCGCCGAGCACCTCGGATATGGGCA
>MFSY01000037.1:9469-20551 GCA_001785175.1 Candidatus Muproteobacteria bacterium RIFCSPHIGHO2_01_FULL_65_16 | reverse complement strand
GCTGTTGCCGGGCGAGGCGGCGGCGGAGAAGCGGATCCATTTCCATTTCCCCTCCCGCTCCTCCGGCGTGCTGGAGGTGTAGAGGCCGTCGCGGATGACGACGCCCTCGCCCAGGGCGTTGCCGACGGCGTAGACCTCCTCGTTCTGCCGCGGGCTCGCCTCGATCGGGAACGACCTGCCGGCGGTCTTTCCCTTGAGGCTGAACACGATGAAATCGCGGCGGTCCGAGTACTTGATGATTTTGTCTATGCCGTACACCTTGCCGTCGCGGTCCCGGAGATAGACCCCGCGGTATTGCGTCTTGAGTCCCAGATTCATGACGTGGGCCGCGGACACGAACCGGTCCGGACCGATGGCGAAGGCGGTGCCGACGGAATGATATTTGTCCGTCCGCTCCGTGTACGGCAGCAGATCCAGCGGCAGCGGCTTCTCGTAGCTGAGCGAGTCCTTCTCCGGCTTGGGCACGACGACCTCGAAGGTCGCGGCGTTGATGGTTTCCAGCGTGGCGCTGCTGACGGTGGCGGCCGGCGCCGCGGCCGCGCCCAGGAGCAGAGCCGCCCCCGCGGCGAGGGACGCTATCCGAAACGCGTGATGATTTTCCCCATTCCTGCCGGTCACTGCTGCTGGTGTCATACCCGCCGTCTCCTTTTTTGCGTAAGCGTTGCGTAAGCGGTGAATGTGCGCCGCGCGAGAATCGCCGCGCGGCGCGCGGAATCAATCCGCCTCCAAGAAGGATAGGCCGTAACCGGAGGATTTCCAGGGCGGCGGATTCTGGCCCGCCGGCGGGGGAGCTGACGGCTTTCAGGGGGTGAGTTTCTGCTTCAACAAGGCGTTGACCTGCGCCGGGTTGGCCTTGCCCTGGGTGGCCTTCATGACCTGGCCGACGAAGTAGCCGAAGAGCGCCTCCTTGCCGGCGCACCGGGTCTGCCGTACTATACACATCAGGAGGTGTACGCTATGCGAACCAACATTGTACTCGATGACAAGCTCGTCCGGGAGGCCATGCGCCTCACTGGCACCAAGACCAAGCGCGATGCGGTCGATCTCGCGCTGCGCAATCTGATCGCGCGCGGGAAGCAGAAGCACATCCTCGCGCTCGCCGGGCAGGACCTGATCGCGCCTGACTACGACGTGCGGCAGGTGAGGCGGAAAATGACCGATGGTGCTGGTTGACACCACGGTCTGGCTGGATTTTCTGCGCAACCGCGACACGAAACCCGTCGCTCGATTGAAGCGGTTGCTGCAAGCCGGCGAGGCGGCGATTGCGCCTGTCATTCTCCAGGAGCTGCTGCAGGGCGCATCCAGCCCGGAAAACTTCGAACGTCTGCGCGACCACTTCGCTGCGCTTCCCTCTCTCAAACCCAAAAGCGACGCCGCGACTCACGTCGCAGCCGCCGCGTTGTACGCCCGCTGCCGCTGGCAGGGGCTTACGCCACGCAGCCCGCATGATTGCCTGATCGCGCAGCTCTGCGTTGAACACAAAGCGCCCCTGCTGCACGACGACCGCGATTTCGAGACGCTGTCCCGCGTCGAACCAAAACTCAAATTGATCCCGCGCGGTTGAGAGGACACCCGCGCCGCACGGATACTCCGCTCGATTGATTGGCTGGAGGAGTTGCACCCTGGCCCGCAACGCGGGCAGCGCCGCGGAGTATTTCAGCCTGCCCCCAACCGCGCGATCGAGGTCGGGGCGCAGATCGAGATCTGACGTCGCGGAAAAACCGGGTAGCGTCCCGGTTATCCTCGTTTATCCTCGGATACGCAGGGGGCGGGCCACCGGGGGGCCGAATCGCGCGGCGTGCCGGATGGCAAGAAAAAAGACCTGAGACCCTCTTTGTCGTTGCGGCCACGGCCACAATATAGTCACGCACAACCCTCCGCCCGAGGGCACATCGGCAAGCGGTTCGGTATTTCAGTCTGCCGACCAACCGCGTGACCGAGCTTGGCAGGCGGGTGACGATCTGACGCCTTGTGCACGTAACCGTAGTCTGTCCGCTTCCGGCCAAGGAGCAGCCATTGAGAAACGTCAGTGCGATCAAATCCAACGAGTTGGTTCAAGGCCGCTTCAGCACTTCAAGGTGTCACGCCACTTACCAAGCGCCCGTTCAGGATGCCGGTGCGCAGTTGCGTACGGAGAGTTGGCCTAAACAGCCACGGGCGGCGACTGAAGCGGCAAGTACTCCCGGTCCGGATCCGGCCGCAGTCCCTTCGCGTAAGTCTTGACGAGCCGCGATTGCTCGGCATCGAATGTAATGCTTCCAATTAGGCAGGTATCTGCGACTTCTGCGTTCACTTTCCGCAGGCGCAGATAGTTTCTCTGCGTCCATGCCAGCACCGCGGCTTTAAGGGCTGCGTGATCTCGGCCGTAGCCTGAGCGCTTGCCCATCGTCAGGCCCATCACATTCAAGCAGATTCCTAGCACGCGAGCCGCTTTGTAGTTCGGCATGGATTCGAGGTCCCGTATCTCGTCGTATAGCAGTCGCCGCAGCTTGAACTGAACGATCTTCCATGCCCGGTTGTCGTTGCTGCGCTCGAAAAAATCACCCCATACGGAGCTGTAGTGGATGCTCCATGCTTTGTCGGGCGGACCGTCGATGTAAGCCGCCGAAAAAATGATCTCGAACATGGCCTGGGCAAGCCGATCGTAAAAATCTTCATCCCTAAGCCTGCTGCGCACCTGATCGCGAATCCGCAAGGTACGCGCCTCCGGCGGAGGTTTCAGTTCGCCTATCGCGTTGATGCTGTCTTTGATGAAATCGACACCCGCGCTAAGACGATGCCACGCGTCGCCGTAGTAATCATCACCCGCCTTCTTGAGATCCAAGATTGCGCGGCTGGTGGTCTCCTGAATATCGTGCAGCGCCCGCGTCAGGACGTAGGAATGCTGTTCCCAATGGCCTCCCTCCAAGTAGCTCTTGAGCGTCATCTGCGCGACGCGGCAATAAGTCTCAAACTGGTCCGCGTCCCAAGCCCAAACTGATTTGTAGTGGATATCGAGCGGCGAATGATTTTGAAGAGCCTCGACCAGTTCGTAGTTTCCGTAAAGAGCGCGGCTAAACGGCTTGATGTAGCCAAGCAGGCCTGAGTAATAGCCCTCGTCCTCGTGGTACAGTCCGGAGTCCTTATTCCGAATCGCCTCTGTAGATACGTTCTGCGCAAACAGGCCAATGGGCACGCGGTACGCCTTGGACTCAGCGACGGCATCGAGGAAGCGAATCGCCGTCAACGGTGATGAAGCCACCAAGTGCCGACAAAACCTACGGTTGGCGATAAGCAGCAACATATCGCCCGCGTAACCCTCGGCACACGGCTTCAGCTTCTCTTTGGCCTCAGCCTTCACCTTTACTAAGCCTGCGGCGAGCGTAACCAGCGACTTGGCTGAGGCCGCGAGTTCGTGTGCGATGATCGGGAGTTCGGCCTCCGACCCTTTCAGTACTATGCGATAAAGCTCCTGCGCGTACCTCTGGTAGTTGTTCCGTCCGAAGATCGGCGGTTTGATGAAGGCGTAGTGCATCCACGTGATAACTAGCCCGAGGAACAGCGCAGCCAGGGTGCCTTGCCAGATCGCGGTCGTGATGAGGCTATCGGGCACGAGCCATTTCTCGCTGATCCAGATGTCCGTCGCCAGCGTTCCGAATCCAATCAGGCCGATGAGCGCGTAGCTGATCTTAAAAAGCGGTATGGGCGAAACAGAGACGCGGAACCGATAGCGAATATCGGATACCGTGTAGATGATGATGAGCAAGGCGAGCGCGGCGATGAAATCCTTGAAGCCGAATAAACTCGCCGTGCTATTAGCCGCAACGAAACAGATGCCCAAGAACGAATCGACACACTGCATGAAGACGATACGATATGTTGTTCCAGTCTGTGATTCCAGTGTGCCAAATCAAAGCCTGAACCTCATCTTTTCGACCATACATGGCAGGCGCTGCCCCCTAGTGTAACGCCATTGCCTACTGATAGGTTAAGGTCGCTCAGACGAGCGGCACTGTGGGCCTGTCGGAGTTTCGTTGAATGCACGGGTGGTGAATGTCCGCTTCGGGTCGAAAACGGACAGACTAAGACCTCACACACTCCGGGCGTGTGTGTATATTAGGGGGCGAGCTTTTTCTTCAGCAGCTCGTTCACTTGGGCCGGGTTGGCCTTGCCCTGGGTGGCCTTCATGACCTGGCCGACGAAGAAGCCGAACAGCGCCTCCTTGCCGGCACGGTATTGTTCGAGCTGCTTCGGGTTCTTGGCGATCACGTCGTCAATGGCCTTTTCGATCGCGCTGCTGTCGGTGATCTGCTTCAGGCCCTTCTTTGCGATCACGGCGTCGGCGTCGCCCTCCCCGCTCCACATGGCCTCGAAGACTTCCTTGGCGATCTTGCCGGAGATGGTGTTGTCGGCGAGACGCTTGAGCAGCCCGGCCAGCATCGGCGTGGTCACGGGCGATTGGGTGATGTCCTTGTTGTCGCGGTTGAGGAACGCCGCCAGCTCCACCGTGACCCAGTTGGCGGCGATCTTGGGATCGGCCTTGGATTCGCGCACCGCCTGCTCGTAGTAATCGGCCGTCGCGCGCGAGGAGGTCAGCACGCCGGCGTCATAGGCATTGAGGCCGTAATCCTTCATGAACCGGGCGCGTTTCGCATCCGGCAGCTCGGGCAGAGTCTTTTCCACGTCGCGGATGACGTCGTCGTCGAGCATGAGCGGCGGCAGGTCGGGATCGGGGAAATAGCGGTAGTCCATCGCCTCTTCCTTGCCGCGCATGGAGCGGGTGACGTCCTTGTCGGAGTCGTAGAGGCGCGTCTCCTGCACGATCCGGCCGCCGCCCTCGAGCACCTCGATCTGGCGCCCGATCTCGTGCTCGATCGCCTTCTCGACGAAGCGGAACGAGTTGACATTCTTGATCTCGCAGCGCGTGCCGAAGCGGTGCTCGCCGCGGCGGCGCACCGAGACGTTGGCGTCGCAGCGGAACGACCCCTCCTGCATGTTGCCGTCGCAGATGTCGAGATACACCACGAGCTGGTGCAGCTTCTTCATGTACGCCACCGCCTCTTTCGCCGAGCGCAGGTCCAGCTCGGAGACGATCTCCAGCAGCGGCGTGCCGGCGCGGTTCAAGTCAATGCCGGTCATGCCGTGGAAGTCCTCGTGCAGCGACTTGCCGGCGTCTTCCTCCAGGTGCGCGCGCGTGACGCCGATGACCTTCTCGGCGCCGTCCACCTCGATGCCGAGCCGGCCCTTGGAGACAATCGGCAGCTCGTACTGGCTGATCTGGTAGCCCTTGGGGAGATCGGGATAAAAGTAATTCTTGCGCGCAAAGACCGAATGCTTATTGATGGTGGCGCCGATCGCCAGGCCAAGCTTAACCGCCATGCGCGCGGCTTCCCCGTTGAACACCGGCAGCACGCCCGGCAGCGCGATATCCACCGCGCACGCCTGGGTGTTGGGCTCGGCGCCGTATTTCGTGGCCGCGCCGGAGAACGCCTTGCTCCTGGTGAGCAACTGGGCGTGGATTTCAAGACCGATGACGGGTTCCCATTCCATATGAATTCTCGACGCAAAGGCGCGAAGGCGATGGTCTCAACGGTTTCGGTCTTTCCTTAGAAGCAGCGCGCTATCGCCGTGTTTTCGGCCACGCAGCTTCGCGCGCATCTGTTCGGCTCTCCTCGCGACCTTTCGCATGCGCTCGCCGGACCGGCTTTCCCTGCTGGATTGAGCTTTCATCGAAATAAGTCAAGCCGCCTTGGCCTTGAGCGGCTTGATCTTGCGGCGCAGTTCTTTCGTCTTCTGCTTCGCCTGCCAGAGGTCGTATGCCGCCTGCTTGTTGAGCCAGCTCTCGGGCGTGGTACGCGTAGCGAGCCCCAGGCGTACCGCCATGGTCGGGCTCACTCCGATGTGTCCGTTGAGCAACTCCGAGAGGGTCTTACGCGTCACATGGAGCAGCTTGGCCGCTTCGGTAACCATTAGGCCGAGCGGCTTGAGATAAAGCTCGCGCAGCACCTCGCCGGGGTGCGGTGGGTTGAACATCTCCATCGGTTTCTCAGTGGTAGTCATCGTAGTCCACCTCGTAAGCATGGCCGCTTTCGAACCGGAATATCACGCGCCAGTTGCCGCTGACCTTGACCGCCCATTGGCCCTTGCGGTCACCCTTGAGCGGATGCAGGTCCGAACCCGGAAAATTCGCATCCTCGAGCTTGGCGGCGGTATCCAGATGATTGAGGATTAGCCGCAACCGCTCGGCGTGAACCGGCTGTATGCCTTTAGGGCTGCCGGTCAGAAAGAATCGCTTCAATCCCTTGTGCCGGAAGCTCCGGATCATTATCTAATTGTAACTAGGTGGGTGACAAGGTACAACGGGACGGGCGTTCAAACTCTATGTTACCTTTGTGTCTTTGCGCCTCTGCGTCAAATAATATTACTCAAATCCTTTCGGCATGCGCCGGTGCCAGTCGGTCGCCTGCTGGTACTTGTGGGCGACATTCAGCAGCCGCGCCTCGTCGAAATATTTGCCGATGAGATGCAGCCCCACGGGCAGGCCGGCGGAATCGAAGCCGGCCGGGATGGACATGCCCGGCAGGCCGGCGAGGTTGACCGAGATCGTGTAGATGTCGCTGAGATACATCGCCACCGGGTCGTCGCTCTTGGCGCCGAGCTTGAACGCCGTGGTGGGCGAGGTCGGGCCCATGATCACGTCGCAGGCTTCGAACGCGCGCTTGAAGTCGTCGGCGATCAGGCGGCGCAGCTTCTGGGCCTTGAGATAATAGGCGTCGTAGTAGCCGGCCGAGAGCGCGTAGGTGCCGATCATGATGCGGCGCTTGACCTCGGCGCCGAAACCTTCGGCGCGCGTCCTGCAATACATGTCAATGAGATCGCCGTAGTCCTTGGCGCGGTAGCCGTAGCGCACGCCGTCGAAGCGCGAGAGATTGGACGACGCCTCCGCCGGGGCAAGCACGTAATAACACGGGATGGCGAGATTGGAATTGGGCAGGCTCACTTCCACCACTTGCGCGCCGAGCTTCTTGTACTCGGCGATCGCCGCCTCGACCACCTTGGCGACCTCCGCGTTCAGGCCCTTGCCGAAATATTCCCGGGGCAGGCCGATGCGCAGACCATTGATGTCGTGGTCGAGCGTCTTCGTGTAATCGGGAACCGGCGCATCCACCGCGGTCGAATCGCGCGGATCGAAGCCGGCCATGACATTTAATAAGAGTGCCACGTCTTCCGCGGTGCGCGCCATCGGCCCGCCCTGATCGAGCGAGGAGGCGAATGCGACCATGCCGTAGCGCGACACGCGCCCGTAAGACGGCTTGAGGCCGGTGAGGTTGGTCAGGGCCGCCGGCTGGCGGATCGAGCCGCCGGTGTCGGTGCCGGTCGCGGCCGGCGCGAGGCGCGCCGCCACGGCCGCCGCCGAGCCGCCGGAGCTGCCGCCGGGGACGGCGCTCGTGTCCCAGGGGTTCCGCACCACGCCGTAATAAGAAGTCTCGTTGGACGATCCCATGGCGAACTCGTCCATGTTGGTCTTGCCGAGCAGCACCGCGCCGGCGGCGTCGAATTTCTCGATCGTCGTCGCGCTGTAGGGCGCGACGAAATTCGACAGGATCTTCGAGCCGCAGGTGGTGCGCCAGCCGTCGGCGCAGAAAATGTCCTTCTGGGCGACGGGGACGCCGGTCAGCGGGGCGCCCCGCCCCTGCGCCCGGCGCGCGTCCGCCGCCCGCGCCTGGGCCAGCGACCGCTCCGGGTCCACGGTGATGAAGGCGTTGAGCGTCTTATACTTATTAATACGGTCGAGAAAGGCGCGGGTCAGCTCGGTGCTGGAGACCTGCTTGCTCCGCAGCGCGGCGGACAGCTCGGCAACGGTTTTGTTAATCATTGAATCAGTAGCAAGGAGCAAGTTTCAAGTGGCAAGAAACCAACCAAGCAGCCTGTTTTCCTTGCCACTTGCTACTTGTCACTTGCCACTTCATTCGATCACTTTCGGCACGAGGTACAGGCCCGCCTCCGCCGCCGGGGCGAGGGCGAGGAACTTCTCGCGCTGGTCGGTCTCGGTCACGACGTCCGCGCGTAGCCGCAGGCCGGCCTCGTTCGGGTGCGCCATCGGGGCGACGCCGGCGGTGTCCACGGCGTTCATCTGCTCGATCAGTCCGAGTATCCGGGAGAGCGTCTCGGCGTACAGCGCCGCCTCCGGCTCGGTGATATGCAGCCGCGCCAGGTGCGCGATTCTGCTCACTTCCTGCCTGTTCAGCGCCATCGGGATTCCCTCGTCCGCCTCGGGAAGGCGAAAATACCACATCCGCGCGCGTGGTTGAACCGGCCCCCGCGCGTTGATACAGTTAGTCTATTGGGTTACTGAAAAAGTCCATCCAGGACTTTTTCAGCCGCGCTAAAGTAAAAATGCGATTTTTGCTTTGCTTCATTCTTCAAACACCTGGTGTTTGAAGAATGGCGGTCGGCCCCTCGACCGCACCGCAGGCTGCCGAAAAACGAGTTTTCGGCAACCTGCTATATAACTATTACTACTACGCTACGGCAGGATCGGTCGTCATGTTCAAAAATTTCCTCGGTTTCCTCTCCAGTGACATCGCCATAGACCTCGGCACCGCCAACACCCTGATCTTCGTGCGCGACAAGGGCATCGTGCTCAACGAGCCCTCGGTCGTCGCCATCCGCCAGGAGCACGGTTCGCGCAACAACCGCTCGATCCTGGCCGTCGGCCACGAGGCCAAGAAGATGCTCGGGCGCACCCCGGGCTCGATCCAGGCCATCCGCCCGATGAAGGACGGCGTGATCGCCGACTTCACCGTCACCGGCGAGATGCTCAAGTACTTCATCCGCAAGGTGCACGAGAACCGCCTGTTCCAGCCCTCGCCCCGGATCGTGATCTGCGTCCCCTGCGGCTCGACCCAGGTCGAGCGGCGCGCGATCCGCGAGGCCGCCATGAGCACCGGCGCGCGCGAGGTGTTCCTGATCGAGGAACCCATGGCCGCGGCCATCGGCACCGACCTGCCGATCATGGACCCGACCGGCTCCATGGTGCTCGACATCGGCGGCGGCACGAGCGAGGTCGGTGTGATCTCGCTCGGCGGTGTCGTCTATTCGCACAGCCTGCGCATCGCCGGCGACAAGATGGACGAGGCGATCGTGAACTACGTGCGCCGCAAGTACGGCATTCTCATCGGCGAGGCCACGGCCGAACTGGTCAAAAAGGAGATCGGCACCGCCTGGGAAGGAAGCGAGGTGCGCCAGATGGAGATCAGGGGCCGCCACATCGCCGACGGCGTGCCGCGGGGGCAGGTTCTCACCAGCAAGGAGGTGCACGCCGCGCTGAGCGAGTGCCTGACCGGCATCGTCACGGCGATCAAGACCGCGCTCGAGCAGACCCCGCCCGAGCTCGGCGCCGACGTCGCCGAGAAGGGTCTGGTCGTCTCCGGCGGCGGCGCGCTCCTGCGCGACATTGACCGCATGCTCGGCGAGCAGACCGGCCTGCCGATCATCATCGCCGACGATCCCCTGACCTGCGTCGTCCGCGGCTGTGGCCGCGCCCTGATAGACGCGGAAAAATTGGGCGATGTCTTCGTGCACGAATAAACGTCTCCTCGAAGCGGTATGATCAATGTCGCCGGCTGGTCGCTCCGGGCGCCGTCCAACCTGACCCGGTTGATTTTTTTCGTCGCCCTGTCGCTGCTGCTGATGACGCTCGATCATCGCGGCCAGCACCTGGGCCGGATCCGCGCCGTGCTCGGCGTCGCCGTCTATCCCATCCAGTTCGTGGCCGCGCTTCCGTCCGCGGCCGCCTCCTGGGTGTCGGGCCTGTTCACGACCCGGAACGATCTCGAAAAAAACAACGCCGCCCTGGCCGCCGAGCGCCAGTTGCTGCTCGCGCGGCTGCAGCAGTTCGAGGCCCTGGAGGCGGAGAACGAGCGCCTGCGCAGGATGCTGGGCTCGGCGGCGCGCGTCGCCGACAAGGCCGTGGCCGCGGACCTGCTGGAGGTGAGCAGCGAACCGTTCGCGCGCAAGGTCATCGTCGCCAAGGGATCGAACGACGGCGTCTTCGTCGGCCAGCCGGTGATTGACGCGCACGGCGTCATGGGGCAGGTGACCGAGGTCGCCGGCGCGCGCACGAGCAAGGTGACCCTGATCACCGATCCCGGCCACGCCATCCCCGCGCTTGTGAACCGCAGCGGCCTGCGCGTACTGGTGTTCGGGACCGGTGCTCACGACAGGCTCAAAGTCGCCCACGACATGCTCAAGGTGCCCTACCTCACCGCCACGGCCGATATCAAGGAAGGCGACCTGCTGATGAGCTCGGGCATGGGCGGCACCTTCCCGGCGGGCTACCCGGTGGGCCAGGTGGTGAAGGTCGTCACCGACCCCAACGAGTCCTTTCTCGATATCACGGTCAAGCCCGCGGCCCTTCTAAGCCACAGCAAGCAGGTGCTGCTGATCTGGCCGGGCGCGGCGGCGAAGAACGCCCCGCCCGCGGCCGGCGCAAGGCCCGCGGAGGCGAAGCAATGAACCTGAGCCCATCCATGCGTGGCCGGTTGATGCTCCTCGCCACCTTCGCCGTGGCGTTGATCCTCATGGTTGTGCCCGGCCCGCCCTGGGCCGAGCCGTTTCGCCCCGACTGGGTCGGGCTCGTGCTCATCTACTGGTGTGTCGCCGTGCCGCAGCGCGTGGGCGTCGGCACCGGCTGGACGCTCGGGCTGGTCCTGGATGTCATGTACGGCTCGCTGCTCGGCAGCCACGCCCTCGCCAAGAGCGTGATCGCCTACATCGCCGTGCGGCTGCACCTGCAACTGCGCATGTTCCCGCTCTGGCAACAGGCGGTCAGCGTCCTGGTGCTGCTGGTCGTCAATCAGCTCCTGGTGCTGTGGGTCCGGGGCGTCATGGGCCGGGCGCCGGAGACCTTTGTTTACTGGACGCCCAGCATCGTGGGCATGGTCATCTGGCCGTGGCTGTTCGTGATCCTGCGTGACGTGCGACGCCGCGGTAACGTCACCTGAGATCATGCTCAACATTCCGCTCAAGGATTATTTTCGCGAAACCCGGCTGTTCTCCTCCCGCCTCACCATCGCCGGGGCCGTCGTCCTGCTGCTGATC
>MFSY01000037.1:6554-9460 GCA_001785175.1 Candidatus Muproteobacteria bacterium RIFCSPHIGHO2_01_FULL_65_16 | reverse complement strand
CCACCGCCACTACGCCACGCTGGCGCGGGCCAATCGCATCAAGCCGGCCCCGATCCCCGCGCCGCGCGGGCTGATCCTCGACCGCAACGGCGTGGTGCTGGCCCAGAGCTTCCCGATCTACACCCTGGAGATCTTCCCCGAGCAGGTGGGCGACATGGCCGGGCTGCTCGGACAGCTCGGCAAGCTCGTGCGCCTTTCCGAAACCGACCTCAAGCTGTTTCACAAGCAACTGCGCGAGCGCTCGCGCTTCGAGACGCTCACGCTGCGCACGCACCTGACCGACGAGGAAGCGGCGCGCGTGGCGCTCAAGCGGCCGTACCTGAACGGCGTCGAGCTGCAGGCGCGGCTCCAGCGCCACTACCCGCTGGGCGGGCTCGGGGTGCATCCCGTAGGCTACGTCGGCCGCATCAGCGAGCAGGACATGAAGCGCATAGTCAAATCGGCCTATCGCGGCATGCGCCATATCGGCAAGCTCGGCGTCGAGGCCGTGTACGAAGACATGCTGCTCGGGAGCGTCGGCTTCGAGGAGGTGGAGACCAACGCCCACGGACGCCCGGTGCGCACCATCGAGCGCATCGCGCCGGTGGCCGGGAAGAATCTCTATCTGAACATAGACGCCAAGCTCCAGGCCCTGGTCGAGCAGGCGCTGGGGAAACGCCGCGGCGCGGTGGTCGCCATGGAGCCCAAGACCGGGGCGGTGCTGGCGTTCGTCAGCACGCCGACCTACGACCCCAACCCGTTCGTGAACGGCATTGACGCGCAATCGTACAAACGGCTGCTCGACAATCCGGACAAGCCGCTGATCAACCGCGCGTCCAGCGGCCAATACGCGCCGGGCTCGACCATCAAGGCGTTCCTCGGGCTCGCGGCGCTGGAGCTGAAGGATTACGATCCGGCGCAACCGGTCACCTGCCCCGGCTGGTTCAGTCTGCCCGGCGACCGACACGTCTTCCGCGACTGGAAAAAGCTCGGCCACGGCGCGGTCAACCTGCACGACGCCGTCGTGCAGTCCTGCGACGTTTATTTCTACCGCCTGGCGGTGGCGCTCACGCCCGAGGGCATGAAGGACTTTCTCGCGCCTTTCGGTTTCGGGCAAAGAACGGGCGTGGACCTGCCGGACGAGTCCGCGGGTATCCTGCCGTCGCCGGAGTGGAAAAAGGCGCGCGGCCAGCCCTGGTATCCGGGCGAGACCGTGGTCACGGGCATCGGCCAGGGGCCGATCCTGGTCACCCCGCTGCAGCTGGTCGCGGCCATATCCGCGCTCGCCAACGGCGGCGTGCGCATGCAGCCGCGGCTGGTGCGCGCCGCCGAGGACGCCAAGACCAAGACGCTGAGCGAGACCGTCCCCGAGGTTGCGTCCGAGATCCCGCTGCGCGACAAGGGCAACCTCCAGACGATCATCAGCTATCTCACCGACGTGGTGCACACCAACAAGGGCACGGCCTACTGGATCGGCTGGAACTCGCCCTACAAGATCGCCGGCAAGACCGGCACCGCCCAGGTGAAGGGCGTCGGCCAGACCGAGACCTACGTGGAGAGCATGGTTCCGGAGCGCTTCCGCGATCACGCCTTGTTCATCGCGTTCGCGCCGGTGGATGACCCCAAGGTGGCGGTCGCGGTGATCGTCGAAAACGGCGGGCACGGCAGCTCCGCCGCCGCGCCCATCGCGCGCAAGGTCATGGACTATGTCATCCTGGGCAAGACTCAGAGCCCGGCGCCGGCGGCGGTCAGACAGGAAAACGATGAGTAAGCTGGTAAGCTGTCAGCGATCAGCTATCAGCTAAAACCGGTACGGGTTCGCTGACCGCTGATAGCTGATCGCTGATCGCTGATAGCCATGAATTTACAACGCCTGCATCTCGACAAGACACTGTTTTACGCCCTGCTCCTGCTGGCGTTCCTGAGCCTGGTCATCATCTACAGCGCCAGCGGCAAGAATATTTCCATCACCGGGGCGCACCTCGTGCGCCTGGCGCTCGGTTTCGGCGCCATGCTGCTGATCGCCCGGGTCCGCCCGGAAAGCCTGCAACGCTGGTCGCCGTATATCTTCGGCGCCGGGCTGCTGCTGCTGCTCATAGTGCTGGGTGTGGGCGCCATCGGCAAGGGCGCCCAGCGCTGGCTGAGCCTGGGACTGTTCCGGTTCCAGCCCTCGGAGATCCTCAAGGTCGGCGTGCCCATGATGCTCGCCTGGTATTTCGCGCGCGGGGATCTTCCGCCGAGCCTGCCGCGCATCGCGGCCGCGGCCGTGATCATGCTGGTGCCGACGCTGATGATCGCCCGCCAGCCCGACCTGGGCACCGCGGTGTTGGTGCTGTGCTCCGGCGTCTTCACGCTGTTCCTGGCGGGGATGAGGTGGCGCGTGATAATCCCCGTGCTCGGGCTCGTGGCCGCCGCCGCCCCGCTCGTCTGGGGCGGCCTGCGCGAGTACCAGCGCAACCGCATCCAGACCCTGATCGATCCCGCGGCCGATCCGCTCGGCAGCGGCTACCACACCATCCAGTCCATGATCGCGGTCGGCTCCGGCGGCCTCTACGGCAAGGGCTGGCTCAACTCGAGCCAGGCGCACCTCGAATACCTGCCGGAATCGCACACCGATTTCATCTTCGCCGTGTTCGCCGAGGAGTTCGGCCTGATCGGCGTGCTCCTCATCATCGCGCTCTACGCCTTCATCTCCCTGCGCGGGATGATGATCGCGCTCTACGCCCAGGACAACTACGCGCGCCTGCTCGCCGGCAGCCTGAGCCTCGTCTTCTTCCTCAACTTCTTCGTCAACGTCGGCATGGTCATCGGCATCCTGCCGGTGGTCGGCGTGCCGCTGCCCATGATGAGCTACGGCGGCAGCTCGATCGTGGCGCTGATGGCGGTGTTCGGGGTGCTCATGAGCATCCAGACCCATCGCCGGATCG
>MFSY01000037.1:3471-6531 GCA_001785175.1 Candidatus Muproteobacteria bacterium RIFCSPHIGHO2_01_FULL_65_16 | reverse complement strand
GCGCTCGAACTGGAGGAATATCCCGAGCTGACGGCGTTCATCAACGAGATGGCGTTCAAGCACAACTTCGCCGTGCCGGAGTTGCGCCGCCTGTTCGCTGGCGCCCGGATCCGCCCCGACATCATCGAGGCCATCGAGCGGCCGAAGGAGTCCCTGCCCTGGCACGAGTACAAAAAGCTCTTCCTCACCGAGGACAGCGCGCGGCGCGGCCGGCAATACTGGCAGAAAAACGCGCCGGTGCTGGCCCGGGCGCGCCAGGAGTACGGCGTGCCCCCGGAGGTCATCGTCGCCATCATCGGCGTCGAGACCCAGTACGGAAGAAACCGGGGCGGCTATCCGGTCATGGACGCGCTGACCACGCTCACCTTGCGTTACCCGCCGCGGGCGGACTTTTTCCGCAAGGAGCTCGAGGAATATCTGTTGCTCACGCGCGAGATCGGCGTGAGCCCGCTCGACATCACCGGCTCCTACGCCGGGGCGATGGGGGTGCCGCAGTTCACGCCGTCGAGCTACCGCCGGTTCGCGGTGGACTTCGACGGCGACCGCCGGCGCGACCTGCTGGCGAGCACCGCCGACGCCGTCGGCAGCGTCGCCAACTTCCTGCGGATGCACGGGTGGGAGACGGACGCGCCCATCAGCGACGAGGTGCAGATCGAGGGCGCGCTGTATCACTGGATCGAGGGCCTGGGTCCGAAGCCCGCGCTCAGCGTGCGCCGTCTCATCGGCTACGGGGTCTTCCCGCCCGCCGGCGGCGACGACGGGCGGCTGGCGGCCCTGATCGGGCTCGAGGGGGAATCCGGTCCGATCTACCGGCTCGGATATAATAATTTTTACGTCATCACGCGCTATAATCGCAGCACGCGCTATGCCATGGCCGTCTATGAGCTCAGCGAGATGATACGCAAACAGTTCGAGGAGAAGCCGTGACGCCGCCCCGCATGCGGCCCGCCCGCGGCGCGAAGACCGCGCACCGGACCGCGCGCTTGCTGGCGCCGCTGCTCCTGACCGCGCTCGTCTGCGCGTGCAGCTTCCTCCCCCGCGGCGGCGGCTACTTCGAGGACGACGGCCCGGAGGCGCACCCGCCGGCGGACGCCGCCGCCGCGCCGGACGCCGTGCCCCAGATAGAGGCCCGCAGCCGCAGCGGCAACAGCCCGTACTCGGTCTACGGCGTCACCTACCGCCCCATGGCCGGCGCCGGCGACTACCGCGAGCGCGGCGTCGCCTCATGGTACGGCAAAAAATTCCACGGCCGGCGCACCTCGAGCGGCGAGGCCTATGACATGTACGCGATGACCGCGGCGCACAAGACCCTGCCGCTGCCGTCCTATGTGCGCGTGCGCAACCTGCAGAACGGCCACGCCGTTATCGTGCGCGTGAACGACCGCGGGCCGTTCCTGAACAACCGCCTCATAGACCTGTCCTACGCCGCGGCCGCACGGCTCGGCATCCTCGGGTCCGGAACCGGCGTCGTCGAAGTCGAGACGGTCGGCCCGGGCGAGACATCGGAGCCGGCACCCGCGGCGAAACCCAAGATCGAGATCATTCCCGCGGCCGCGGCGGACCAGGGCGCGGACAACCCACCGGCGGGGGCGCGCCTGTACCTGCAGGTCGGCGCCTTCACCGAATGGGACAACGCCGCGAGTCTGCGCGAGCGCCTGGAACGCGCCCAGCTCCGGCCGATCTTCATCCAGTCCACGCTCGTCGCCGCCGAGTCGCCGAACGGCGCCGACGCCCAGGAAACGGACGCGCCGCCGGACCAGGCACGCATCTACCGCGTGCGCATCGGCCCGCTGCCGAGCGTCGCGGAAGGCGATCGGCTGACGGAACTTGCGGCGCAGCACGGCGTCGCCGGCGCCAAGATCGTCGTCGAATAAAGCCAAAGCGAAATCTCGAAGAATCGCTGACAGGATGATGCTCACCGCAGAGGCGCGGAGACGCGGAGAAAATAAGGGAAGCACAAGTCTGCTGTTTTTGTTCGTCCTAATACTCACTCTCTTCTCTGCCCCGGGCGTGCTCGCCGCTGCGCCGGCGCCGGACGTGCGCGCCGCGGCCTGGCTGCTCGTGGATCACGGCAGCGGGCTGGTGCTGGCCGAGCACCGGGCCGACGCGCGCGTCGCGCCGGCGAGCCTCGTCAAGCTGATGACGGCGTATCTGTTGTTCCAAAAGCTGCAAGCCGGAACGCTCAAGCTCGACGACTGGGTCAAGATCGGCCCCGGGGCATGGGCGGCGAAGGGCGCGCGCATGTTTCTCCAGCCCGGGACGCGGGCGCTCGCGGAGAACCTGCTCAAGGGCATGATCGTGGCCTCGGCCAACGACGCCGCCCTCGCCCTCGCGGAACACGTGGCCGGGAGCGAGGAAAAATTCGTCGCCGAGATGAACGCAACGGCGCGCGCCCTGGGCATGGACAATACGGTGTTCGTGAACGTCACGGGACTGGACCAGGCCGGCCAGCGTTCCAGCGCGCGCGATCTGGGCCGGCTCGCGCGCGCCTTGATTCGTGATTTTCCCGACCGGTACAAACTGTTCGCGCTCAAGGAGTTCACCTACGCCCAATCGGCGCTGTATAATCGCAACGCACTGCTCTGGCGCGACGCGGCGGCCGACGGCGTCAAGACCGGCCAGACGCGCGCCGCCGGCTTCTGCCTCGTCGCCTCCGCGCAGCGCGGACAGATGCGCCTGATCGCCGTGGTCCTCGGGGCGAAAAACGAGGCCGCGCGCACCGAGGCCGGCGAGCGGCTGATGGATTACGGCTTCCGGAACTTCGAGACGCGCCTGCTCTACGGCGCCGGCGCGCCGGCGGCCACGCGGCGGGTGTGGATGGGCGACAGCGGCGAGCTGCCGCTGGGGCTCGAGCGGGATCTCTATCTCACGCTCCCGCGCGGCGGGCACGAACGGCTCCGCGCGCGGCTCACGGCGCCGGATACGCTGCACGCCCCGGTCGGCCGCGGCCAGCGGATCGGCACCCTCGCGCTCGAGCTGGATCGGCAGCCATACGCGGAATACCCGCTGGTGGCGCTCAAGGAAATAAAGACCGGCAATATCCTGCGGCGCGCATTGGAC
>MFSY01000037.1:0-3438 GCA_001785175.1 Candidatus Muproteobacteria bacterium RIFCSPHIGHO2_01_FULL_65_16 | reverse complement strand
GCGCGTTTCTTCCGCCGGAGCAGGCGAAGGTATCGGTCTTCGACCGCGGCTTCGTCTTCGGCGACGGCGTCTACGAGGTCATCCCGGTGTTCGGCGGGCGCCTGTTCCGCCTGCCGCAGCACCTGGCGCGCCTCAAGTACAGCCTCGACGCCATCCGCCTGTCCATTCCGCTCGCCGCGGAGGAATGGAAAAAAATATTCCAGCGCCTCATCGAGGAGAACGGCGGCGGCGATCAATCCATCTACCTCCAGATCACGCGCGGCGTCGCCCCGCGCGACCACGCCTTCCCCGCGGGCGCGACCCCGACGGTGTTCGCCTACGCCCAGCCGCTCAAGTACCCGCCGCCGGAGCAGATCGAACAGGGCGTCGCCGCCATCACCGCGAGCGACATCCGCTGGAGCCGGTGCGACATCAAGGCGATCGCGCTGCTGGCGAACGCGCTGCTGCGCCAGGAGGCGATCGAGGCCGGCGCGGCGGAGGCGATTCTGATACGCGACGGCTTCGTCACCGAAGGCGCGGCGAGCAATATCTTCGTCGTGCGCCGCGGCCGCATCATCACGCCGCCGAAAAACCCGTTCATCCTCCCCGGCGTCACCCGCGACCTGGTGCTGGAGGTCGCGCGCGCCGCGGGGCTGCCGTGCGCCGAGGCGCCGGTGAGCGAATCCGAGCTGCGCACGGCGGACGAGATCTGGCTCACCAGCTCGACCAAGGAGGTGCTGCCGATCACCCGCCTCGACGGCGGAAGCGTGGGCGGCGGCCGGCCCGGGCCGATGCACGCGCGCGCGTTCGCGCTCTACAAGGACTACAAACGGGCCTTCTGCGCCGGCGAGGTCGAGTGACCGTGGCCGCGACACCGGACGCACGCGACACCGTGATCGTGCGCAAGCTCGGGTGCATCGCCTACGACGCCGCCTGGCGCGCGATGCGCGCGTTCACCGCCGCGCGCACGGATTCGACCCCGGACGAGATCTGGCTGCTCGAGCATCTCCCGGTGTACACCATGGGCCTCAGGGGGCGCGACGGCACAGCGCGCGCGCTGCACGGGGTCCCGCTCGTCTACACCGACCGCGGCGGCGACATGACCTATCACGGGCCGGGACAGCTCATCGCCTATGTCCTCATGGACCTGCGCCGGCGCAACTGGGGCGTCCGGACGCTCGTGCGCGCGCTGGAGCAGGCGGTGCTTGATCTGTTGGCGGCGCACGGTGTCGGCGCCGCGCGGCGGACCGGCGCGCCCGGGGTCTACGTGGGAGGGAAAAAGATCGCCGCCCTCGGCCTGCGCGTGCGCCAGGGCCGGAGTTATCACGGCCTGGCGCTGAACGTGTCCATGGATCTCGCACCCTTCACCCATATTGACCCGTGCGGCTATCCGGGGCTCGCGGTCACGCAACTCGCCGACCTCGGCCTGACCGCGGACATGCAACAGGCCGAGCACCGGCTGCGCGCGCGGCTGGTGGACGCGCTGGGTTATAATGCGGCACAGAAACCGCATGACGACGAGGTTATCCGCGCTGCGCTCCATGGCTGACGAAGAACCCAAGAGCAATCCCGCCGCCCCCGGGCGCGGCGCCGCCAAGGTCGCGCGCCTCCCGATCAAGATCGTGCCGCGCGAGCCGCCGCGCAAACCGGCGTGGATCCGCGCCAAGTCGCCGGCGCATCCGGCGGTCGCCCGGCTCAAGGGCGTGTTGCGCGCGCACCGGCTGCATACGGTGTGCGAGGAGGCCTCGTGCCCGAACATCGGCGAGTGCTTCGCCCACGGCACGGCGACGTTCATGATCATGGGCGCGCTCTGCACCCGCCGCTGTCCCTTCTGCGACGTGGCCCACGGCCGGCCCGGCCCACTGGACGCGGACGAGCCGGAACACCTGGCGCGCGCGGTCGCAGCCATGAATCTGGGATTCGTCGTCGTCACCTCGGTCAACCGCGACGACCTGCGCGACGGCGGCGCGGCCCACTTCGCCGCCTGCATCCGCGCGCTGCGCCGGCACTGCCCGCGGGTCACGCTCGAGATCCTGGTGCCGGACTTCCGCGGGCGCATGGAGACGGCGCTCGATATCCTTGCGCGCGACCCACCGGACGTCTTCAACCACAATCTCGAAACCGTGCCGCGCCTGTATAAGCTCGCGCGAACCGGCGCCGATTATCGCAACTCACTGGAGCTGCTGCGCGCCTTCAGGGAGCGCAACCCGGCGGTGCCGACCAAGTCGGGACTGATGGTGGGCATCGGCGAGACCAACGAGGAGATCGAGGCCGTGATGCGCGATCTGCGCGCGCACGGCTGCGACCTGCTCACCGTCGGCCAGTACCTGCAACCGAGCCGCCATCACCTGCCGGTCGAGCGCTTCGTCACGCCGGACGAGTTCGCCCGGTTCGCCCGCGTCGGCCGCGCGCTCGGTTTCCGCAATGTGGCGAGCGGACCCATGGTGCGCTCTTCGTACCACGCCGAGCGCCAGGCCGCGGGCGAGAGCTACTGATGGGGCTCCTCGGGCCCAAAGTGCTCGGGCTGCTGCTCACGCCGCCGGGGGTGATCATACTCATCGCCTTCGTCGGCATGCTGATCCACATAAAGTGGTACTGGCTCGGCAATATAATCACCTGGCTCAGCATCGTCGCGCTTCTCGTCCTGAGCCTGCCGCTCACCGGTCACAATCTGATGGCGACGGTCGAGTCGCAGGCAAAACCGCTGCCGAGCCACAGGGCGAAGGAGCTGTGCCGTCAGGCGTGCGCCATCGTGGTGCTCGGCGGCGGCCGGAACGAGGACGCGCCCGAGTACGGCGCGGACACGGTGGGGGCGGCCACGCTGGAACGGGTGCGCTACGCGGCCTATCTGCACCGCCTGACCGGTTATCCGATTCTGGCCAGCGGCGGCGCGCCCTTCGGCGAAAAGACCTCCGACGCCGCCCTCATGCAGGCGGCGCTCGAGCGTGATTTCCAGGTGCGCGTGAAATGGGTGGAAACGACCTCGCCCACCACGTACGAAAACGCCACGCACTCGGCGGCGATCCTGGGGCCCGCGGGCATTCCCAATATCTATCTCGTCACCCACGCCGTGCACATGCCGCGCGCGCAGTGGGCGTTCGAGAACGCCGGCTTCAACGTCATCCCCGCGCCCACGGCCTTCACCGCGCTCGGCAAATCCGAGCGCACCGTGCTCGGCTATCTTCCCTCGGCGGGCGGGCTCGGGCTGAGCAGCAACGCCCTGCACGAACGGCTGGGGCTCCTGTGGTACAAGCTGCGCTACGGCCGCGAGCAACCGGCCGCCGCCAAACCACGCGCGCCGGCGCCGGCGTCGAACTGAGAATTATCCTAGGGAAGCTCTGAATAAGTAGTAAAGCCGTCATGCCAGCGAAAGCCGGCATCCAGAATCGGCCTTACGGCCGATGCTTTTTCAAAGCCTGGATTCCGGCCCCGGCTTTCACCATGCCGGGGCAGGCCCCC
>MFSY01000036.1:8909-19201 GCA_001785175.1 Candidatus Muproteobacteria bacterium RIFCSPHIGHO2_01_FULL_65_16 | reverse complement strand
TCTTTGGCTACTTTCTCTTGGACAAGCAAGAGAAAGTAGCCCTGGGTGCGGGGCGGGAGCATCCCGCATTCAAACAAACGCCGCCCGCAGGGCGGCTCGACACGAATGGGGCACGGGTAGCCCACTCGTTTTTCAACAGAGGCAGAAATATATTGTCATCCATCTTAGGAATGCAGTCGGGGCACGAGTCGTCAGCGGTGTATTTCCGCGACGGGCGACTCGTCGCCGCCGTCTCCCAGGAGCGCCTGACGCGCATCAAGAACGACGGCGGCGCGCCGCCCGATCTCGCGGTGGATCAGGTGCTCGCGATCGCCGGCGCGCGCCGCGCGGACGTGAACCACTTGGCGCTGCAGTATACGTTCTTCCCGGAGGAGTATTTTGTCCGCGAAAGCTGGCCCAAGGAGCTTGAACGCAGGTTTTCACGCCTGCGCAAGCGCCTGCTGGGAAAGCCGCGCCCGCAGATGCTCCTTGGAAATCTTTTGGAGCGGTTAAAGGCGCGTGACAAGAACTTCGACGCGCACTTCCGGCGCGAGCGTTTCCTGCGCGGCGAGGGGTATAACGGCGCGAGCGTGCGTTTCTACGATCACCACGACGCCCACGCGATCGCGGCCGCGTTCTACTCTGGTTTCAAGGAAGCCGCGGTCATCACCATGGACGGCAACGGCGACTGGAACATCCATCACACATCGTGCGTTTATAAGGACGGCAAGCTGACGCGGAGATATGTCTCGGACGCCCATGGCGCATCCGCCGGCCTGTTCTACAGCCACATCACTCGGCTGCTCGGGTTCAAGCCGCTGCGGCACGAGGGCAAGGTCGTGGGCCTGGCGGCCATGGGCGATCCCAGACCGTTGTACGGCGCATTTTCCAGGGCGCTGCGCCTGGCGGCCGACGGCCGGCGCACCGAGTCGGACTTCACCGGTCCGGATCACGGCGCCGAGGAACGGCGCTATGAATATCTGAAGCAGGTCTCCCAGGGACACACGCGCGAGAATATATCGGCCGCGGCGCAGCAGGTGTTGGAGGATGTGGCGACGGAGCTGGTGCGGCGGTTTCTTGACGAGACCGGCCAGCGGCACGTGGCCCTGAACGGCGGCGTGTTCGCCAACGTCAAGCTCAATCAGCGCATCATGGAGCTGCCGCAGGTCGAGAGCGTGTTCGTTTTCCCGGCCATGAGCGATACCGGCAACAGTGTCGGCGCGGCGCTGCTGGAGTTGCAGGCGCTCGATCCCGGGCTCTTCCGATCATCGGCTCATCCCCTGGAGGACGTGTACTGGGGGCCGGAATACTCCGACGCCGAGATCGAGCAGGGCCTCAAGCACGCAGGACTGAGGGCCGAGCGGCTGGACGAGGAAAAGCTGGTTACGCGCGCGGCCGAGGCGATCCATGCCGGCAAGGTCGTGGGTTGGTTCCAGGGGCGGATGGAGTTCGGGCCGCGCGCGCTCGGCAACCGCAGCATGCTGGCGCGGCCGACCGACAAGACGATCAACGACTGGCTGAACGAGCGCCTCGACCGCTCCGAGTTCATGCCGTTCGCGCCGAGCGTGTTGGAAGAGCACGCCGCGGAGATCTTCGTCAACGTCGCCAAGGCCCGGCACACGGCGGAGTTCATGACGATCACATTCAACGTCAAGCCCGAGTGGCGCGAGCGCATCCCCGCCGTGGTGCACGTGGACGGCACCGCGCGCCCGCAGCTGGTAAACCGGAAGACCAATCCGCTTTATCACAAGCTGATCCAGGCCTATCACCGCCTGAGCGGCATCCCGCTGGTGCTCAACACCAGCTTCAACGTGCACGAGGAGCCGATCGTGTGCGGACCAAAAGAGGCGATCCAGGCCTTCGTAGAAAAGCGTGTTGATTGTCTCGTGATTGGGCCGTTCTGGTTGCAACATCCATGACGGCTGTGCAAGAGGAGATCAAAGCACTTGCCGATTCCAAGCTTTATCCGGCGGTGCTGGCGCTGTTCGGCAGCCCGCCGCCGGGCCGCATCCTGGACGTGCCGGCCGGTCATGGCGCCTTCGCCAAGGAGCTGCTCGAACGCGGTTATTCCGATATCCACTGTCTCGACATCAATGCCGAGAACTTCAAGCTCCGGGGCGTGAGCTTCCAGAAATACGATGCCGCCGACAAGCTGCCCTTTCCGGACAACCATTTCGATTACGTCTTTAGCGTGGAAGGCATCGAGCATTTCGAAGCTCCGTTTCCCTTTGTCAAGGAGTTGTGCCGAGTACTCAGGCCCGGCGGGCGGCTGTACCTCACGACGCCCAATACCTTCTCTGTGGAGGCGCGGCTTAAGTACCTGGTATCCGGCTATTTCCCCCGGTTTCGCCCGTTGATGCAGAATCCGGAACAGGTCATGGCGCATCCGGTTGACGACGCTCACATCGCACCGATTTATTTCTGGCAGCTCTATTACTTTTTGCTGCTCGGCGGCATCAAGCTCAATCGAATCTCAACCAACGATTACCTGTATAAACGGAACTGGCTCAAGCGCGCCATCGAGACGCTGTTTGCGCGCGCGATCCGGCGCAACATCAGAAAACGTAATTTCCCCGATCACGGCGTAACGTCGGAGGCCATGCTGTACGGCGATTGCATCATTCTCGAGGGCGTCAAGGAGCCGCGCTGATATGGAGGTTCTCTATGTGTTCCCCGAGCCCATCCCTCTGCCGCGCGCGCGCGGCGTGCAGGTGGCGCACAGCGTTGCGGCCCTGGCGCGGGCCGGCGTTGGCGTGGTGTTCGCCTACGTGCCAGCCGGTCCCGGCGACCCCTTCCGGCACTACGGCATCGCCCGGCCGGACAACATCCGGCTCGTTCCGCTCGCGCGCGGCCTGCCCCGGCCATTCGCTGCGCTTAAGGTGCACTCGAATCGGTTGTTTCTCTGGCGGCTCGCCCGCTGGCTGCACGCGGCACGACGCACCGGCCGCGCACCGCAACTCATCTTTGCGCGTCACCTGAAGGCGGCCCATGGTCTGCTCAAGACGTTTCCCGGGATGCCGCTGATTTACGAGGCGCACGAGGTGTTCGGCGACACGGCGCCGGCCGGGAAACAGGGCGTCACACGAGGCATGGAGTCCTTTGTTACACGGAGCGCGACCGTTGTCATCGCAAACTCGCGCGCCACCGCCGAGCGGCTGCGAGCGTTGTACGGGGTCGCATCCGAGATCCCTGTCGTGCCGAACGGCGTGACACTGCCGGGAGCAAGATCCGAGAAGGACTGGTCACAGATCGGTCGTGCGATTGTCTATGCCGGCAGCTTCTTCTCCTGGAAGGGTGTGCAGGACTTGGTGACGGCGGCGGGTGAGCTGCCGGGGTGTCGCATCACCCTGATCGGCGGCTCGCCCGAGCAGATTGAGCGCCTGCGCCCGTGTGTCAAACCCGGTGGCGCCGAGATCGTGTTTCTCGGCCACCTGAGCCACGAGGAAACCCTGCGCCGGCTCGGGCAGGCGTGCATTGCGGTGCTTCCCAACCGCGCCGAGCCCGACAGCGCCTTCACCTGCCCCATCAAGCTGTTCGAATACATGGCCGCTGGTTGCGCGGTGGTGGCGACCGATCTGCCATCCGTGCGCGAGATCATTGGCGCGCACGACGCTGCTTGGGCCGAGCCGGGAAACCCATCCGCGATCGCTCGGGCGATCCATGTGCTTGTGAAGGACGCCGATCGTGCCCGGCGCTTGGGCGAGCGACTGCATGCCATTGCCGGACGCTACACTTGGGACGCGCGCGCGGCACGGCTCAAAGAGATCATTTCGGGGGCGGTCAATGCCCGGAACTGATCGCGTCGCCGCTCTGCGGGCGTGGCCGGCCGAGATCGGCATCCCGCCGCCGGTGCTCGCGCTCTTCGCGCTGTATCTGTGGGTGTTGCCGCTCGCGCATACCGCCTCGATCCGAACCCTGTTGATTGTATTGCTTGTTGTTCTGACCGGCTGGCACGCGTGGAAGCGCGGCCTGCGCATCAATGTTCCGCTGCTGTGGCCGTGGTTGTTGTTTACGCTGGCGGCCTTTGTGTCGCTCATCTACGCTGTTGATGTTTGGTACTCGCTCGGCGAGATCAAGAGCGAGATCGGTTACGGCGTCATTGGCATGATTCTCGCCGCCACATGGGTGCGGTCATGGCGCGCGCTTGCGACGATGGCTTGGGTCGTGGTGGCCGGCGATACCGCGCTGGTGTCCGGCACGTTTTACAATTTCTGGCGCGCCGGCCTGCCGTCTGAAATCACGCAGTTCGGGGCCTTCAATCTTGGCGTCGGCAACACCAGCACCTATCTTCTGATCATGATTCCATTCGTGGCGGTCGCTTTTGTGCTTGCCGGTCGGCGGCGGATGGCCCTGCGCTTCGCGCTGGCGGGCCTGCTCGCCGGCAATCTTTTCGCCTTGTACCTCACGGCGAATCGCATGGGCTTGATCGTGCTCGGCGTGGAGACCGCGCTGTTCGCGGGGGCGCTGTTGTGGCGCCGGCGAAACGCCGTGCACTGGGCGATGTACGCGGGCATCGCGCTGGTCCTGATGGCGAGCGCGCTGCTGGTGCACAAACAACTCGAACGGCGTCACCCAGAAGGTGCGGTCGCGTCGGTGACGTCTGATGTCCGCTGGGATCTTTGGCGCTTCAGCGTCGAAAGCATTCGCGCGCGACCGTACACCGGCGGCGGCTTCGGGCGTTATGCCTTCAAGCTGCTGCATCCGGGGTATCCGCGCACGTCCGGATGTGATCAGTGCTGGCATCCGCACAATGGTCTGCTCAGCATGACCATGCAGATCGGTCTTCCCGGACTCGGGGCGTTTCTGCTGCTGCTGGCAACGGGCGCCCATCGGCTCTGGCGTGGCATGCGCGCCGCCGCGCCCGACGGCGCTCCGTGGGTTCTGCTGCTTGCCGGGATCGTGATGTTCGTCGGATTGTTGCTCAAGATCCAGACGGATGATTTTTTTCACCGCGACATCGGCTGGTTTTTCTGGACGATGATGGGCGCGTTGCTCGGCGCGCAATCGTCCGCAGTGAAAGGGGCCGAACCAAATGCCTAGCGCCGCTGCGCCGCCCCCGGATCGGACACCTCGAATCCTCGTGATTCGCCGCGACAACATCGGCGATCTTGTGTGCACCACCCCCATGTTTCGGGCGTTGCGGGCGCGCTATCCGGACGCCTACATCGCCGCGCTCGTCAACAGCTACAATCTCCCGGTTCTGGCCAATAATCCCGACATTGACGAGGTTTTCGTCTACACCAAGGGCAAGCACCGCGCCCCGGGCCAGGGCCTCGTCGGCGTGCTTCGGGATCGCCTCCGGCTGCTGCGGCGTCTGCGCCGCGCGCGCCTCGACTATGTGCTGCTCCCAGGCTCGGGGCCCATGCCGCGCGCGCTGAAACTGGCGCGGCGCCTTAAGTCGCAACACATTATCGGATATACGGAGAGCGGCGCGCCCGGCGGCGGAGTTGACATCGCCGTCCCGAGCGTCGCGGCCGGCGCTGCGCACGAAGTGGAGAATTCCTTTCGGCTGCTTGCCGCGCTCGGGATTACACCACCGCCGCCGGCGCCGCGGGTCATCCCCGATTCGACGGAGGTCGCGCGCGCCCGCGCGGCGGTGCGCGCCGCGCTCGGGAGCGAGGCCAGGCTTGTCGTGGGCGTGCACATCAGCGCGCGCCGGCCGCGCCAGCGCTGGCCGGCGACGAATCATGTCGCGCTCGTCCAGAAGCTGCACGCGCGCCACGGCGCGGGATTCGTCTTGTTCTGGTCTCCCGGCGCCGCGACGAATCCGCGGCATCCCGGCGACGACGCCAAGGCCGCGGAGATCAAGGCCGCGCTCACCGGCGTTCCCGTGGTTGCCTATCCGACGGAACAACTGGGCGCGCTGATCGCGGGGCTGTCCGTGTGCGACGCCGTCATCTGCAGCGACGGCGGCGCCATGCATCTGGCCGCGGCCCTGGGCAAGCCGATCGTCTGCTTTTTCGGCGACGCCGATAAAAACCGCTGGCGCCCGTGGGGCGCGCCGCACGTGCTGTTGCAGCCGCCGAGCCACGACGTCGCGGATATCAGTGTGGACGCGGCCTTCGCCGGTTTCCAACGACTGCTGGAGTTGCAAAAGACATGGATTACGGGAACCTCGGGCAGTAGCCCATGACAGAACAGACGGAGACAACCGGCCATGTTTAGCGATGTGACGGCGAGCAAAATCAGCGAGTTTCACGACGCCTGCGTGAACACCACGGGATGGGCCGACTCGGCGCCGCCTCGATTCACCGAGGGGGCATGGAAGCATATCGAGCTTAATCACCGCTTTAATTCACTACTATGGGGCGAGGAAGATCAGGCGCGGCGCCGGGACGTCGCTGACAGCGAGATCGCGGCGAACAAGAGGGCCATAGACGGCTACAACCAGCAGCGCCAGAACGCCATCGAGAGCATTGACGAGTCGTTGTTGCAGCGTCTGGTCGAGGTTAAGCCTTCGGCCGACGCCAGGCAGAACAGCGAGACGGCGGGCTCGATCGTTGATCGCCTGTCCATTCTCAGCCTGAAGATATACCACATGCGCCAGCAGACCATGCGCACCGACGTAGATCAAGCGCACATCGAGGCCTGCCGCCGGAAGCTCAATGTCCTCATGGAACAGCGCACCGATCTGCAGCAGTGCCTTGACGCCTTGCTTCGGGATGCCGTGGCGGGGAGGGCCTATTTCAAGGTGTACCGACAGTTCAAGATGTACAACGATCCGACGTTGAATCCCTATCTATACGGGAAAAAGTAGTCAAGGCTGACGTCGAGAACTTCGGCGACGAGGCCTCGTGAATCGGCCTAGCCGGTTTTGTTTCTCTCCAGCTCCAGCAACTTCGCGTATTTGTAGAAGCTGTTCTGGCAGCCTATGAGGATGTGTATCAGCCCCGGCAGGCCGTCGAGAAAGCCCAGACGCAGGAAATAAAACTTTATAAAACGAAACAGCGGGCTGAAGACGAGCCTGAGCACGCCGGCGCGCTTGCCGCGCGCGTGGAGCGCCTCGGCCTGGAGCGTGGTGTAGCGGTTCTGCTTGGCGATGTAGTCGGCGATGCCGCTCTCCGACTCGTGCAGCAGGTCGCCCTTCAGCCGGCCGACGGCGGTGCCGGCGACCACCTTTTCATGCACCGGATCGTCGCTCCAGTTGGCGTGCTCGCGGTTGAAGAGCCGGAGGCTGAGGTCCGGATAGCCCTCGCCGTGCCGCAGCCATCTTCCCAGGAAGCGGTTGCGCCGCGGCATCTGGTAGGCCTGGAAGCGCGGCGCCTTGAGCTCGTTTTGGATGCTTTCCCGCAGTGCGTCGCTGACACGCTCGTCCGCGTCAATGGACAGCACCCAGCGGTGTTTCGCCTGGTTTGCGGCAAACCGCTTCTGCCCGCCGTATCCCAGCCAGTCCTGGCGCAGCACGCGCGCGCCGCGGCGCTGGGCGATTTCGAGGGTGGCGTCAGTGCTGCCGGAATCAACCACGAGGATTTCATCGGCAAATGCGACGCTTTGGAGACAGGCGTCTAGCTGGCGTCCGGCATTCAGGGTGATGACGGCCACGGATAACGGTTCAGGCATAGGCGTATTGTATGCGAAAATAATTCCATGCCGCGCATCTTGATAATAAAAACCTCGTCCCTGGGAGACGTCATTCACAACCTGCCGGTGATCGCGGATATCCGCGCCCACTTGCCGCGGGCGCGCATTGACTGGGTCGTGGAGGAGCGCATCGCCGTGATCCCGGCGCTGCACCCCGGCGTTGATCGGATCATCACGTCCGCCACGCGCCGTTGGCGCAGATCGCTGCTGCGTCCCGCGGCCTGGCGCGAGCTCGGCGTCTTTCGACGCGAGCTGCGGCGGGAGCTCTACGACGCCATCGTTGATGCGCAGGGCCTGCTCAAGAGCGCCCTCATGGGTGCGTTGGCCCGGGGACCGGTGCACGGCCAGGATCGGAGCTCGGCGCGTGAGCCGCTGGCGTCCCGGCTCTACGATCGCGCCTACCCCGTGCCGCGCGACTGGCATGCCGTGACGCGCAACCGCTACCTCACGGCCCTGGCCTGCGGCTATACGCCACCGGACAGCCCGCCAGACTACGGCATTCGCGCGCCCGCCGTGGTTCCGCCACTGCGCGGGCTGGCGGGGGACTACGTCGTCTGCCTGCACGGTACCGCGCGCGCCTCCAAGCTCTGGCCCGAGGATCGCTGGGTGAGCCTGGTCGAGAATCTTGTGCGACGTGGACTGACCCCGGTGCTCTCCTGGGGCGGCGCGGCGGAGCAGCGACGTTCGCATTTCATCGCCGACAAGGTGCGGGACGCGGTGGTCCCGCCGGCCCCGGCGCTGGGGCTGAAGGAACTGGCGGCGCTGATCGCCGGGGCGCGCGCCGTGGTCGGCGTGGACACCGGGCTGGTGCACTTGGCCGTGGCCCTGTCGCGGCCGACGGTGGCGATCTTTACCGACACCTCGCCGACCCTGTGCGGCGCCTTCCCCGCCGATCCTTCGCGGGCGATCAATCTCGGCGAGCGCGGCGTTGTGCCCCGGCCGGAGGACGTGTTGCACGCGCTCGCGCGCCTCAAGGCGTTCTGATGCGCGCCGCATACACCTGGCTCCTGCGCCTGGCGTTTCCCTGGATCTTCGTGCGTCTCGCCTGGCGCGCGCGCCGCAATCCGGATTACGTCAGGCGCATTCCGGAACGCTTCGGCTTCATCGAGCCGCTGCCGGACGCGCCGGTCATCTGGATTCACGCCGTGTCGGTGGGCGAGGCGCGCGCCGCCGCGCCGCTCGTGAAGGCGTTGTTCGATCGTTACCCCGAGCACCACATCCTCGTCACCACCATGACGCCCACGGGCTCGGCCGCGGTGAAGAGTCTCTTCGGCGATCGGGCGGCGCACTGCTACGTGCCCTACGACTATCCTTCCGCCGTGCGGCGCTTTCTCGACCGCACGCGCCCCGGGCTCGCGCTCATCATGGAGACCGAGCTGTGGCCGAATCTGTTCCACGAATGCCGCGCGCGCGGCATTCCGCTCGTGGTGGCGAACGTGCGCATGTCGGAGCGCTCGATGCGCGGCTATCTCAAGTTCGCGCGCCTCGCGCGCGCCACGCTCACGCAGGTCACGCTCTTCGGCACGCAGTCGCAGGCCGATGCCGAGCGCATCGTCCGCCTGGGCGCGGAACCGGCGCGCGTGCACGTGACCGGCTCGATCAAGTTCGAGCTCGCGCTGCCCGCGAGCCTGCGCGAGGCCGCGGAGGTGCTGCGGCGCGAATGGGGAGCCGACCGCCCGGTGTGGGTCGCCGCCAGCACCCGCGAGGGCGAGGACGGGTTGGTGCTCGCGGCGTACGCCGAGTTGAGGAAGCAGCCGCGATTCGCGAACCTCCTGCTCGTGCTCGTGCCGCGCCACCCGGAGCGGTTCGCGTCGGTCGCCCGGCTCTGCCGCCGAAGCGGCCACCGGGTCGCGCTGCGCAGCGAGCACCGCGGCCCGCTCGATGCGGCCGTGGACATCCTCGTGGGCGACACCATGGGCGAGCTCATGCTGTTCTACGGCGCCTGCGACTGCGCCTTCATCGGCGGCAGCCTCGTGCCCACCGGCGGCCACAACCCGCTCGAGGCCGAGGCCCTCGGCAAGCCCGTGGTGTTCGGGCCGCACATGTTCAATTTCGCGGAGATTGCGGCGCTCACGCTCGAACGCGGCGCCGGCGTGCAGGTGCACGACCCGGCGCAGCTCGCGCCGGCCGTGGGCGATTTTCTCGGAAACGCCAACCGCCGCGACACCGCCGGCGAGGCGGGCAAAAAAATGGTGGAGGAGAACCGCGGCGCCCTGGAAAGCAACCTGCGCCTGATCGCGGATCTGATCAGATGACACTTGTGGCGCGCCCTATGGGCTGAAAGGATGGTTTCACCGCAGAGACGCAGAGGCGCGGAGAAAAGGCAACGGCGGAACCGCAGATAAACGCGGATAAGAAATAACAATAGTCTGGAACCACAGATGCACACGGATGAACACGGATAAGAAAGGAAAGAGCAAATGTAGGCTGGGTTAAGCCGCGCCAGCGGCGAACCCGACAAAATCATATTCTGAACAACGGCAAAACCGCAGATAAACGCAGATGAACGCGGATAAGAAATAAAAAATAGCTATCAGCTATCAGCCTGACAAAATAACCGGGCGAGGCGAAACCCGGCCCTCACCCCTTCCCCTCTCCCGCAGGGTGAGGGGTTTTCAAGCCCTTCTCCCCGCGGGAGAAGGGTGGGGATGAGGGCAAGACTGCGCGGGAGTGGTTTGGGGGTCCCCGTATGGCGCGCCCAAGCACCGCAAGGCTTTGGGAAAGCGCCCCGC
>MFSY01000036.1:0-8895 GCA_001785175.1 Candidatus Muproteobacteria bacterium RIFCSPHIGHO2_01_FULL_65_16 | reverse complement strand
GTGTCCTTCTCTTGGGCTACTTTCTCTTGGACAAGCAAGAGAAAGTAGCCCTGGGTGCGGGGCGGAGCATCCCGCATTCAAATACACGCCGCCTGAAAGGCGGCGGCGTTCAAAAAACAAACCTGGACGGCTCCTTGGCGTTGAGCAGCGGCGGCAGGTCGGTCTCGAACAGCGAGGCCGTGCTGAAATTCGCCTGGTCCAGCCGGCGGATGAGCCGCACCTCCATCGCCGGCGATTTGCCGACGATGGCGATCATGCGCCCGCCCGGAGCCAGGCCGGCGTGGAAGGAATCGGGCAGCACCGGCAGCGACCCGGTGATCAGGATCGCGTCATAAGGCTGGTGCTGGTTCCAGCCATCCGCGCCGTCGCCCACCTCGAGCGTGACGTTCTTGACGCCGTGCGCGGCGAGCTGCTTGTGCGCGGCCTCCGTGAAGTCGGGGAAGATCTCGACGCTGTGCACATGCCGCCCGAGCGCGGCGAGCAGCGCGGCCATGTAGCCGCTGCCGGTGCCGATCTCGAGGATCTTGTCACCCGGCTCGATCTCCAGCTCCTGCAGCAGCCGCGCCTCGAGCTTGGGATGCATCATCACCTGGCCGTGGCCGAGCGGGATGTTCATGTCGGCGAATGCGAGTCCGCGGTACGGCGCGGGCACGTAGTCCTCGCGCGGCGCGCGCCCGACCAGATCCAGGATGCGCTGATCCAGCACCTCCCAGGTGCGGATCTGCTGTTCGACCATGTTGTGGCGGGCGAGCTCGAAATCCATCGCGGACATAAATGCATACCCAAATGTGGTCTAAAGGCCGATTAGGGTATGCAGTTTGCGCGGCGCGGGCAAGAGTGACCGCGGAGTCGGGCGCATATTGGGGTGGGGAGTAGGGGTTAAGGTTGAAATCCCGCGGGGAATCATTTAGTTTTGACTCAATCAGCTAGGGGTCCACGCCATTTTGCTGTTTTCAATGGCGTGGTGAGAAACACCCTTTGAACCTGATCCGGTTCATTCCGGCGTAGGGAAGCTATGAGCCAGCCTCGCAGTTTCTCACCCCCATGCCGTACCGGAACGCACGCGCGCCGCGCAAGCCAGGATGTCGCGCGCGGCCGCCGCGATCTTGCACTTTACGACTGAGGATGTGCCCATGAGCGCCGATCCCAAGGATTTTATCAACGACGCCGCCCGCCTCGCCCCCGAGCTGGTCGCGCCCTTTCCCAACTCGCGCAAGGTCCATGTGCGCGGCGGCCGCCCGGACATCCACGTGCCCATGCGCGAGATTCGGCAGGACGACACGCCCACAAACCGCGGCGCGGAAAAAAATCCGCCCGTCCGCGTCTACGACACCTCCGGTCCCTACACCGATCCCGCCGCCGCTGTGGATCTACGCCGGGGCCTGGCGCCGCCGCGCGAGGCCTGGATCGAGGAACGCGGCGACACCGAGCGCCTGGCGCAGGTGAGCTCCGAGTACGGGCGCCGGCGCGAGCGCGATCCCGCGCTGCACAGCCTGCGCTTTCCCGATCCGCGCCGCCCGCGGCGCGCGCGCCCGGGCCGCAATGTGACCCAGATGCACTATGCCCGAAAGGGCGTCATCACCCCCGAGATGGAGTTTGTCGCGATCCGCGAGAACATGAGGCTCATGGAGGCCCGCGACCAGACCCCGCCCAGACAGCATCCGGGCGAGTCATTCGGCGCGGCCATCCCCCGGGAGATTACGCCCGAGTTCGTGCGCGCGGAGGTCGCGCGCGGGCGCGCGATCATCCCGGCCAACATCAATCACCCCGAGCTCGAGCCCATGATCATCGGGCGCAATTTCCTGACCAAGATCAACGCCAACATCGGCAACTCGCCGCTCGCCTCCTCGATCGAGGAGGAGGTCGAGAAGATGATCTGGGCGACGCGCTGGGGCGGCGACACGGTGATGGACCTCTCCACCGGCAAGAACATCCACGAGGTGCGCGAGTGGATACTGCGCAACTGCCCGACCCCCATCGGCACCGTGCCCATCTACCAGGCGCTGGAAAAGGTGGACGGCCGCGCCGAAGAGCTGACCTGGGAGATCTTCCGCGACACGCTCGTCGAGCAGGCCGAGCAGGGCGTGGACTTCTTCACCATCCACGCCGGCGTGCTGCTGCGCTACGTGCCGCTGACCGCCGGGCGCGCGACCGGCATCGTCTCGCGCGGCGGCTCGATCCTGGCCAAGTGGTGTCTGGCGCACCACCGGGAAAACTTCCTCTACACCCACTTCGAGGACATCTGCGAGATCATGCGCGCCTACGACGTCGCGTTTTCGCTCGGCGACGGCCTGCGCCCCGGCTCGATCGCCGACGCCAACGACGCGGCGCAGTTCGGCGAGCTGGAGACGCTGGGCGAACTCACCAAGATCGCCTGGCGCCACGACGTGCAGACGATGATCGAGGGCCCGGGCCACGTGCCGATGCAGCTCATCAAGGAGAACATGGACAAGCAGTTGCGCGAGTGCGGCGAGGCGCCGTTCTACACCCTCGGGCCGCTGGTGACCGACATCGCGCCGGGCTACGACCACATCACCTCCGCGATCGGCGCCGCCATGATCGGCTGGTACGGCTGCGCCATGCTGTGCTACGTCACGCCCAAGGAGCACCTCGGGCTGCCGAACAGAAAGGACGTCAAGGACGGCATCATCGCCTACAAGATCGCGGCCCACGCCGCCGACCTCGCCAAGGGTCACCCCGGCGCGCAGCTGCGCGACAACGCATTGTCCAAGGCGCGCTTCGAGTTCCGCTGGCACGACCAGTTCAATCTTTCGCTCGACCCGGACACCGCCCGCGAGTTCCACGACGAGACCATGCCCAAGGAGTCGGCCAAGGTCGCGCACTTCTGCTCCATGTGCGGGCCGCAGTTCTGCTCGATGAAGATCACGCAAGAGGTCAGAGACTACGCCGCCGGCCAGAGGCTTTCGGAAGAGGAGGCCTTAAAGAAGGGCATGGAAGAGAAAGCGGCTGAGTTCGTGCAGCAGGGTGTCGAGGTATACCGGAAGGCATGACGGAAGCCTCGTTGAGATAATCCATGTCATATTTCATTCCGGTCTTTCAACTGCTCAACGAGGCCAAGGTTCGGTATGTTGTCGTCGGCGGCATCGCGACCATCCTGCATGGCTATGTCAGGGCGACGGCGGACGTGGACCTGGTTGTTGACCTGCATGCCGAAGAGGTAAAAAAGGCGGTTCGCGCGCTGACCGCCTACGGCTTCAAACCGCGGGCGCCGGTGGACCCGATGCAGTTTGCCGATACCGCCCAGCGAGCACGTTGGATCGAGGAAAAGGGCATGGAGGTGTTTTCGTTTTTCCATCCCGATCATGCGGAACAAACCGTTGACCTGTTCGCGCGCCATCCGATTCCGTTTGAGCCGCTTTGGTCGCGATCGGTGCTGATGAATCTCGGCGGTGTCGAGGTCAGAGTCTGTTCCATAGACGACCTTATCGAGATGAAACGCCTTAGTGGACGCCAAAAGGACCTGGCCGATATCGAACAATTGGCTAGAATCAAGGGATATGGCAAGCAATCCGAAAACGAATAAAGCGGCCGAACCCTTCTGGCCCGTCACGTTTGACGACGTGGAAGAGGCGCAGCTCAAGACTTGGCTTAAGGCTACGCCGGCACAACGTTTGGCGTGGGCGGAAGAAATACTCGAATTGGCCCGAATGGCCGAGGTTGCTCGGGCGCAGGCCGCCGAAAAAGCCCGCTGACGCCCGCACCTTGACCTAAGCTTGGCATTAACGTCCGTCCGCCTCGGTTTTCCAGCAAAATCATGCTGTATCCATAATTTATGTAAACATATTATGTTGACATTATTATGTTTTTAGTAAATATTAATATTTACTTTTTATATAATTACGTAAATATATATATTTACAAATATGCCAAGGAAATATCAGAAATTAGCCCTGGATCACCTGGATGCTTCCCTGCTCCGGTATGCATCGCTACGCGAGATGCCGCCGCCGCAAAAGGGCTGGATCAAGGCGGTCCGAGAAGCGCTCGGCATGAGCGGGCAACAGCTCGGCAAACGCCTCGGCGTCAGCAAAATGCGCGTGGCCACCATGGAGCAGGCGGAGGTAACGGACGCCACCACGCTGAAGACCTTGCGCCGGGCTGCGGAGGCGCTGGATTGCGTGCTGGTGTACGCGTTGGTTCCGCGAACCTCGCTCAAACAGACCTTGCAGAAACAGGCCCGGCGGGAAGCCGAGCATGACATGGCGCGCGCGTCCCGCACAATGGCGCTCGAGGATCAGGCCTTGGCGCGGGACGAGGTCGGCAAGACCGTGGAAACCGCCGCCGCAGCGTTGCTGGACAAAATGCCGAAGTCGCTCTGGGATTGAGCGCGATGCTCGCCACACCCACGGACGGCGCGACACCGCTCGACCCCGACGAGTCGGAAGGGCTCATCCCCACGCACGTCACCACGCGCGAGGACCTCAATCGCCTGGAGCAGGAAAACATCGTAGAGGCGATGCAGTGGCTGGAGACCGCGCGCCTGAAAGACATCCTGGACGAAGTCTTCGTCCGCACGCTGCATCGGCGCATGTTCGGCCGGGTGTGGAAGTGGGCGGGGTGGTTTCGCACCAGCGACAAGAACATCGGGGTAGCGAAGGAAAATATAGGTGTCGAGTTGCGCAACCTGTGCGCGGACACCAAGGCGCAGATCGAGCACGCATCTTAATCCACCGGACGAGATCGCCTGCCGATTTCACCACCGGCTGGTGCTGATTCATCCCTTCCCGAACGGGAACGGCCGCCATGCGCGACTCCTCACCGACCTGTTGCTGGAGAAGGTTCTGCGGAGGCCACGTTTCTCGTGGGGCGGGATCCACGGAATCCCGGAAGGGGATGTTAGGGCGGCGTACCTGGACGCCTTGCGCGCGGCGGACAAGGGCGATTACCGCAAATTCGCCGAATTTGCCCGGAAACATTAATAAATACCTGTGCCAAGGACGCCGAGGTTTGCAACCCAACCCGGGGCTAAGCTAATCTGAATTCATGGTACGCCCCCTGAAGGAAATCGAGCAGGAGCTTATGGACCTCTCTCATGAGGAGCGGGCACGGCTTGCCCATGCGCTCATCGTGAGCCTGAACGAAGAAGAAGAGCAGCTTTCGGAGGCGGAATGGGAGGCGCTTTGGCTGGAGGAGGCCAAACGGCGCGATGCCGAGATCGAACGCGGCGAGGTGCAGCTCATCCCGGCGGAAGAGGTGATGCGTCGCGCGTACGACGCACTCAAGAAGAACAAGAAGTAAGGCTGGACACAAAGCTCAGGGATGAGAATCGAATTCCACCCGGCAGCCGGGCGCGAGCTGACCGATTCCGTCGAGTATTACGACAGCAGACTTCCCGGGCTTGGCGCCG
Organism: Candidatus Muproteobacteria bacterium RIFCSPHIGHO2_01_FULL_65_16; assembly: GCA_001785175.1. Classification (GTDB taxonomy): domain Bacteria; phylum Pseudomonadota; class Gammaproteobacteria; order Acidiferrobacterales; family Sulfurifustaceae; genus MFSY01. Next base: position 3,527 of record MFSY01000036.1, on the reverse strand, counting down.
ACTTTTTAGGCGAGTTCCGCAGATCGCTGGATCTGATTGACAAAAACCCCGAAATTGGTGCCGTCGTCGAAGCACCGTACCGGCGGGTTGTTCTGAACCGGTTCCCATTCTCCGTTGTCTACCGGCTCAAGGGACCGACGCTGCGGATCGTGGCCGTGGCCCATCAGTACAGAAAGCCGGGATACTGGAGAGGCCGCGCGTAGCAACGACGATGAATAAGGCAAAGAGAAAGCAACTGGCGCAGCGGGGCTGGAAGGTTGGCGGCGCCGCGGAGTTCCTCGGCCTGTCGGCGGAGGAGTCCTGTTTCATCGAGCTCAAGCTCGCGTTCAGCCGCCGGCTGCGCGAGCGCCGCGAAGCGCTGAAGCTGACGCAAAGCGACCTGGCGCAGCGGCTTCAATCCAGCCAGTCCCGCATCGCCAAGATGGAGGCCGGCGACCCTTCCGTGTCCCTCGACCTTTTGATCCGCTCGCTCTTCGCGTTAGGCGCCACCCGGCGCGATCTCGCGCGGGCTATCGCTGCGTCGAAACCGCCGCGAGAGGGGCATGCGAAGGCCGCTTGAGGATTGGATGCCCACCACGGCAAGGAAATTAAATCTGCCCCGGTTTTTTTGCGACGGCAAGGAAATTAAATCTGTCCCGGTTTTTTGCGATAACCAGCCAAAATTTGTGGTGCGTTACATCAGGCCGCGTGACGGCTGATCTGCCCCAGCCTTCTGCCCAGCTTCCCGCGCGACTCTTCAAGGTCGTAGTCCGCCTGCAAACCCATCCAGAACTCGGGCGACACACCGAAGTACTGCGCCAGCCGCAACGCCGTATCGGCAGTAACGGCGCGCTTGCCGTGCACGATCTCGTTGATGCGCCGCGGCGGAACGCCGATCTCGCGCGCGACCTTGTTTTGGCTGATCCCCATGGGCTTGAGAAACTCTTCCAGGAGCACCTCGCCGGGATGGATATTGGGTAGCTTCGCCATGGTTTTCACCTCTTTCATTCAGTGGTAATCAACGATTTCGACATCGTAGGCATCGCCGTCTTTCCAAAGAAAGCAGATCCGCCACTGGTCGTTGATTCGGATGCTGTGTTGCCCCTTGCGATCGCCGTGCAGAGCCTCCAGCCGATTGGCTGGCGGCACCCGCAAATCGTTCAAGACACGCGCATTATTGAGCATACGCAGCTTCCGCCGCGCCACGGACTGTATATCATGTGGAAGGCGGCGTGAAACATCGCCGATCCAGATTAACTCCGTTTCCTTGTCGCGAAAGTTCCGGATCACCTATTAAATATAACGCCGGTCGTTATATAACGCAAGGCGTTATGGCCATTTTTTTGGCCAGCAGGGATGCAGGCAAGCGTGCGACGGAGCCGGTAATGAGAAACGTGGCTGGAAAAGTGGCTATTCTCGACAAAGTAGGTCATAAATACTATTGACTTACTAATATGTCTTAGGGATACTTTACAGCTAGAATCCAACTAGGGGTCCATAAGTGGAAACTTACATGACGGTTAAGGGGCAGATCGTTATCCCCGCGAAAGTGCGGCGGAAGCTGGGTATGAAGGAGGGGACCCGCGTTCAGGTGGATGTGGATGAGGGCACTCACCGGATTATTCTTACCCCCATTACCCGTGAATTCATTGAAGTAATGCGGGGGCGTTTCAAAGGGAAGGGGCTGCTCAAGGCCCTGGCGGCCGAAAAGAAACGCGAACGGGAGCTGTGATTATGACCGGACGAACGCAGCGAAGCGAAGTAGGGAGACACTAAATGGCCCGTCGCCCCAAGGCCGTGGTGCTGGATTCCTGGGCCATCATGGCTTACCTCGACGACGAAGGCGCCGGATCGGAAGTCGCAAAGATCATCGCCGACGCGCACGAACACGGAACCCCGCTACTGATGACCACGGTCAACGCCGGGGAAATCTGGTACATCCTTGCGCGGGAAATTTCCGAGACCGACGCCGAACGCGCGATCACGGACTTGAAGCAACTCGGTATCCAGTTCATTGATGCCGATTGGCCCCTCACTCGTATCGCCGCGGGTTTCAAGGCGAAACATCGTATGTCCTATGCCGATTGCTTCGCCGCTGCTTTGGCGAAGGACCAGAAAGGTGACTTGGTTACAGGAGATAAAGAGTTCAAACAATTGGACGACCAAATCAAAGTTTTGTGGCTCTAGAAGAGCGCTCATCCGACGAGACGCGCGAAAAATGCAGGAAACTAACTCGCCAGCGATTCTCAGCGATCTCGTCGCTTACGACAGTTCGCTCTACGAGAGCGTTGATCTCACCGGTTTGGCCGCGTTTGCCCTGAATGCTCTCATCCAGCGCAGCATTCCAACAACTTTTGAGAACATTGTTGTCGCGGCTTATCGATTATTTCATTCCCGCCGATGAAGTGTTCAAGAAGGCGCGAGCGTCTTTCGGCAATGTGTTATTGCAAGCCTGACCCCGCAAACTAAACTTTAACTGAGACTTCTGCTGAGGGCTCCAATGAAAGCAACTGTCGCTAGCCGCCTCCTTGAGGTTACTACTGTTAAAGATCTCGTAGAAATCATCTCTGAGATTCAGGACAGCGGCACCCGGGTTGCCTGGAAGCCAGTCGGCGATAACGACAACAACCTCGCTATCATTAACTTGGGAAGTGATCCTGCTGCGGGGGTGATTGAGCGAGTCACTAATGCAATTGACGCAGTCCTTGATCTTGAGTGGATCGAAAAGGGACAGCCAGCGCACCTCACATCACCTAGGACAGCCGTTGAGAAGTGGTTCGGAATTAAGGAAGGAAAACTTGGCAACCTCAAAAAGGACGCCCTAAGAAAAATCGACGATATCTCGTCTAGGGTCCAAATTACGCTGCGGGATTCGGATCGTGAGGACAAGCCAACTGTGGACATTAGGGACCACGGGGTCGGCATCCTTCCAGAGGAGTTTGGCGATTCAATTCTTAGCCTGAATAAGAACCGGAAGCTCCGGAAGCTTTTCTTGGCTGGAGCTTTCGGGCAAGGTGGCTCTACCGCCCTTGCATATGCTCCTTTTACGGCGATCTTCTCTCGCAAAACGAAGATGGACGGCAAGTCTCAGCCGTTCAGTTTCACCATCGTTCGGTTTAATCCTGGCGATCCCAACGTCGACAAGCACGGCGTCTACGAATTTATGGTGGACCATGCAAACGGTTGTCCCATTGTGGTTGATCTTCCAGAGAAGGAGTTTCCGTCTGGAACACTGGTCCGTCATTACACGATGGAGGTTGGCAAGTACTCGGCTGTAATGACTGCGCCTACAGGGTCTCTTTGGTTCCTCGTTCACAACTACCTGTTCGACCCCGTCCTGCCTTTTCTGATTGAAGACGCAAGAAAAGGTAAGAGTTCCACCACACGAACGGTTACCGGAAATCACCGCCTTCTAACACAAGGGGAACACACAGAATATCAGCGCTCCGCCGTACTCACTTTCCGGGATGGAGCAGTGAGCATCAAGTGGTGGGTCCTCTCAGCGGATGGTGATAACGCCCGCAGCCGCATTACGCAGTATGTAATGG